>NZ_JBPJUQ010000069.1:0-42013 GCF_051192615.1 Streptosporangium sp. G11
CGTTGTAGCAGAGCTTGGCGGCCGGGTCGGCGGCGCGCGCGGTGCGGAAGGCGACCTCGATCCAGTCGTTGCCGGTGGACTGGAGGTTGGAGCTGCGCCGGCCGCCGGAGTTGCCGTCGGCGAAGGCCTCGTTGACGACGTCCCAGGCGTAGATCTTGCCCTTGTAGTGGTTCATCACGCCATTGATGTGGTCGATCATCGCCTGGCGCAGCGTGCCGCCCGACAGGGACTGCATCCAGCCTGGCTGCTGGTTGTGCCAGGCCAGGGTGTGGCCGCGCACCCGCTTGCCGTTCTGCACGGCCCAGTTGTAGACGCGGTCACCGCTGGAGAAGTTGAACTGGCCCCGGTTGGGTTCGGTGGCGTCGATCTTCATCTCGTTCTCGGCGGTGATCATGTCGAACTCGCGGTTGGCGATCGTGGTGTACTGCGAGTCCCCGAGCTTGCCCGACGCGATCGCGGTGCCGAAGTAGCGTCCGCTCTGCTGGGCCGCCGCACCGAGCGTGGACGCGGCGGCACTGGTGGAAGCGGCACCGGCGGAGACCGGGACGGTCACCGCCGTGATCGTGCCGAGCACGAGGGTGCCGAGGGCACCGGCGATCAGTACCTGGCGGAGACCGCCGAGGCGGCGGCGGGTGCCAGATGGGGGTAAGTCGTTCATGCCCATGCGTTGAACTCCATGAATGGGTGACGGAAACGAAGGAAACACGGACTTCACCTGCGAGATCGACGCCGCGCCATCATCGGGAGGCGCGCACCGCAAAGCGCCACACAGAGGGCCCTGTGCCGTGCACCACCGACGGGGCGGGGGCCGTCTGGAGACTCAGTCTGGAAACATCACCGAAACATGTCAAGTCTTTCCCGAAAATTTCGGAAACGTCTGTGCAGGTCGACCAGCTTCGTCACCCTTAGCTTTCGGCATAAACCTTGAAACTTACGGCCCGGCAGATCTGGGAGTGGCCAAGATCGATGACGCGAGATAACAGCGTCCCCGCTGGTCAGGTGCGAATTACATCGTGAACCTGCTCGGTCGGCCCCTCGGTTCGGTCGATCTGTCGCACAGCTGGCTCTTGACGTAGTGAGCGCATCTTGTGTTTAATCCGCGCCATCACCGACGGATGTTCTGTAATGAGGGGAGAGCTTTCGACACAAATTGTTAGCGATAACAACTCATGCGCCGACGTAACGCACGTCGCGACCACAAGTGCCGTGAGACCTGGGAAAACACCACCTTTGCCGGTCTCACGTCTTGCCGCCGCGGCTCTCCTCGCCTGGGGAGGGGCAAGCGGCTGACGCATGGCGCCTTCCGCCGGTTTCACCACCATGGCATCGCCGGCCCGTCCGCCGAGTATCGGATTTCGTGCTCCCCAGATATCCCATCTGGCGCTATTCGTGATGAAAAGGTCAAAACTGGTTATTTTAACGAAACTTGCGGACCCTCTCAGAAAGCCGAGCACGTGTCCGGGGCGCGGTGGTCGATTGCTCTGCCCCTCGCCATCGCCTTGACGGGTGTGGGTGTTGCCGGACGTGCCGAACGCCGGCATCGCCGACGGTACGCAACCGCAAGGGTGGGACTGCCATGGCAGCGCCGACCAGCAGTGGACCCGGAGCGGTTGTGCGGGTTATCGGCACCGATGGCGTGAAGCCGGCGCGGAGATCGCCGCTTCTCGAAGAAGGGAAGACATTCATGAGATATGCCGACTTCTTACGCCGAAGACTGAGTTCGTCGGTCTTCGCCATGCTTCTGATCGCTGGGGCCGGTGTGGGCGGCATGCACATCGCATCAGCGGCCGCTGCAGGCTGTCAGGTCTCCTACACGAAGTCCAGTGAGTGGTCCGGAGGCTTCGGCGCGAGCGTCGACATCGTCAATCTGGGTGATGTCGTCAATGGCTGGACGCTCACGTGGGCATATCCAGCCGGGCAGACCATCACCCAACTGTGGAACGGCTCCTTCACCCAATCCGGTGCCCAGGTCGCGGTGACCAACCTTTCCTACAACGGGACCATCCCCAACGGCGGCAGCGTGAGCTTCGGGTTCAACGGGAGCTGGAACGGCTCCAACCCGACGCCGACGAGTTTCGCCCTCAACGGCGTAACGTGTACCGGCTCCGTCACCTCACCGACTCCGACCCCGACTTTGACCCCAACCCCGACCCCAACCCCAACTCCGACCCCGACCCCGACGAGTCGGCCTGCGATCGAGAACAACTACCCGGTCACGAGGGAAGGGGCCTACGGCACCAACCGCTACACCATCTTCCGGCCGTCCAACCCCGCGGCCGTGGGGAGCACCATGCCCGTGCTGCTCTTCGGGAACGGTGCGTGCGCGCACACCAACGGGAGCGAGGTGATCCAGGCGCTGACGTTCATCGCCGCCCGCGGCTTCGTGGTGGTGAACACCGCATCCGTCAACGGCGCGGCGAACGGGGTGCCGAGCGGGTCTCCGATGCCGTCGCTGCTGACCGAGGGAATCACCTGGGCCGAGAGGGAGAACGTCCGCAACGGCTCACCGCTCTACCAGCGACTGGATCTGTCCAAGGTCGCCACCGCGGGTCATTCCTGTGGCGGGCTGGAGGCGCTGGTCGCCGCCCAGGATTCTCGAGTCAAGAGCGTCGTCTCGCTCGACAGCGGATTCTTCGCCGACGGTTCGTTCGGCTACCCCCGCTCAGAGATCTACAAGCTGCACTCCCCGGCGATGTTCATGGACGGTGGATCTTCCGACATCGCCTACGACAACACCCGGGCCACCTACGACATGGCGCGGGTACCCTCCGTGCTGGCCGAGCATCCGCAGGCGGGCCACGCCGGCTTCATCACCGGCAGTCAGAGAACGGACGGCATGACCGCCGTCGTCCACTTCCTCGACATGACCCTCAACGGCAACGCCACGGCACGCTCGTACATCCTGAGCCCCTCAGGCCTGGCGGCCAAAGCACCCTGGACGGTCCGTAACAAGAACTTCTGACGCCGGACCACCGCGCCGCCGACGGACCGCTGCGAGAAAGCGGTCTGTCGGCCGCCCCCGGTCGCCCGCATCGGCGACGCGACAGTGTCGGGCCGAGGGAGCCGGCGCGGCACGAGGCGGCACGAGGCGGCACGGCGCCGGGCCGGATCGACGATTGCCACGCCGGCCGCCCGGCGTGAAACACCGGATCAACTCGCCCCCGCGGGTCACGGGGGCGCGACCGACTCCCGGTGTCTCACCGGCATGGGGACCCGGTGCACCTGGCCGGGTTCGGCCTCCTCACCCATCTGGGCGAACAGCACCTCCACCGCCCTGCGTCCCAGTTCGTGGTGCGGCAGTGCCACGGTCGTCAGCTTGGGTCGCATCCACGACGCGATGGGGTGGTCGTCGAACGACACCACTGACACGTCCTCGGGAACCGAGAGCCCGGCGTCGCTCAACGCCTGGTAGGCGCCCAGGGCCAGCCGGTCGTTGAGGCAGATCAGCGCCCGGGGCCGGTGGTCGGCCAGCAGGGACCGGGTCGCGGCCAGACCGTTCTCGGGTTGCCAGTCGGCGCAGGCGCGGGCTCCGGCGATCTTCAGGCCGCTCTCCCTGATGCCGGCCAGGCGTTCCACCTCCGCGACGCCGGCGGCGGGCATGTCGCGCGACCTCGGTCCCGCCCCGATCAGGTAGACCTCCGTGTGGTGGCCGGCGTCGAGCAGCACCCGGGCCGCCGCCCGTCCGGCCGCCACCTCGTCGGGGACGATCGACGGCAGGCTGGAGGCCGGCTTCGCCAGTGCGTTGAGCAGGACGGCGGGGCCGATGTCCTTCGGGACCTTGATCGTCCGGGTGTACATGGCGGCCAGGATGATGCCGTCGACCTGGCGGTCCTGCATGGCGTGCAGCAGGCCGCGCTCCAGTTCGGGATCGCCCTCGGTCTCACCGATGAACAACATCACGCCGCGTTCGCGGGCGGCCTCCAGGGCGCCCTTGATCATGTCTCCGGCGAGGCGGGATGTCGCGACGGTGTCGGAGACGAAGCCGATCGTCCGGCTCGTTCCGGTTCGCAATCCGACGGAGACCGCGTTCGGGCGATAGCCCAACTCGTCCGCCGCGCGCAGTACCCTCTGCTCGACATCGTGGGAAATGCGCAGCTCACGGCCCCTGCCCGTCATCACGAGCGAGGCGGTGGTACGGGACACTCCGGCCGCCTGGGCCAGATCCGCCAAGGTGACCCGGCGTCGACTCACGGGGGAGACCTCCAACATTCCAGCTGAATTACGGGGCCTTGACACCATCGAATGCGTGCGGTGAGACTATCGCATCGCTAATCCGATTTAGCAAAGGGAGACGCACCATGTCTCGTCGAGTTCACTCCCGCCGGAGCCGCGTGGCGATGGTGGTCCTCCTGGGGGGAGGCCTGGCCGCCGCCTGCGCGGCGCCGGGAAGCGGCACCGCGCAACCGACGGCCGCCGCGTCGTCGTTGTCGGCCGCGCCGACCTGCGGCACCGCGCCGGTCACGCTGAAGGGCTACTTCGAAACCGGATTCCCCCTGCCCAGGGCGCTCACCACCGAGTTCACCAAGCAACACCCGAACGTCACCTGGGACATCCGCGAGGACCAGTTCGCGGTGATCACCCAGAACGCCCCGCGCGTACTGGCCGACGACCCGCCGGACCTGATGCGCCTTCCCCAGGTCTCCGAACTGGTCAAGAACAACCTGCTCAAGAACCTCGACGGGTACGCCAAGGTCTACGGCTGGGACAAGTGGCCCGCCTCCCAGCTCGAACAGATGCGCCTGGCGCCCGGCGGCGCCGTGCGGGGTGAGGGTTCCCTCCACGCCATGGGCCTGAACTTCTCCATGACCGGCGTGTTCTACAACAAGAAGCTGGCCGAGCGGATCGGCATGACCGATCCGCCGGAGACCCTCGCCGACCTCGACGCAGCCCTGGCCAAGGCCAAGGACGCGGGCCTGGTCCCGATCGCCCAGTTCAACGGCGGCGCGACCGGTGGTCTGGCCTTCCCGCTCCAGGACCTGATGGCCTCCTACGGCCCGCCCGCGCCGATCAACGAGTGGATCTTCCAGAAGTCCGGCGCGACCATCGACACCCCGTCCAACCTCCAGGCCACCCGGCACCTGGAGAAGTGGATCAAGGCCGGATACTTCTGGAAGGACGTCAACGCCGTCGACTACGCCACGATGATGAGCCGCTTCATCGGCGGCGACGGCCTGTTCATGTTCAACGGCGACTGGGAGTCGGGCAACCTCGACAAGCAGATGGCGGGCGACATCGGCTTCTTCCTGATGCCACCGGCCCAGGCCGGCGGCAAGCGGGCCGCCATGTCGGCCCCGCTGGCGTTCGGCATCGGTGCGAACGCCAAGAACGCCGACTGCGCCGCCGAGTTCCTCGACTGGGTCGCCACCGACACGCAGGCACGCACGATCGGCGTCCAGGTCGGCGGTTCCCACCCGATGGGCCCGGCCGACGGGCCGATGCCGCCGGTGGCGGAGGGCACCGTCACCGAGAGCACCCTGGCGGCGGGCGCGCGGATCGCGCAGGACAACGGCGCGATGGACTTCATCGCCAACGCCACCGGCGCGATCTACGCCAAGAGCTGGACGCCGAACCTGCAGAAGCTGGTGGGCGGGAAGCAGACCCCCGAAGGCCTGCTCAAGAGCGTGCAGGCCGACTACCAGAGCCAGGTCAAGGGAGGCTGAGGTGAAGGCGGCCGTGAAACGGCGGAGCGGGTCGAGATGGGCCGGCTGGGTGTTCGTGCTGCCCGCGGCCGCGTTCTACGTCGTGTTCGTGATCCAGCCGCTGGCCATGACGGTGCAGTACTCCCTCTACAGGTGGGACGGCATCGGCGTGGCCACCTGGACCGGGGTCCAGAACTACCTGCGGGTCTTCACCGACCCCGACCTGTTCGCCTCGATCCTCAACGCGGTGAGGCTGATCGTGTTCTTCAGCGCGGTCCCGGTCGTGCTCGGGCTGGCCATCGCGGCGACGATCCGTCGCATCGCCACCAGCCGCCTGGCTCTGGTGGCCCGCACGGTCATCTTCCTGCCGCAGGTCATCCCGCTGGTCGCGGCCGGGATCACCTGGAGCTGGTTGTTGTCCTCGACCGGGCTGGTGAACCAGATCCTCACGTCCATCGGACTGGAGAAGATCACCCGCGCCTGGCTGGGCGACTTCTCGACGGCCCTGCCGGCGGTCGGGGTGATCGGCGCCTGGGTGCTCCTGGGGCTGTGCACGCTCCTGCTGCTGGCGGGGATGAGCAAGATCGATCCGGCCCTGTACGAAGCCGCGCGTCTCGACGGCGCCGGACCCCTCCGCGAGTTCTTCTCGATCACCCTGCCCAGCCTGCGGCAGGAGATCGGGGTCACCGTCACCGTCACGGTCGTGGCCGCGCTGGCCAGCTTCGACATCGTCTACATCTCGACCCAGGGCGGGCCCGGCAACGCCAGCATGGTGCCCGGCCTGGAGATTTACTACCTGGCCTTCTCCGAACGTCAGGTCGGCCTCGCCTCGGCCCTCGCGGTGGTCCTCACCGTGCTGGTGATCGCGTGCGCACTGCCGATCCAGTGGCTCACCAGGGACCGCAAATCATGATCTCCGATCGCCGTGAGGCCTGGACCGGCCGGGTGCTGCTGCTGGTGCTGATGGCGGCCACGCTGCTGCCGTTCCTCAGTCTCCTCGTCACCGCGCTCCACCCGTCGGGCAGCTACCCGCTGGGTCTTGAGTGGCCCGACGACCCGCAGTGGGGCAACTTCGTCACCGCGTTCACCGCCGCCCGGATGACCGAGCTGCTCAAGTCCAGCGTGCTGATCGTGCTCGGGGTGGTGCCGATCTCGCTGGTCGTGGCCACCATGGCCGGATTCGCCATCGGGCATCTGCGCATCCCCGGGCGGCGGTTCGTCTTCCTCGCGTTCGCGCTGGGGCTGACGCTGCCGTTCGAGGGCATCATCACACCGCTCTACTACCTGGTACGCGACATGGGCGTGCTGAACACCCGGTGGGCGATCATCCTGCCGCTGATCGGGCTTTTCATGCCGTTCTCGGTGTTCTGGATGCGGGCCCACTTCGTGAACATGCCCGAGGAGTTGTCGGAGAGCGCCCGCATCGACGGCGCCGGGACCTGGCAGCTCTTCTGGCGGGTGCACGTGCCGCTGGCCGCCCCGGCGACCTCGTCGCTGGCGATCCTGCTGTTCCTGTGGACGTGGAACCAGTTCCTGCTGGCCATCGTGCTGGTCGACGACCCGCTGCAACGCACCATGTCCGGCGCCCTGGGCGCCTTCCAGGGGCAGTGGGGCACCGACATCCCACTGCTGTGCGCGGGCTCGCTGCTCATCCTGACACCCACGCTCACGGTGTTCCTGATCTTCCAACGGCGTTTCGTCACGGCCCTGCTCCAGGGTTCGCTGAAGGGATGATCATGTACGGAGCAGTCGAGGCCGGCGGCACGAAATGGGTGTGCGCACTCGTCGACACCGACGGAGAGATCGTGGCCACCGAGGTGGTCCCGACGACGACCCCCGACGAGACCATCCCGGCCGCCGTCGGCTTCTTCCGCCGCCATCCCGCACCGGCGGCGATCGGCGTCGCCACCTTCGGGCCGGTCGACCTGGCGGCCGGGCGCATCACCACCACCCCCAAACCCGGCTGGTCGGGCACCGACGTGGTGACGCCCTTCCGGGAGGGGCTCGGGGTGCCGGTCGGGCTCGACACCGACGTCAACGGCGCCGCCATCGGTGAGCTGCGCCACGGCGCCGGGCGGGGGCTGCACACGCTCGCCTACATGACGGTCGGCACCGGGATCGGGGTGGGCGTCATCGTGCACGGGCGGCCCCTGCACGGCCGCACCCACCCGGAGGCCGGGCACATGCGGGTGCCCCACGACACCACGCGCGACCCGTTTCCCGGCGTGTGCCCGTTCCACGGAGACTGCCTCGAAGGGCTGGCCTCGGGTACGTCGATGCGGCAGCGCTGGGGGCGGCCCGCGCAGGAACTGGAGGACGGCGAACCCTGGGAACTGGAGGCCGAGTATCTGGCGCTGGCCGTGCACAACCTGGCCGCCACCCTGTCCTCACAGGCGGTGATCATCGGCGGCGGGGTCGGCGCCAGGCCCGGCCTGCTCGATCTGGTCAGGGCCCGCACCGCCGAACTGGCCGGTGGCTATCCCCTGGACACCGTCATCACCCCGCCGGGACTCGGAAATCTGTCCGGGATCACCGGCGCGGCGGAACTGGCCCGAGCGGCCCTGAACGGAAATGAGAACGAGTGAGCACGACCACCCGGTGGACGCGGCATCACCTCGACCTGATCACCGAGGACCCGGCGACGACCGCACCGCCCATCCTCGGCCCCGTCGAGGCGGCGCTGCCCGGCCTGGACCTGTGGGACATGTGGCCGATCCAGGAAGAGAGCGGTGCCACCGCCCTCTTCGACGGCCGCGAACTCTGGATGGGCCTGACCGCCCCGGCGGCCGGCCATCCGGAGGACCGCCACGACGTCGCCCGCATCCGCCTGCTCGCCCTGGACGAGGGGAAGTGGATCGACCTCGGGAACGTCTTCCCCGACGGCGAGTCGCCGGGCAGCCGCGAGTGGTCCGGTACGGCGATCCGGCGTACGGACGACACGGTCTCGGTCTTCTACACGGTGACCGGGCACCGCGACGAGAAGCGGCCCACCTTCGCCCAGCGGGTGTTCGAGGCCCGGCTACCGCTCAACGGAGAGCCCGGGCAACCGAGATCGGCCGAGCATCGGGAGATCGTACGTTCCGGGGGCGAGTTCTATCTTCCGGCGGACGAACGCGAAGGCGGGCCGGGCAAGATCCGGGCCTTCCGCGACCCGGCCTGGTTCCGGGGCCATCTGCTGATCGCGGCCTCCATCCCGTGGGGCGACCGTCACATGGGCGCCGTCGCGCTGGCGGGCCCGGAGTCCGAGGGCCGGCCGCTGCGCCCGCCGCTCCTGGTCGCCGACGGGATCAACCGCGAGATCGAACGCCCTCACGTCGTGACCCACGACGGCCTCCACTACCTGTTCTTCTGCACCCACCGCCAGTCGTTCGAACCGGAGGGCGCCGCCCCGACCGGCCTCTACGGTTTCGTCTCCGCGAGGCTGGAGGGCCCTTACGAACCCCTGAACGGCTCCGGCCTGGTCATCGGGAACCCGGCGGCCCAGCCGGACCAGGCCTACGCCTGGATGGTGCTCGACGACCTGCGCGTGGTCAGCTTCCTCGACTACCGGGGCCCGGCCGACCGGGCCCACTTCGGGGGGACGCCGGCCCCGATGCTGAGACTGCGCCTGAAAGGCACCCGCACCCGACTTGAACCGGCCATCTGAGGAGGAGGGCCGGGCCCTTCCGGGCCCGGCCCTCTCGCTTCGCGTCGTCTACCGTGAACCGCTCACAGGAATCGCCACAGGCGGTCGTTGGCGCCGGTGTCGTCGGCCAGCACGACCTGGGCGCCCTGCGCGGTGGATCCGCCGCTGACGCCCAGGACGCGGCCGCCGTTGGCGCACTGGATGCGGAAGGAGCCGCCGGTGCCGTACCGGAGCCGCCAGCGGTGGTCGTTGGTGCCGTTGTCGGCCCACTGGACCACCCGGGCGCCCGCGCTCGTCGAGGCGTTCTCGACACCGAGGACCTTGCCGCTGTTGGAGTTGCGCAGTTTGAAGTAGCCGCCCGTGTCGGTCACGGCCGTCCACAGGTGGTCGGCGGTGCCCGTGTCGCCCCATTGGATCACCAGGCCGCCGTCGGCGGTGGACATGTTCGTCACGCCCAGCACCATGCCGCTGGCGACGTTCTGGATGCGGCGCGCGCCGGTGGGCAGGAAGCGCCACTGGTTGTCGCCGCTGCCGTTGTCGGGATCCTGGACGGCCTGCGCGCCCTGGCTCGTGGAGCCGTTCAGGATGGCCAGCAGCTTGTTGCTGTTGACGTTGCGGAGCTTGTGGGTCCCGTCCCCGGCGTCCACGACCGTCCATCGATGGTCGGCGGTGCCCGTGTCGCCCCACTGCAGCACGCGGGCGTTGTCCGTGGTGGCCATGTTCTCCACGCCCAGGACCTTGCCACTGTTGACGTTGCGCAGTTTGACGGCATTGCCGTCCACGACCAGGACCCAGTCGTGGTCGGCGGTGCCGTTGTCCGCCCACTGCACGGCCAGGCCGCCGTCGGCCGTGGACATGTTCTGGACACCGAGGACGAGCCCGGTGGCCGCGTTCTGCAGCCGGAAGCTCGCCGTCCCCGTGCCGCCCTGGCCGTTGGTGTTCCAGTAAACGGTGTAGTTGTGGCCGTGGGCGTCGTAGAACGGGATGAGGTTGACGGTCGCGGAGTTGGCGGTCGCCGTGAACGTGAGCGCCGAGGTGCTCGTCCGGGTGACCGACGCGGGGTTCAGCGACGGCAGCGCCGACAGCGCGGTGTTGCCGTAGTTGCCCGACAGCACCAGCGGCCCGTAGGTGACCGCCTGGACGTTCGGGTTGTCGTTGGCGGCCTTCATGACCACGCGCATCGGCAGGCGCACGGTCACGGTGTCGCCGGAGGTCCACGACCGGGTGATCGTCGCGTACGAGCCGGGCGTGGTGGCGATGTCCTGCTGGGCGCCGTTGACGCTGACCGTGGCGCCGCTCGTCCAGGAGGGGATGCGGACGCGCATCGCCCACGAGCCGCTGACGTTACCGGTGACCTGGAGCGAGACGGTGTCGCTCGCCGGGAAGGAGGTCGTCTGGGTGACCGTGATGCCGCGCTGGCTCCAGTCCAGCACCGACGGGGTGAACAGGTTCACCGTCAGCGTCGTGCCGTTGTGGAAGTAGATGGAGTCCATCAGCTTGGTGTTCACTTCGATACCGGTGCCCTGGCAGCACCAGAAGGAGTTGTAGTCAGTGCTCCAGGTACCGCCGCCCCAGGCGGGACCGACACCCCGGCGGCCGCCGGGGTTGAGCGGGGTGAAGTAGGTGATGTGCCCGTGGGCGTCGGCGGGGTTCTGCTGGCCGATGAGGTGGTTGATCAGCGCCCCCTCGTAGTAGTCGAAGTAGTCCGCCCGGTTCGGGTCCAGCAGCCACAGCTCCCGCGTCAGTTTCAGCATGTTGTAGGTGTTGCAGGCCTCGGCGGTGTCGCGCGCCAGGTACCCGGCGATGGCGTTTGGCGCCCGGAAGTGCTCGGCCTGGCTGTTGCCGCCGATCACGTAGGTGTGCGCGCCGGTGGTGATACGCCAGGCGTTGGAGGCGATGTCGCGGTAGCGGGTCGTGCCGGTGGCCTTGTACTCCCGGGCGGCGCCGATCCACTTGGGCACCTGGGTGTTGGCGTGCAGGCCGTTGAGCTGGTCCTGATTCGACGCGAGAGGGTTGAACACGCTGGCGTGGTCGAACCGCTGGGCGGCGGTCAGCCAGCGCGCGTCGCCGGTCTGCTGGTACAGGTCGGTCAGGACGGCGTTCATCCCGCCGAACTCGGTGCCCAGCATGGCCTGCATCTGGCTGGAGGTCAGCCGGCTCGTCCGCCAGTCGACCCAGCCGGCCAACGCCAGCAGCACGTCGCGAGCCTGGAGGTTGCCCATGTAACGCCACACGTCGAGCAACCCGGCCAGGGTCTTGTGGACGCAGTAGTACGGCACGTTGCCGTTGCTCAGCGTGCGGGCCTCGAGCGCGGTGAAGTCGGACTCGGGAAAGCCGGAGAGGTAGCCGGTGTTGAAGCCGGCGGCGCCGTTGTTGGCCTGGCATCTGGCCAGTTCGGCGACCATGGCGTTGGCCTTGTCGCGGCAGGTGGTGTCACCGGTCACCGTGTACGCCTGGGCCCAGGCGGTCAGGAAGTGCCCCTGCATGTGGCTGCGGAAGGGGAAGCTGGGGGCGTCCCAGCCGCCATTGGCCGCCGCGCCCTGGGTGGACAGCCGGTGGTTGGCGCGGAAGACGTACAGCAGCCGGTTGACGTCGACGAACCGCAGGTAGGCCAGGGTGCGGTTCTGGTTGTCCAGCCAGCGGCCGGAGGTCAGGCGCACCTGCCCGAACTCGAACGGGTGGGCGGACACGCCGATGTCGGGGCGGACGGGGGCGATCTCGGCGAAGGCGGGCGCGATGCCGGTGAATTGACCGGCGGCTGCGGCGGCGGCGGTGATGCCCGCCGCCTGGAACAGTTGGCGTCGGCTAAGGGGTGACATGTGAACTCCGAGGGGGGTGGGGGGAATTGTCGGACCGTGCCGCCGGTCCGGCAGCGTCAGCCGTACCGTCCCGGCGGCGAAGGCCATGTGAGCCGCCGGCGTCCGCCGCGTCTCGGGGCCGGCACCGACGGCGGCGAGCAGGCTCAAGGTCCGGTTCACGTGGTCCGAGGAACCGGACCTTGAGCGCGGCTACGGTCAGGTGCGGTTCCATCGTTGGTCGGCGCCGATGAGGCCTGGTCGACGGGGCCGGTTCCGGAGCAGGAGATGCTGCCGGAGAAGAGGGTTCGTGGTGATGACCAGCCGTTGGGGCTGGTGGGGTCGCTGGAGGTGCGGCAGGAGAAGGCGGGCCCGCACCATTTCGCCTGGCAGGACGCATCATTCTCCTTTCAAGAACTTGTTAGCGTTAACATTACGGTCGTGAAATTGCCCGGAAGGTGGTGTTCTGCTGGTCCACGGCGCTCGACGAGGCGCTGATCGAGGTGATGCACGACACGTGGCCCTGCGCCGCAGCGGTGGGCCGGGAAATTGTTACCGCTAACATTTGAGGTTCCAGATCTCCATGGCCTGCTCCTGAGGGGGGTGATGTCGCGGAGTACATCCGACTGGTCGACCGGCGTCAACGAGCCGCGATCCTCGCTGACCTGAGCGTCGCCGTCGGCACGCTTCCCTGCCTGGACATTCGTCCGGGGAGGGATCGTCTGACGGCGCCCGCGCAAGTGAAAGTTTCACAGAAGTTACGACTTGGCAATCATGAATTTCGGACCGAATTCCGCTAACTTCTGTGACCTGGCTGTCAGGTGTGGCGGTTCCCCTTCCGATCGGCTTCCGGCGAGGAAAACTCCGACCACGAACGCCTCGCCGGTCCGAACGCCCGGCGTTCGTGCCGGCCCGGCCGCCGGCTGGGCGCCGGAGCCGTCCCGGGGCGCGACGCGCACACCGGGATGTGCTCCGCCACGACCGGTGGCCGGTCGCGGCGGAGCACACATGGATCAGGTCTGGGACAGGTGCCGACCGTCACACGCCCGTGATGGTCCACTGGTTGTTGGTGTTGGTGTTGGGCGCCCACATGGCGACGGTGGAGCCGGCGGTGCTGTTGCCCATGCCGTCCAGGGCCGTACCGGTGCCGCGGTTGATGATCTGGGAGCGGCCGTTGCCCACGTTGTTGAGGCGCCACTGCTGGTTGTTGCCGCCGCCCCAGGCCGCCTGCCGGGCGACGGCGCCGTTGGCGGCGTTGCCCCAGCTGTCGATGACCATGCCGTTGGTGCGGTTGACGATGCGGTACCAGCCGCTGCCCAGGTCGACGAGCTGCCACTGCAGGTTGGCGCTGCCGTCGTTGTTCCACTGCTTGAGGTTCGACCCGGAGGCGACGTTGCCGCCGCTGTCCAGGACCAGGCCGGTGGTCCCGTTGGCGATCCGCACATAGGTGGGCTGCGGTGCGCCGGTTCCGGTCAGGCGGTACGTGCGGCCGGCCTGGCCGGTCAGCGCGACGACGTCGGACTCGGGTTTGGTGACGGTGACGGCGGCGCCACTCGCGGTGTCGACCACCTGGTAGGTACCGGTGAAGATCCGGTTGCGCACGTTGACGGTCCCGTCGCGGTCGAACCTGACGAGGATCTCGGTGGCCGTGCCGGAGCTCCACGTCGTGTCCACCGTGTAGCCGCCACGCCCCCGCAGGCCCTGCACCTTCCCGGCCGGCCAGGCCGTGGGCAGCGCCGGGAGCACGTGCAGCTCGCCGTTGTGGCTCTGCAGGAGCATCTCCGCGATACCGGACGTCGCGCCGAAGTTGCCGTCGATCTGGAACGGAGGATGCAGGTCGAACATGTTCGGCGCGAGCCGGGCCGTCGTCACCAAAAGACGGATCAGGGTGTGCGCGCGGGCGCCCTCCTCCATCCGCGCCCAGTAGTTGATCTTCCAGGCGAGCGACCAGCCGGTCCCGTCGTCGCCGCGCAGTTCGAGGGTGCGCCGCGCGGCGTTGTACAGCGCCGGGGTGCCGCGCTTGGTGATCTGGTTGCTGGGGTGCAGGCCGTAGAGGTGGGAGACGTGCCGGTGGGCGGGCTCGGTCTCGATCCAGTCGTACAGCCACTCCTGGATGTTGCCGCGCGAGCCGGTCTTCGTCGGAGGGAGCCGGTCCCGGGCGGCCAGGACCCGCGTCCGGAAGTCGGCGTCGACGCCGAGCGCCTGGCCGGCCTTGGCGCAGCCGTTGAACAGGTCGCGCAGGATCTGGTTGTCCATCGTGGGGCCGGCGCAGACGCTGACGCCGCTGTGGTGGGCCAGCTCCGGGGAGTTCGACGGGTTCGTGACCAGGAACCCGAGGCTCGGTTCCTGCACGAGGGTGTCGAGGAAGAACTGCGCGGCGCCCTTCATCGCCGGGTAGTACCGCTGGAGGAACGCGGTGTCGCCGGTGAAGGTGTAGTGCTCCCAGATCAGGGTGGCCAGCCACGCGCCGCCGGTCTGCCACATGCCCCAGAACGCGCCGTCGACGACGGAGCTGCCCCGCCACGCGTCGGTGTTGTGGTGGGCCACCCAGCCGCCGGCGTTGTACTGGACCTGGGCCGTGCGGGCTCCGCTGACCGTGAGATCGTTGATCATTTCGAACACCGGCTCGAAGCACTCCGACAGGTTCGTCGTGTCGGCCGGCCAGTAGTTCATCGGCAGGTTGGCGTTGATGGTGTACTTCGAGTCCCAGGACGGTGCCAGCGAGTCGTTCCAGATGCCCTGCAGGTTGGCCGGCTGGGTGCCGGGCCGGGACGAGGAGATCAGCAGGTAGCGGCCGAACTGGAACAGCAGCACCGAGAACTGCGGGTCGTTGACGCTGTTGTGCTGCGCGATCCGCACGTCGGTCGGCTGGTCGGCCGCCGAGGTGCGGCCGAGCTCGAGCGTCGTGCGCCCGAACAGCCGCTGGTAGTCGGCGACGTGCCGGGCGCGCAGGTCGGTGTAGGTCCTGGCGACGGCGGCGTTCAGATGCTGCCGCGCGATGCCCTGGTAGTCGCCGCTGACGTCGCGGAAGTTGCGGTAGCTGGAGCCGATCGAGATCAGCACCGTCACGCTGTTCGCGGACGTCACCTGCAGCGTGCCGCCGGAGCTGCTGACGGTGCCGCCCTCGATGACGGCCCGCGCCAGGCCCATGAACCGGACCGCGCCGGTCTTGCCCTCCATGTTGCCCGAGACGCCGCTGAGCGCCACCGTCGTGCCGTCCGGACTGGATCGCGTCGTCTGCTGGGGGCTGTCGAACGTCGCGGAGAACGTGATCGAGCCGGTCCTGTCGGCGGTCAGGCGCATGACGATCACCTGGTCCGGCGCGCTCGCGAACGTCTCGCGCTGGTAGCGCACGCCGTTCTTCA
Source organism: Streptosporangium sp. G11 (assembly GCF_051192615.1). NCBI lineage: Bacteria > Bacillati > Actinomycetota > Actinomycetes > Streptosporangiales > Streptosporangiaceae > Streptosporangium > Streptosporangium sp. G11. The sequence continues at coordinate 15,425 of NZ_JBPJUQ010000069.1, forward strand.
GGTACGACACCGTCGTGGTGGCCGTGGTCAGGTCCAGATAGCGGTTGTACTCCGAGACCCCGGAGGTGTTGCCGAAGGCGAGCCGCAGGTTGCCGACGGTCTGGTAGGCCAGCTGGCCCGCGGGGCTGCCGAGCATGTTCTGGTCGATCAGGGTCTGGGCCTGGCTCCACTGGTTCTGGAAGACCAGCTGCCGGATCTGTCCGAGCGCCGCCGCGCCCCGGGTGTTGCTCTGGTCGTAGGGCCCACCGGCCCAGACGGTGTCCTCGTTGAGCTGCAGCCGCTCGGTGTCGACGTTGCCGAACACCATGGCGCCCAGGCGGCCGTTGCCGATCGGGAGCGCGCGCAGCCAGTCGGTGCCGGCGCTCTCGTCGTACCACAGCGCCAGGTCGCCCGCGGCGCTCACCGCTGGAGGGGGCGCCGAGGCGGCCCGCGCGGCCGCCGTCCATTGCAGCGGTAACAGCAGAGCGCCGGCTCCGGCTGTTCCGATCTGCATCAGTCGCCTGCGTGTCAGGTCGTGCTCGTCGGACATTGTCGTTCCCATCGGTAGGGGGTGTGGCGCTTGGAAGTGCCGTGGCGGAGGAACGGGGAATGGCTGTCTGGGGCGGGTTATTCCTGGACTTTTCCTCCGGTGAGGCGGGACAGGATGAGGGCGATGAGGATGATGGCGCCGTTGAGTGCCTGGATCCACTGGGCGGGCACGCCGGCCAGGGTGAGGACGTTCTGGATCATGTAGAGGAGCAGGATGCCGGTGAACGCGCCGAACATGGTGCCCTTGCCGCCGTTGAGGCTGACGCCTCCGATGACGGCCGCGGCGAACACGGTGAAGATGGCGCCGTCGCCCTGGGCGGCGGCCACCGAGGCGAGGCGTCCCGACAGCAGCAGGCCTCCGAGGGCGGCGAGCAGGCTGGCGCCCACCAGGGCGGTCCACAGCACCCGGCCGGTGCGGATGCCGGCGGCCTTGGCCGCGTCCACGTTGCCGCCGATGGCGTACAGGGCGCGGCCGTAGCGGGTGAAGCCGAGCAGCACGATGCCGGCGGCGAACAGCAGCAGGCACAGCCAGATCGAGGCGGGCACGCCGAGCCACAGGGCCGAGCCGAGGTAGAGCATCGACGGCGGCAGGTTGAAGAAGGTCTGGCCGCCGGAGATGCCGGTGAGCAGGCCGCGCAGCACGATCAGCATGCCGAGGGTGACGATGAAGCCGTTGAGCCCGAACCGCACGATCAGCAGCGCGTTGATCGCGCCGATCAGCGCGCCGACGGCCAGGGTGACCGGGATCGCCCAGACGCCCGACAGCACGCCCAGCCCGGCGCCCGAGCCGACGGCGACGGTCAGCCAGGCGGCCACGCCCGGCGCGAGACCGAAGGTCGACTCCAGTGAGAGATCCATCTTGCCGGCGACCAGGACGATCGTCTGCGCCATGACCAGCAGCGACATCTCCGACATGGTCTGCAGGATGTTGATCAGGTTGTCGCCCTGCAGGAAGATCGGGTGGACGATCTGGCCGACGACGGCGATCACGATGATCGCGGGGATCAGCGCGAGGTCGCGCAGCCGGGCCAGCCGCACCCGTGGCCGCTCCCGCGGGGGGACGGCGCTCTCCGCGGCGGGCGTGAGGGTTTTCTCAGGCGTCGAGGGCATCGAGCCGGACTCCTTCCATGGCCGCCACCACGTCGTGGTCGTGCCATCCGGCGGCCATCTCCGCGACGAGGCGGCCCTGGAACATCACCAGCAGCCGGTCGCACAGCCGCAGGTCGTCGAGCTCGTCGGAGGCGATCAGCACGCCGCTCCCCTTGGCGGCCGTCTCCTCGACCTTGCCGAGCAGGAACTCCTTGGACCTCACGTCCACCCCGGCGGTGGGGGTGATCAGCACGAGCAGCCGGGGATCGGAGGCCAGCGCCCTGGCCATGACGACCTTCTGCTGGTTGCCGCCGGACAGGCCCATCACGGGCAGGCCGGGACCGGGGGTCTTGATCGCCAGGTTGGTGATCAGGGTCCTGGCCAGCCGGTCACGTCGCCGGCCGTTGATCAGGCCGGCCTCGCCGAGCCGTTCGGGGACGGTCATGGTGGCGTTGTCGGCGATCGACATCATCGAGACGAATCCCTGGTGATGCCGGTCGCGGGGGACGAAACCGACACCCGCGGCGAGCGCGTCGGGCACGCTGCCGGGACGGGGGCGGCGGCCGGCGACCTCGATCGCGCCCGAATCGGCCGCGCGCAGCCCGACGACGGTCTCGGCCAGTTCGGTCCGGCCGCTGGCGGTCGCGCCCGCCAGGCCGACGATCTCGCCGGCCCGGACCTGGAAGTCGATCTCCCGGTAGGCGTCGCCGTATGACAGGTCGCGCACGCCGAGCACCACGCCGGCATCGGCGGGCACGGAGGCCCGGGGGAGTGCGGTGGCCAGGCCGGTGGCCTCTCCCGCCATCGCCGCCACCAGCTCGGCGTGCGTCAGGTCGGCCACCGTGGTGGTCAGGATGTGCCGGGCGTCGCGGAAGACGGTGACCGTGTCGCAGATCTCGTAGATCTCCCGCAGGTGGTGGCTGATGAACAGGAAGGTCACTCCCTGTTCCTGCAGGGCGCGGATGCGGGTGAACAGCCGGGCGATGGCGGCGGCGTCGAGCTGGGCGGTCGGTTCGTCGAGGATGATGAACCGGGCGCCGAAGGACAGCGCGCGGGCGATCTCCACGAACTGCCGCTGCTCGACGTCCAGCTCGCCGGCCGGCAGGCGTACGTCGACGTCCACCGACCAGTCGGCGAGCAGCGTGGCCGCCTTGCGCCGCAGCGCGCCCCAGCGGACCAGCCCGAACCGGTTCAGGTCGTGGCGGTGCAGGTAGAGGTTCTCCGCCACGGTCAGCTCGGGGATGATCGTGGACTTCTGGTAGACGCAGGCCACCCGCCGCCGCCAGGCGTCGCGGTCGGCGAGGCGCGGGGCGGGTTCGCCGCCGAACCGCACCTCGCCCTCGTCGGGGGGCTGGAGCCCGGTGAGGATCGAGACCAGGGTGGACTTCCCGGCCCCGTTGCGGCCGACCAGGGCGTGAGTCCGGCCGGGCATGATCTGGATTCCGGCGCGGTCCAGCGCGACGGTCTCGCCGTATCTCTTGGTGACGCCCACCGCCTCGACGAGAGGAGCGGGCGCCCGGTCAGCCGCCAAGGTTGTTGCCCCACAGCGAGGAGTCGTCCGACTTGACGCTCGGGACGTCGCCGTAGGTGGCGCCGTCGGCGGTGACCAGGGGCGCGGAGAGCTGGTCCTCCAGCAGGCCCGGACGCACCTGGACGATGGTGCTGTCGTGGTCGGTCGCGCCGGGCTTGAACGTCTTTCCGTCGATGGCGGCCTTGGTGTACTCCAGCGCGTACTTGGCGTACTGGTCGGCCGGCTGTGAGACGGTGGCGTCGATGTTGCCGGCGGCGATCTCCTTCAGCTCCTGGGGGATGCCGTCGTTGGAGATGACGAAGACGTGCTTGGAGTCGGCCGGAGGGACCAGCAGGCCGCGCTGCTTGAGCACCTGGAGGGTGCCCGACAGGGCGAAGCTCGACTGCATGTAGACGCCCTTGATGTCGGGGTGGGCGGTGAGCTGCGTCTGGAGTTTTTGCGAGGCGATGGCGCCGTCCCAGTTGGTGGCCTCGCCGAACACCGTGATGCCGGGGTAGCCGGCCTTCATGCAGTCGTTGAACGCCTCGGTGCGGTCGCGGCCGTTGATGGAGGCCAGGTCGCCCTGGAGCATGATGACCTTGCCCTTGCCGGACAGCTTCTCGCCGAGGAACTTGCACGCCTTCTCCCCGTAGGCCCGGTTGTCGGCGCGTACGACCATGTAGGCGTCGCCCTGCTCGGGGCGGGTGTCGACCATGACGACGGGGATCTTCTTGGCGGTGAGCTGCTGGAGGGTGGGCGCCACGGCGGCGGTGTCCTGCGGCGCCAGCACGAGGCCCTTGACGCCCTGGCTGATGAGACTCTGCACGTTGGCGGTGAGCTTGGAGATGTCGTTCTGCGAGTTGGAGGTCTTCAGCTCCAGACCGTTCTCGGCGCCGAACTGGGGGACGTACTTGATGAAGGAGTTCCAGAAGTCGGTGTCGGAGCGGGGGTAGTCCACCCCGACGACCGGTTTGCCGCCCTCCGGGGCGGCCGCCGTGCCGCTGCCGGCGCCGCCCCCGCAGGCGCCGGTCAGGCCGGCCGCCAGGGCGACGGCCGTTCCCAGGGCGAGTCCTCGTCTCATGGTCGTTCCTTTCCTGTGCTTGGTCGCGGCCGAAGGCCGTACATGCCGCCGTCCACGGCCAGGTCGGTGCCGGCCGCCCCTCTGCCGCCGGCGGCTGTGTCAGCGGCTGTGTCGGGGGCTGTGTCGGGGGCCCACCGGGGGCCGTGCGGATAGGCGTACTGGGCGCGCGACGCCGGACGCATCTCGGCGCCTCCGCCTGGTTCGAGGGGAGCGACGTACCGGCCGTCTCTGATCACCACCGGGTCGGTGAAGTGCTCGTGCAGGTGGTCGATGTACTCGATGACGCGGTCCTCGGTGGTGCCGCTGACGGCCACGTAGTCGAACATCGACAGGTGCTGGACCATCTCGCACAGGCCGACGCCACCCGCGTGCGGACACACCGGCACCCCGAACTTGGCGGCCAGCAGCAGGATGGCGATGTTCTCGTTGACCCCGGCGACCCTGGCCGCGTCAAGCTGCAGGATGTCGATCGCGCCCGCCTGCAGGAACTGCTTGAACATCACCCGGTTGTGGGCGTGCTCGCCGGTGGCGACCTTGATGGGCGCGACCCGCTTGCGGATGGCGGCGTGGCCGAGCACGTCGTCGGGGGAGGTGGGCTCCTCGATCCAGTACAGGTCGAACTCGGCGAGCGGGGCCAGAGATTCGACCGCCTGGCCGACGTTCCATGCCTGGTTGGCGTCCACGGCGATGCGCACATCGGGGCCGACCGCCTCGCGGGCCAGCCGTACGCGCCGCACGTCCTCGGCCGGATCGGCGCCGACCTTCAGCTTGATGAGGCGAAACCCGTCGGCGACCGCCTCCTTGGCCAGCCGGACCAGCTTGTCATCGGTGTAGCCGAGCCAGCCGGGGGTGGTGGTGTAGGCCGGGTAGCCCTCGGCGAGCAGGCGTGCGCGGCGCTCGGCGCGGCCCGGCTCGGCGCCGCGCAGGATGACCAGCGCCTCCTCCCGGGTGAGCGCCTCCTCCAGGTAGCGGAAGTCGACGACGTCGACGATCTCCTCAGGTGACAGCTCCGACAGCAGCCGCCACAGCGGCTTGCCCGCCCTGCGCGCGCGAAGGTCCCACAGGGCGTTGAGCACGGCCCCCGCCGCCATGTGGATGACGCCCTTCTCCGGGCCGAGCCAGCGCAGCTGGCTGTCGCCGGTGAGCCGGCGCGACACCCCGCCGAGATCGCCGAGCACCTCGGCCACCGGCCGTCCGGTGACCAGCGGCGCCAGCGACTCCACGGCGGCGACGGCGATCTCGTTGCCGCGCCCGACGGTGAAGGCGAGCGAGTGCCCTTCCTGCCCGCCGCCGGTCCGCACGATCACGTAGGCGGCGGAGTAGTCGGGCTCGGGGTTCATGGCGTCGGAACCGTCGAGGTATCGAGAGGTGGGGAATCGGATGTCGTGGGCCTCGACCGCGGTGACCAGCTCCGTCACGGTGACCCGCTCTGGCGATGCGTGCGCACGAAGGTCTACCTCCAGCGGATGTTTCCGGAAGGTGAAGAGATCTTCACCACATGGACATGGGATGTCTTTGTAATCCCCCGGGCGCGATGTGTCTAGACCCTCAGACGAGATATCGCTAACATGACGTATTAGTCGGATATTTACTGAGTGCGTCGCGCGGATACAGCCCATGTTTGTCCTGCGATCGATCGGCGCCTCGCACGGACATGGGATGTCTGTTATGTTCCCGCTGTGACCTGCGTACCGATCGAGCGACTCCACGGCCGGAGGCCGCGCCCATGTCCCTGACCGACGAGGCGATCTCCCGCATCCGGGCGCTCGTCCAGTCGGGTGAGCTCCCCCCCGGGGCGCGGCTGCCCCCGGAGCACCAGCTCGCCGCCCAGCTCGGTGTCTCCCGCAACGGGTTGCGCGAGGCGGTCAAGGCACTGGTCGTGGCCCGGGTGCTCGACGTACGGCGGGGTGATGGCACCTACGTGACCAGCCTGGAGCCGCGGTTGCTGCTGGAAGGGCTGGGGCTGGCCGTCGAGCTGCTGCGCGACGACACCCTGCTGGAGATCGTCCAGGTGCGGCGGATGCTGGAGCCCGCGGCGACCGCGCTGGCCGCGTCCCGGATCTCCGCCGAACAGCTCGCCGAGATCGGCGAGCACCTGGCCGCGATGTGCGCGGCCAGCGACGACGTGGAGAAGCTGAACCACCATGACGCCGCCTTCCACCGTGCCGTGGTGCGGGCGACCGGCAACGAGACGCTGTCCACCCTGCTCGACGGGATCTCCGGCCGCACCCTGCGGATGCGGGTGTGGCGTGGCACGGTCGAGACCGGCAGCTCGCACAAGACCATCGCCGAGCACGAGGCGATCTACAACGCCCTGGCCGCCGGTGACGCGACGCTCGCCCAGGCGGCGGCGCTGGTGCACATCGGCACGACCGAGACGTGGCTTCGCTCGGTGCTCGAAGACGTCGAGGGCTCCCCGGACGGGGCCGACGGCGACCCGGACCCGGCCGATACCGGCATCTCCGACGGACTCTGGCCGGAGCCCGGCGCGGAGGAGACGCCGTGAAGGTCCGCCTGGCCTACGGGGAGACCGGCTTGACGGTCGAACTGCCCGACAGGGCCACCACGGTGGTGACGCCTGTCCACCACGCGGCCGCGCCCGACCAGATGGGCGCGCTGCGAGCGGCTCTGCGCGACCCGGTGTCCGGGCCGCCGCTGCGCGAGAGGGTACGGCCCGGCCAGACCGTCGCCATCTCGGCCTGCGACGGCACCCGCCCCCAGCCGCGGCACCTGATGATTCCGGCGATCCTTGACGAACTCGACGGCGTCATCGACCTCGACGACGTGACCATCCTCGTCGCGACCGGCACCCATCGCGGCAACACCGAGGCCGAACTGCGCGCGATGTTCGGCGACACGGTCGTGGACTCCGTGCGGATCGTCAACCACGACGCCCGCGACCCGGGATCGCTCACCTACCTCGGCCGCTTCGGCAAGGACGTGCCGGTATGGCTGAACACCGCCTGGGTCGAGGCCGACGTGCGGATCACCACCGGTTTCGTGGAGCCGCACTTCTTCGCGGGCTTCTCCGGCGGACCCAAGCTGGTCGCCCCCGGCCTGGCCGCGCTGGAGACCGTGCTCACCCTGCACGACGCCGCGCGCATCGGCGACCCCCGGGCCACCTGGGGAGTGATCGAGGGCAACCCCGTGCACGACGACGTGCGGGCCATCGCCGAGGGCACCGGGGTGACCTTCGCCCTCGACGTGATCCTCAACCGGGACAAGGACATAGCGGCGGCGTTCGGCGGCGACATCCTGCCCATGCACGCCGCCGCCACCGCCGCCGCCCGCCGGGTCGCCATGCGAGGGGTCGAGGCGCCCTTCGACGTGGTGGTGACCACCAACTCCGGTTACCCCCTCGACCAGAACCTCTACCAGTCGGTCAAGGGCATGTCGGCGGCGTTCCAGGTGGTCCGGCCGGGCGGCGTGATCGTCTGCGCCGCCGAGTGCCGCGACGGCTTCCCCGACCACGGCTCCTACCGTGAGGTGCTGGCCTCGGCGCCCTCCCCGCGGGCGCTGCTCGACGCGATCGCCGCCCGGCCGGTGACCGTCCCCGACCAGTGGCAGGTGCAGATCCAGGCACGCGTCCAGGCGGGCGCGCGGGTGGTGATGCACACCTCATATCTCAGCGACGCCGACCTGGCGGTCGCCCACCTGGAACGGACCGGCGACATCGCGGCCACGGTGACCGAGGCGCTGGCCGCCGCCGGGCCGGGCGCCCGCTTGTGCGTGCTGCCGGAGGGCCCGCAGACCATTCCCTACCTGTCCGGCGGCCGGGCATGAGCGAACGCGCGGTGGACCTGGGGTTCGCCCGCGTCGACGTGGACCGGGAGGCCCGCCAGGGGACGCCCGAGGTCGTCTACGGGCCGGGCAAGACCGCCGGGGAGATCGCCGCCATCGTCTCCACCCTGCTCGCCCGCAACACCGGCCCGGTGCTGGCCACGCGGGTCGAGGAGACGGCCGCCGGGGCCGTCCTGGCGACCGTGCCGGGCGGGTCCTACGACCCGGTGGCGCGGCTGCTGGTGTGGCGGCCGGCGGCGGCCGGCCCTTTCGCGGTCGCGGTGGTCACGGCGGGTACGTCCGACGGGCCGGTGGCGGCCGAGGCGGCGGCCGTGGCCCAGGCGATCGGGCTGGCCGTCACCGTCGTCCGCGACGTGGGCGTGGCGGGAATCCACCGGCTGCTCGCCGAGACCGGGCGGCTACGCGCGGCCGACGCGGTGATCGTCGTGGCGGGCATGGAGGGCGCGCTGGCCAGCGCCGTCGGCGGTCTCGTGGCGGCGCCGGTGATCGCCGTGCCCACCTCCGTCGGGTACGGCGCGGCCCTGGAGGGCGTCACCGCCCTGCTGGCGATGCTGTCCTCGTGCGCCGCGGGCCTCACCGTGGTCAACATCGACTCCGGGTTCGGCGCCGCCATGGCCGCTCACCGGCTCGCCCACACCGCCACCCGCCGCGCCTCCTCACCATCCCCGCCCACCCCGTTCCCGGTCGGCGCGGACTCTCCCGCACCCCGGCCCTCCCCGGCGGGCGCGGAGGCGGCGGAGCAGGGGGAAGGGCCGTGATCTGCTGGGTCAACCCGTTCACGGGGCTGGCGGGGGACATGCTGCTGGCGGCGCTCATCGACGCCGGGGCACCGCTGGACGGCATCCGCGCGGCGGTGGGATCGACCGGTCTCACCGGGTGGGAGCTGACGGCCGGGCGGGTGGTCAGCCATGGGCTGGCGGTGACCCGCGTACGGGTCGTGGTCACCGACACCGCGACCGAGCGACGGGCGGCCGAGCTGATCTCCATGGCCGGGGCCGCCTGCCCGGAACCGGTCGCCGCCCTCGCCGGCGCCGCGCTGCGGGCGATCGCCGAGGCGGAGGGCCGGATCCACGGCGCCGACCCCGGCCGGGTGCACCTGCACGAGCTGGGCGGCCACGACGCGCTCGTGGACATCGTCGGCGTGGCCGCCGCGCTGCACCTGCTCGGCGTCACGGCCGTGCACTGCGCCCCGATCCCCCTCGGCACCGGCACGGTGATCACCCGCCACGGCGTACTGCCCGTACCGGCCCCCGCGACCGCCGCCCTGCTGCAGGGGGCTCTGGTGACCGGCAGCGACCTGCCCGGGGAGACCGTGACCCCCACGGGGGCCGCGCTGCTGCGCGCCATGGGAACGCGATACACCCCGCCGCCGGCGATGACCCCGGTGGCGACCGGCTACGGCGCGGGCACCCGGGAGCTTCCCGACCGGCCGAACATCGTCGCCGTCACCCTCGCCGAACCCGCCCGCGACGCCGGCACCGAGCCCCTGGTCGTCCTGGAGACCAACCTGGACGACGTCACCGGCGAGGTGCTCGGCCACACGATCGCACGGGCCCTCGACGCCGGCGCCCTGGACGCCTGGGCCACCCCGGCCACCATGAAGAAGGGCCGGCCGGCGCACGTGCTGCACCTGCTGTGCCGCCGCCCCGCCGCACCGGCCCTGCGCGAACTGGTCCTCACCGAGACCGGCGCGCTCGGCGTGCGCGAGGTCGCGGTCGAGCGCACGGCCCTGCCCCGGCACACCACCGAGGTGGACCTGGAAGGCCATCGCGTGCGTGTCAAGCACGGACCCCACTCGGCCAAACCCGAACACGACGACGTGGCCGCCGCCTCGGCCGCCCTTGGCTTGTCCCTGCGCGAGACGGCCGCCTGGGCGCTACGGCTGACTCGCGAACGGCCCCCTACGTAAAAGAGATCAGGATGACCCCCGACAGCAAGATCACCACACTGCTCGACCGGCTGGCGGCCCTGCCCTCACTCGCCGTCGCCTTCTCCGGCGGGGCCGACTCCGCGCTGGTGCTGGCGGCCGCGGTCCGGGCACTTGGGACCGGGCGGGTGCTGGCGGTGACGGCGGTCTCCGACAGCCTGGCGGCCGAGGAACTCGACGTGGCCCGGCGGTTCGCGGCCTCCCTCGGCGTACGGCACCCGCTGCCGGCCACCGCCGAGGCGGCGAACCCCGGCTACCGCGCCAACGGCCGCGACCGCTGCTACTTCTGCAAATCGGAGGTACTCGACGTGATCGGCCGGGTGGCGGCGGAGCACGGCTTCGCACACGTCGCCACCGGCACCAACGCCGACGACGCCGTGGACCCGTTCCGGCCGGGAATCAGGGCCGCCGACGAGCGCGGGGTGCTCGCCCCGCTGCGCGACGCCGGTCTGACCAAGGCCGAGGTACGGCGGGTCAGCGAGGCGTGGGGCCTGGTCACCTGGGACAAGCCGGCCGCGCCCTGTCTGGCCAGCCGGGTGGCCTACGGCCTGGAGGTGACGCCGGCCCGGTTGCACCGGATCGAGACGGCCGAGCGGGCGGTGCGCCGCCTGCTGGCCCGAGCCGGTCTGCCGGTCACCGACCTGCGGGTACGTGACCTCGGTGACCGGGTGCGAGTGGAAGTGGACGCCGGCTTGACGCCCCGGGCCGCCGGCCTGCCGGGCCTGGTGCCGGCCGTACGCGAGGCCGGCTTTCCCGGCGCTCGGGTGGAGGTGGCGGCCTTCCGCTCCGGAGCCCTGAACATCGAGCCGCCCCGCCTGTGACCGGCCGGGGTCGCCCGCGCGTGGCCCTGGTGACCGGGAAGCCGTACGGCCCGGTCACGGTCCGTACGGCCCCGGGCTCGCTCACGGTGAGGCCGTCGAAGCCGGACCGGCCCGTCACGCCGGCGGCGTGGGAGACGGTGATCGACCCGGCGTCCCGCCTCCCCACGGCGGGCCGGGCGCGGCCGGTGTCAGCGACCTGTCCAGGACGTAACCGGCCTCGCCGACCTGGAAGATCACCGACGCCTTGACGGGCGTGTGGCCGATCGGGGGCGTGAACGGCTCGGGTGCCGTGACCTTCCACGTCTCGGTGTCCGAGGCGCCGGGGGGCAGCGCGCGTCTCACCGGCCTGCCGGCGCGTTCGGCCCGCCAGCCCTCGGGGACGGTGATCGAGACGGTCAGGCCGGTGACCAGGTGGTCGCCCAGGTTCTTCACCGTGGCGGTGACGGTGGCCGGATCACCGGCACTCACGGTGACCGGATCGGCCGCGAGGAAGGCGCCGACCGGGGGACGCCGCGGGTCGGGAGCGCCGCGGTACGGGCCGGTGGGGCCCGCGTTGTAGATCACCCGGCTGGCCTCGATCGGGAGGTTGCCGTGCGCGACGGTGATGTTGCCATGGACGACGTTGTCGCGGTCGCCGTCGGCGATGCCGGTGATGGCGGGGTTGGTCACGTAGTTCTCGATCAGCGTGAGGTCGCCGGTGTGATTGCCGTTCTGGGTGTTGGCGTGCGCCCACTGCCCCGCGGTGTCGGCGAACACGTTGCGGCTCACGCTCAGGTACCGGGAACCCTCGTCGAAGTACAGGCCGAACTGCCCGCTGTTCTCGCAGTAGTTCTCGTCGATGAGGCCGCCGGGTATCGCCGAGAGCGTGTAGATGCAGCCGGCCTCCGACATCGTCCGCACGACGTCGCGCACGTGGTTGCCCACGACGCGGACGTCGCTCAGAGTCGTCGGCGTGCCGTGGACCGGCTGGAAGTCGTAGAGCCCCCGGCCGAGGTAGTCGGGGCTGCCCCCCGGGTCGTTGGCGCCCCAGCCGTAACCGAGTCCGATGCCCATGTAGGGCATGTCGCAGACGTAGTTGTGCTCGATGGTCAGCCGCGTGACGTAGCTGGCGAAGATCGCGGCCTGGTCCAGGTATTCGAGCGCGGTCGCGTGGACGCGGTTGTCGCCGAGCACGATGTCGCTGTTGACCATACGAGGGTCGGACGGGTGGTGCGCGTCGGGGCGTACGCCGCCGACCACGATGCCGCCGCCGGAGCTCGCGGTGAACGTGCACCCCACGACCGAGACCCTGTGCGCGCCCAGGCCCACGCCGGTGGCGTGGGCGCCGGCGTCGTTGCCGATGCCCAGCCCGACGGAACCGAGGTTGACGAAGGTACAGCCGGCGAACCCGATGTCGTCCGCCGCCGACACCTGCACCGCCGCGGGCGCCTGCTCCCAGCCGTTACGGGACGCCTCCAGTCCCGCGCAGCCGGAGGAGCACGAGGTGAACGCGTCGGCCGGTCGGTGGGGCTGGACGCCGCTGATGAACACGCCGGTCTGCTGGTTCGCGTACCCGTCGGGCGAGCCGGGGCGCAGCCACGTGGTGCCGGTGAAGGTCAGGCCCTCGAACCGCAGGTCGCGGGCGGGCTCGTCGTAGGTGCCGCCGATCTGGACCAGCGATTCCAGCCGCGGCAGCTCCACCCGCGCGCGCGAGATGTCCTGCCCGGGAAGCGGCTTGTAGTAGAGCGTTCCCGCCGTGGTGTCCAGATACCACTCGCCGGGCTCGTCCAGGAAGCTCCTGGAGTTGAGCAGGAAGAACGTCGGCGTGCGGAACGGGGCCTGGACGGTGTCGTAGCCGTAGGTGTTGTTGTCCCAGGCCGGCTGCCGCATGACGACCGTCGAGCCGGAGATGCTCCGCACCGGCGCGAATCGGTTGGTGAACGACAGCATCGCCTGGAAGTCGATGCGCCCCTGGTCGGGCAGGGGGGCCAGGTAGGCGAGGTCCGGGTTGTCGATGGTGAAGCCGGTCGGGGTCAGCGTGATGTCGCCGCGCGCCAGCTTGATCCGCGCGCGCTGTGCCGGGATTCCGTCGACGTAGAGCTGCCGGCTGTCGAATCCGGTGCCGACGTGCGCCCTGTAGACGCCCGTGGCGGCGTCGTCGGGCTCCCAGCCGGTGACGGGCCGGGCGCCGCTCAGCACGGGTGTGGCTCCGCGCGCCGCCTTCCAGGTCACGGTGTGCCCGTTCCGGCCGGAGTCGGCGGCGTCGAAGCGCAGCGGCGAGGCCAGCCGGTAGGTCCCGTCCAGGAGCAGGACGGTGACGTCGCGGTTCCCCTCGGCCGCCGCGTCGCGCGCCCGTCGCCGCGCCTCCTCCAAGGTCGCCAGTGGCCGGTCCGTACTGCCCGGCCCCCTGTCGTCGGCGTTCTCGGCGCCGGGGGGCGCGACCACGATCGTGTGGCCCGCCCGGACGGCTTCCGCCCGGGTCGCGGCCGATGTACCTATGTGCGGCACGGGTGACGGACACACGTGCGTTCCCTTCTTCCGGTCCGGGATACGGCATGGACGGTCGGCGTCGAACGGCGGGACTCACCTCGGCGTTCGACGCTGACCGTCCATGACCAGGGGGGTGAGCAGGCGCTGCTGTGCGACGTGACCGTTGTCGGTCACCGCCAGCAGCCGCCGGCCGGCCTGCTCGGGCCGGACGCCGGGACCGTCGGCCGTCAGGGTGCCCGGCCGGAGGGTGAGCCCCCCGATGACGTCCTCGTCGACCGTGAGGCCCAGGCCGGGCGAGTCCCCGAGGAGGAACGCGCCGTCCTCGACGCACAGGTCGACGGACACTCCGAGCGGCGGCCGCAGGTCCTGCAGCTCGCTGGCCATGTGGTTCGGCACCGAGGTCGCGGCGTGCAGCAGGCCGGCCGGGATGTTGCCGATCGGGCTGACCGGCAGATCGTGGGCGTGCGCCAGGGCGGACACCCGCAGGAAGTGGGTGACTCCCCAGACCGCGGCCGTCTGGACGATGTCGACGGCCCCCGCGGCCAGCAGCGGACGATACTGCTCGAGCCCGGTGAGGTTCTCCCCGGTGGCGACCGACGCGCGGATCCCGCGGCCGACGACGGCCAGGCCCTCGGCGTCCCACCGCCGGACGGGCTCCTCGATCCAGGTGAGATCCAGGGTGCGCTCGAGCTCGCGGACGTGCCGGATCGCCTGCTTGCGCGACCAGGCCTCGTTCACGTCGAGCATCAGGCCCGGCCGCGTTCCGTGCCCGGCCTCGGTCAGGACCTCCTGGACCAGGGTCAGGCGGTGCCGGTCCCGCTCGATGTCGAGGCCACCCTTGATCTTGGCCGCCCGCAGACCGTGCCGGGCGTAGACCTCGTACACCGAGACGAGTTCGTCGTCGGTCAGGCCGATGTCCAGGCCCGAGGCGTAGGCGGGAACCCGCCTGTCACGCCCGCCCAGCAGACGCCAGAGCGGTTCACCGGCCGCCTTCGCCTTGATGTCCCACAGGGCGGTGTCGAGCGCGCCGATGGTCCCGAACACCGCGCCCGCGTGGCCCGCCTTGAAGGTCTGCCGCAGCATGCGGTCGTACAGCGCCGTCACGCCGCGCGGATCCTCACCCTCGATGGCGGCGAAGACGCCGTCGAGCTCCACGTGCGGCCCGATGCCGACGCCGGTGATCCCCTCGTCGGTGTCCACCATGATGATCGACACCGGAACGACCCCGTCGGCGTAGACGCCGTTGGCGTCACCGACCGGACGGTCCCATTCCTGGACCGTCGTCAACGTGCGATACCCCGAAATACGCATGTCAGCCCTTCGTGGAACCGGCGGTGACACCGTCGGCGATCTGGCGCTGGAGAAAGAGATAGACCATCAACACGGGCACGGCGGCGATCAGAACCCCGGAGGCGAAGGTGGGGATGTCGTCGGAGTACTGTCCGCGCAGCGAGGTGACCCCGACCATGAGGGTGCGGTGGTCGGCCGACGGCATCATCAGCAGGGAGATGAGCACGTCGTTCCAGCAGAACAGGGCGTCGAGAATGCCGACCGACAGCAGGGCCGGGACCCCTATCGGCAGCATGACCCGCCGGTAGACGCCGTACGTCGTGTTCCCGTCGATTCTCGCCGCGTCGATGATCTCCCTTGGAACGGTCTTGTAGTAACTCGTCATCAGGAAGATTGTGAAAGGGAGGAACTGCGCGACGTAGGCCAGGATCAGTCCCGGATAGGTGTCGATGAGGCCGCTGTCCGCCATGACCCGCGTGAGCGGCACCATGATCACCTGGAACGGGATGAACAGCGCCGCGAGACAGCCCAGGAAGAGCGCCTTGGAACCGCGGAACCGCAGCTGACTCAGCGCGAAGCCCGCCATCGATCCGAGGAGCAGCAGGACGACCACCGAGATCGTCACCACGATGAGCGAGTTGGCGAAGTATCGTGCCATGCCGACGCTGGTCCACGCGGTGACGATGTTGTCCCAGTTCAGGGAGGTCGTCGGGGAGAACCGGTCGAGGACGTAGTCACGCCGGGTCTTCATGGCGACGTTGACGGTGAACACGAGGGGATAGATCGTCGCCAGCGCGAGGAGCGCCATCGGAACGGCGACCACCCACTTGCCCAGGCGTTTGCCGAGCATCAGTCCTCCCTTCCGGCGCGGCGGAGCACGCTGATCTGCAGGAGCCCCACCACGAGCATGATGAGGAAGAGCACCGTCGACGCGGCCGAGGCGAGCGCGGGGCGGTTCATCTGTCCCTGCTGGATCCAGACGTAGTACTCCGGCAGGTAGGTGGACCCCTCCGGGCCGCCGCTGGTCATGACGTACAGCAGGCCGAACATGGACGTCAGCATCCCGATCATCGTGGTCACGAAGACGAACTGGATGGTGCGGGTCAGGCTCGGGATGATCACATGCCAGATGATCCGGGGGAGCGACGCGCCGTCCACCCGGGCCGCGTCCAGGAGCGCGGGGTCCAGGGTGGCGAATCCGGCGAGGAACACCACCAGGGCCATCCCGAACGTCGCCCAGATGTGCACGCCGACAACCGCGAACATGGCGACATCCGGGTCGCCGAGCCAGTCGACCGGGCCGACGCCGATCGCCGCGAGGGCGGTGTTCAACGGGCCGTCGAAGGCGAGCATGAGGTTGAAGATCGCACCGATGATCACCGGTGAGAGCACGGCCGGGAAGAAGTAGACGCTGCGGAAGACCCGGTGCCCGGGTACGCGCAGGTAGATGAACGTCGCGAGCAGGCCCGGGATGGCCACCGCCACCGGAAGCAGCAGCACCAGCAGCCCGACGTTGCGCAGCGCGCTCTGGAACGTCGCGTCCTGGAACATCTCCAGGTAGTTGTCGAGGCCGACCATCGTCCCGTTGCGCTCGCCGTCGCCCGTGAAGGAGAAGTTGACGCCCAGCAGCAGCGGCCACAGTCGCAGCGCCACGATGATCAGTAGGGCCGGAGCCACCAGAACGTAGGGCGCGAGGCGTTCGGAACGCAACGTGCGGGAGGCCGGACGGGAAGCGGTCCCGGTGTCACCGCGGCGTTCCGGCCGTCCCGTCTCTCCTCCGCCGGTCCGCCCGGGGCCGACCGGGCGGACCAACGGTGACGAATCTCGGATCGGCACGGGATCAGCTCGCCCGATCCGAGGCGGCCAGCTGCTCCACCACCTCGTCGACGGTCGCCGATCCGCTCAGGAGCTGCTGGGACAGCCTTCCCATCAGGTCCAGGGTCTTGGAGGACAACGCGACGTGCAGGGCGGGCTTACCGCCCTTGAGGTCGGCCACGATCGTGCCGACGGCCACGGGGCCCTGCGACACGTCGATCGTGGTGTCGGACGCGATCGCGCCGGCGTCGGAGTAGAAGGAGGTCAGGGCGTCGGTCGTGGTCAGCGACCGCACCATGTCGGCGGCCAGCTTGGGGTCCTTCGCCTTCTTCGCGACCGCGTAGCCGATGCCGCCGTCGTACGCGAGGCTCGGGGTGGTTCCCTCGGTGACGACCGGGGCCGGCATGACGCCGACCTTGTCGGCCCCCAGGAACTCGCTGAAGTCCTTCCAGTGCCCGATGTCCGACATCAGGCCGATGATGTGGGCGGCCTTGCCGGAGTTGAAGATCGTGAAGGCGTCGTTGAACATCGCGGTCGAGTTGCCTCCCTTGTTGTTCAGCCCCGAGTCGCCGGCCTCCTTCCACAGCTTGAAGATCTGCTTCACGTTGGGAGAGTCCCAGGCGCGCTTCCCGGCGATCCAGTCGTCGTACTCCTGCGCGGTCAGGATGCCCGAGCCGAGGCCCGACATGAAGAACTGGATGCCGGCGCCCTCCTTGTTGCCGAGCGCGAAGCAGTCGGCCCCGGTCTTCTGCTTGATGGTGGCGCAGTCGTCGACGAACTCCTTCCACGTCGTGGCGGGGCTCGCCGGGTCGAGTCCGGCCTTCTCGTACAGCGTCTTGTTGTAGTAGATCGGGTGACCCTGCAACGTCACCGGCGCGCCGTAGATCTTGCCGTCCTTGCTGAACGCGTCCCAGCCCGCCAGGCGCTGCTTGTCCTCGGCCACGTACTGGTCGAGCGGAAGGAGCGAGTCCACGCGGTCGCGGATCTGGCCGCCTCCGTTGAAGAGCATGACGTCCGGTCCCGTGTTGGACTGGATGGCCGCGCCCAGCAGGGTGTAGTACTGGTCGAACGGCTGGGCCACGAATTCGACCGTGACGCCGGGGTGCTTCTTGGCGAAGTCGTCCTTGGCCTTCTGGATGTAGGAGGCCGCGGCCGCGTCACTTGACTTCCAGTCCCAGACCACGAGCTTCGTGACCTTGCTGGAGTCGCTCGGCGCCGACGTGGGCCGGGTGGCGCTCCCGCAACCGGCTAAAGCCAGTCCGGCGACCAGAAGGGCGGACCACAGTGTTCGCTGCTTCATTGCTGTTCACTCTCCAGAGGACGGCCGGCTCGCCCGGCCGCTGTTTGAGGCGAAACGTAATTCGTATGACGTCTGACGTCAATACACGTGACATATACTGACGTCGAAATGTGGCGCCGCCCGCGGCACCGGAGGAGATATGACGACATCGCAGGAGTCGCCGCCGAGCGCCGCGTCCCCGCCGGCATGGGTGCGACGGCCGGCCAACCTCGCCAGGGCGGTGACGGCGGAGCTGGTGGAGCGCATCGTTCGAGGGGTGCACCCCTCAGGAACACCGTTGCCCGCCGAACCCGCGCTTTGTGACGCCTTCTCGGTGAGCCGGACCGTCGTCCGCGAGGCGGTGAAGATCCTTCAGGAGAAGGGGCTGGTGCAGGTCCGCCAGGGCAGCGGCACCATAGTCACCCCGCCGACGATGTGGGACATGCTCGACGAGCTCGTCCTCGCGGCGACCATCGCCGAGGACGAGAGCCTGGCGATCCTTGACGACCTCGTCGTCACGCGGCGCGTGCTTGAGTCCGACATGGCGAACTTCGCCGCCCGCCTCGCGGATCAGGACACCATCGACCGGCTGGGCGCGCTGGTGGATCGGATGGACGAGCTCGTGGACGACCACGTCACGTACGCCGAGCACGACCGTGCCTTCCATGACACGATCATGCAGACGTCCGGGAACCGTATCGCCCGTGGCGTGGTGCGGGCCCTGGAGAGCCAGGTCATCAACACCGCCCGCTACATGGGCCAGCCCCAGCGGGCTCTGTGCGTGGCGTCCAACCTCGGCCATCGCCGCGTTTACGAGCGCATCGCCGCCCACGACCCCGGCGGCGCCGCCGAGGCGATGTTCAACCACATCACCGACGCCTGGCTCGTCCGTCGCGGCGGGCCGGACGACCCCGTGCGCCTGGAGCGCTGAGCGCCGTCCTCGCTCAGCGGGAACGCCTCCGGCGATATCGGCGCTCATGGGCGCGCGTTCCCCCGCGTATGGCCGTCGGGGAGGTTCGAGGGCTCGGCGGAGGGAGCCGGGCAGGGCAGGCCCAGGGTGGTGATGCGCCGCACCAGGGCCTCGCGCCGCACCCAGACCCGACGGTCACCGTCGTGGCCGGCCAGCGTGGCGGCGCGGACTTCGGCGATGACGTGGGAGTGCGGAACGTTGAGCACCGCGGCGGCCACGGCGACGCTCACCATGGGCTCGTCGGGCAGCATCGCCAGCCGTTCGGCGATCATGCGCTCGCGGAATTCGGTGGCGAACCACACGGTGGCGTCACCGATGCCGAGATGGAGGACGAGGCCTTCACGCTCCAGGTGCCGCAGGAGGTCGTCGATGTCGTCCGGCGTGCTCACGCGGCGCTCCCTCGTGTCGGTGGTGTCGGCGGGATGGGGGGTGCCCAGCAGGTGTTCCAGCGACGACGTCCCCCCGGACCGCCCCGGACCGGTGGGCCCGGCGGCCCACCCCCGCCCCGGCCTTCCGTGGCCGGAGTGTTCGTGGATGGCCTTCGCCGGGACGGTGGACCGCCCCGGCGAAGGAGTGAGACGGCCGGATCAGCTGCGCAGGCTCCATTTCTGGCTGCTCGTGCCGGTGCAGGACCACAGCTGGACCTTGGTTCCGTTGCCGGTCCCGAAGTTGGTCGCCTCCATGCACTTACCGGACTGCACGCCGGTGATGGTGCCGTCGGCGTTGACGTTCCACTGCTGGTTGGTCCCGCCGTTGCAGTCCCAGATGATCACCTGGGTGCCGTTGGCGGTTCCCTGTCCGTTCGCGTCCAGGCACTTGTTGCCGTACACCTGCAGCTGCTTGCCCGAGGTGTGGGTGAAGCGCTGGTTGGTGCCGGTGCCGCAGTCCCAGAGCTGGAGCTGGGTGCCGTTGGTGGTGGTCGAGTTCGGCACGTCGACGCAGCGGTTCGACTGGACCCCGACGAGCTGCACCCCCTGCTGGGGGGTGGTTCCCTGGGGTCCGGCGGCCGCCATCACGGCCTGGGCGCCCGACGGCCAGTTGCCGTTGGTGACCGTGACGTTGTTGTTGACGACGTTGCCGCGGTCGCCGTTGGTCACATTGGTGCTGCCGTTGGTCGACCAGTTGCCGGTGACGGTGAAGTTCCCCATGTTCTCGGCGTACCAGTAGTTGGCGGTGGCCCAGGTGCCGGTGGAGGAGAAGACGTTGTTGCGGGCGGTGTAGTACCGGGAGCCCTCGTCGAAGTAGATGCCGAAGTAGCCGTTGGTCCGCAGGCAGTAGTTGTCGCTGATCAGTCCGTTCGGGTTCGCCGAGAGCGTGTAGATGCATCCGCCGTCGTTCATCTGCTGCATGACGTCGTGCACGTAGTTGCCAGAGAGCCGGTTGTTGGACGCGGTGGTGGCCGTGGTGTACCGCGGCTGGTAGTTGTACAGGCCGCGGCCGGCGTAGTGCTCGCTGCCGCCGGCGTCGTTGGCGCCCCAGCCGTACCCGATCGACATGCCGGTGTAGGGCATGTTGTAGACCTCGTTGTTGGTGACGGCGGCGGTGCTGACGTAGGTGGTCAGGACCGAGACGATGCCCCGGTACTCCACGCCGAGGTTGTGGATGCGGTTGTTGCTGACGGTGATGTTCCGGTTGACCATCCGCTGGTCACTGGGATGGTGCGCGTCGGCGCGCACGCCGCCGACCACGATGCCGCCGGCCGAGTTGCGGGCGATCTCGGAGCGGGTGACGGTGATGTTGCTCGCGCCCAGGCCGACACCGCTGGTGTGACCGTTGGCGTCGTTGCCGATGCCCACGGCCGTCTGGCCCAGGTTGAAGAACTGCGAGTCGCTGAAGGTGATGTTGTTGGCGGCGGACACCTGCACGGCGGCGGGCATCTGGTACCAGTTCGGCCGGGTGGCCTCGAACTGCGGGCAGCCGTTGTGACAGGAGGTGAAGGCGGGCCAGCTCCAGTTGCCGGCCATGTAGACGCCGGTCTGCTGGTCCACGTAGCCCTGGTTGCCGCTCGGCGCCATCCAGGTCGTGCCGCTGAAGGTGATGCCGGTGAAGGCGATGTGGTGCGCGGGCGCGTCGTAGGTGCCCCCGACGTTCACCAGGGACTGCAGCACCGGCAGCTCCACGCTGACGCTGCTCATGTTCTGCCCGGAGAGCGGGATGTAGGAGAGCGCGCCGGTCCCGGGGTCGATGTACCACTCGCCCGGCGCGTCGAGGAACTCGTAGGCGTTGGCCAGGTAGAGCGGGCCCGCCCGGTGCGGGCTGGTGAAGGTGTCGTACCCGAAGTTGTTGTTGCTCCAGCCGGGCTGCTGCATCGTGATGAAGTTCCCGGTGATGTTCTGCACCGACACGTACCGGTCGGTGAACGAGTTGACGCTCTCCAGCTGGACCCGGTTCTTGTTGGCGAGGTTGTTCAGATAGCCCAGGGCCCCGTTGGTGAAGGAGAGGCCGCTGCTGTTCGCGGTGAAGTCCGCCCGGTTCACCTGGGTGCGGGCGCGGGTGGCGATGGCGCCGTTGACGTAGAGCTGCCGGGTGTCGGTCCCGGCGCCCACGTTGGCCCGCCAGATGTTCTTCCCGGAGTCGGCGAGCGACCACCCGGTGACCGCCCTGGCGCCGCTGATGACGGGACGGGCGCCCGCGGCGGCCTGCCACTTGACGGTGTAGCCGTTGTTGCCGGAGTCGGCGGCGGTCAGCCGTAGCGGCGCGGAGAGCCGGTACGTCCCGGCGGCCAGCTCCACGACGATGTCGCCGGACATCGCGCCGGTGAGCGCCCGCACCGCGGTCTGCGCGGCGGGCACCGAGCACGGCTGGGCCGTGGAGCAGCTGGTGCCGGTACCGGAGGGGGAGGCGTAGAGGGTCGTGGTGGCCGCCGAGGCGGGGGAGACCGGCGCCACCAGGGCGGCCGCGGCGGTCAGTCCTATCGCGGCGGCTCCGGCTGAGAGCAGCCTCCGCATCGCGGAGTACGAGAATTCAAACACGGGACTTCCTTATGTGGGGGGTGGGGGCGGTCGGCGGAACGTCCCATTGGAGCTGGTCCGGCGGGTGCGGCTCCGGTCCTCGTGCCGCCGTCGTGTCGAGCGCGCTCACGGCCCGGGCGGCACACCCGGGCCGTGAGCCGTCCGGGTGTGGACGGCGTGCTGATCTCCTGGGCGGGCGGGCATGCGAAGGTGCCCCTGCCGTGGGAGAGGATCCCTCGCCGGGACGTCGCGCTCCCCGGCGAGGGATCCTGAAGGTGTCTCAGAGGTCCGGAAAGGGAATCAGGTTCGGGTCCAGCGTTGGTTGCTTCCGCCGTTGCAGTCCCAGATGGCGAGTCTGGTGCCGTTGGCGGTGGCGCTGTTGGGCACGTCCAGGCACTTGTTCGCGCCGAGGGCGGTGATGGTGCCGTCGGCGTTCAGGCGCCACTTCTGGTTGTTCTGGCCGTTGCAGTCCCAGATCTGGACCAGGGCGCCGTTGGCGGTGCTCTGGTTGGCCACGTCCAGGCACTTGTTGCCGTAGACCCGCAGCTCACTCGCGCCGGTCGTCGCCCACTGCTGGTTGTTCTGGCCGTTGCAGTCCCAGAGCTGCACCGCGGCGCCGTTGGCCTGCGAGACGCCGCTCACGTCGAGACACCTGCCCGAGCCCACACCCCGGATCGCCCCCGCCGTTCCCGGCGTCGGAGTCACCGTCGGAGTCGGAGTCGGAGTGGGGTTGGGGTCGCTCCCGAACTGCGAGAAGAACCTCCACACCTCTCCCTTGGTCCAGGTCGTGATGCCGCTCTCGGCGTAGGTTCCGTCCACGGGACCGGGCATGTGACCGTTGTCGAAGGCGGCCCACACGACCGGATACCCGGCCCGGCACCCCGAGTAGGTGGTGGTGATGTGCGTCCTGCTGCCCGACCCCGGCTCGGGCGGGTTCTGGGCGGTGCAGCCGTTGTTGCGGACGAACCTGTCGCGCAGCGACCGTCCCTGGGAGATGTTGAGGACGTTGTCGCCGATGCCGTGCAGTCCCATGTACGCGATGGGGTCGTTGCCGCCGCTGCACCCGCTGAGCTGCGCGCCGGCGTAGACCGCGACCGCGCGGAAGACCGTCGCCCTGCTGCACGCGAGCGAGTAGCTCATCCCGCCGCCGTAGCTGAAGCCCATGGCGAAGCGCTGCGCGGTGTCGACGCACAGGGAGGCGTCGAGCAGCCTGTTCAGGTCGTCGACGAGGGTGATGTCCTCGTTGTTGGAGTTGGCCCAGCCGTTGCCGATGCCCTGGGGCGCGACGAAGATCCCGTTGTTGTTCGACATCTGCCGCATGCCGTAGAAGGACCAGGGGTACCCGCTGGTGCCGCCCGAGTCGATCTCGTTCATCGTGCCGCCCCGCCAGTGGAACCCGAAGAACACCCGGTAGGGCGTGGTGTTGTTGTAGTTGTCGGGGAGCCTCAGGATGTAGGAGCGCGTCTTGCCGCCGCTCTGGATCGTGTGCGTACCGCTTGCCAGCGTCGGGGACTTGCCGCACCCGGCGGTCGGCGCGAGGGCGCCGGTGCCCGTGGAGGACGTGGTCTCGCCGACGCTGTTGCTCAGCGCCGCGTGAGCCGTGGACAGGACGAGAAGTACCGCGACCGCGATCGCTCCGAGAAAGGATCTGTGTTTCGACATCACACGATCCCTCCCGCGGTTCGAACATCGACGTGTCTGGAGGGGGAAACCACTTGGTTCTCCTTCATCGGGGGGTGGGAGCCTCAGCCGGCCGGTGTGGCGGCTCAACGCCGTTTCGCTGGTTCCCGCGCTGAGAACCACGTCTCGCCGGTTCTTGCCGGTGTCGCCGAACAATCGCGCCCTGATCCGAGGCGACCGGGACCGTTCGCGTCACCGTCGTGGACGACGACGATGTCCGTCCTCGCCTCCGGTGGCCGCCGCGGAGTGCCTCACTCCAGATGCGGTCCGGCCGAGGAGGAAACCCCCGACAGAGGCATCCCGGAGACTTAGCTACTAATTACGTTCCTCACGTTGAGGCGCGTCAAGACCTTAAGCCCACTTATTTCCGACTTCTCACAAGAGGTCGTCGTCGAAGTGGGAACTCTTTCGAGCATAAGTGCAGGTGGAAGCATCGCCTTTTCCCTCTGTCCGATTCAAGGATCCGGTGGCGGGTCAGATGTGTAGCACTCAATGCCGGAGGGGCTGGGGAAGATTATGCTGATCCGGCCCTCGGTTGGTCGTACTCTTGAGGAGGTGGTGGCAGGGAGGGAGCGGGCAGCGTGATCGATACTCCGCGTGCGGAAGGCGTATACCGGCCGGGTTACGAGGTGGCCGCGGAGCAGGTGCTGGAGTTGATCAGCCGGTTGCGCCTGCGGCCAGGCGACCGCATGCCCACCGAGAACGAGCTGGCCCGGCAGTTGGGCACGAGCCGGACCGTCGTGCGCGAGGCGGTGAAGATACTCTCGGCGCTCGGCCGGGTGCGCGCCCAGAAGGGGCGTGGCCTGTACGTGGCCGACGATGAGGGGATGCTCGGCACCGGGCGTTGGGCGTCCTTCTTCCTGCCCACCGATCTGGACCACGTCTACATGCTTTTCGAGTTCCGGCGGGCTCAGGAGATGGAGACCAGTCGGCTGGCCGCCCGCCGCGCCACCCCGGCGGAGCTGGGAGACATCGAGAAGTCGGCCGGGGTGTGCCGCTACGGATTCGACAACGGACGCGAGGATCTGTTCATCGAGGGCGACGACGCCTTCCACGCCGCCATCGCGACGGCCTCGCACAACATGTTCCTCCAGATAGCGGTACGGGAGGTCCGCCGGCTGCAGGCCCAGTCCAACCTCATCGGGCTGCGCGGCTCGATAGGCGGGCACGCGGCCAAGGCCGTCGAGGAACATGACGCCATCTACCAGGCCATCCGCGCCGGCGACCCCGAAGCGGCGGCCCAGGCCGCGGCGACCCACATCGACAACACGCTGGACGACTACCGCAGGGAGATCCAGCAGCGCATCTTCTCGCCGACGGATTGACTCCTCTTCGGATCGACCGCGCCGAAGAACCCACCCAGGGCGCAGACCGGTCCCGGGCGGGCTCGCCAGGTGAGTCAGGTTCGGGTCCAGCGTTGGTTGCCTCCGCCGTTGCAGGACCAGATGGCGAGCCTGGTGCCGTTGGCGGTGGCGCTGTTGGGTACGTCCAGGCACTTGTTCGCGGCGATGGCGGTGATGGTGCCGTCGGAGTTGAGGCGCCACTTCTGGTTGTTCTGGCCGTTGCAGTCCCAGATCTGTACGAGGGCGCCGTTGGCGGTGCTCTGGTTGCTCACGTCCAGGCACTTGTTGCCGTAGACCCGTAGCTCACCCGCGCCGGTCGCCGTCCACTGCTGGTTGGCCTGGCCGTTGCAGTCCCAGATCTGCGCCTGGGCGCCGTTGGCCTGCGAGGCACCGCTCACGTCGAGACACCTGCCCGAGCCCACACCCCTGATCGCACCCGCCGTCCCCGGCGTCGGAGTCGGTGTCGGAGTGGGTGACGGGGACGGGTCCGATCCGCCGTCGAGGCCGAGGAACGTGATGGCGTGGGGGAACATGCCGTCCAGCGGCAGGGAGTGGCCGTGGCCCGCGAAGCTGAACGCCTCGACGGGAGCCTGGGCCGTGGTGGCGCCGTACCGGGTCCGGGTCACGCCCGATCGAGGGCTGTCGGTGAAGGCCGGTGTCTGGCCCAACCCGTGCAGGTTGGTCCACTGCTTGATCTCTTCGCCGAAGTTGGGATAGGCGAGGGTGGTGTCGGTGTTGCCGTGCCACAGTTGCATCCGGGGGTAGCGGCCGGTGTATCCGGGATACATCGCCCGTGCCTGGTCGCCCCACTGCTGCGCGGTCTTGATGAGGTTCCCGCCGGAGCACTGGCTGTTCCACAGCGATCCGTTGGTGGTGGCGAAGCACCCGGCGGGGACGCCGGAGAACGCCGCGGCGGCCGTGAACACGTCCGGGTACTGGGCAGCGAGCACATTGGTCATCATCGCGCCGGAGGAGAAGCCACTGACCACGATGCGGGCAGGGTCGACGTTGTAGCGCTGCCGGGCCCACGAGGCCATGGACATGATCCCGGTGGAGTCGCCGCCGCCGTCGCGCCTGAGCGCGGCGGGGGAGGAGACGTCGAAGCACCGCCCCTCGCGGGTGGCCTCCGGAACCACGATGACGTACCCGTACCGGTCCGCCGCGGTCACGTAGTCACGACCGACGCTGTTGAAGACCCCGCTGGCCGTGCCGGTGCAGTAGTGGACCATGACCAGCATCGCCGGCCGTGCCGCGACCCTGTCCGGCACATAGATGTACATGTTCAGATTCGTCGGGTTGGTAGCGAAGTTGGTCACCTGGGTCAGCGACGCGGCCGCGGCGGGCCGGACCGCCAGGAGCAGGCCCGCGATCACCAGGGGCAAGGTGGCGGCCGCCAGTATGGCCCCGAGCCTTCGTTTCACAATGTGTCCTTTCGATTGCCGGGGCGTCTCCGAGCACGCGTGCTCGGACACTCCGGCGTCAACAGGCGGGGTCTGGCCTGGGGAGCACACCAGGACGCCGGGGCAGCGCCTTCGGCCACCCCGCTGACGGCCTGGCCTGCCAGGACGTAACGCGAGGCCTCCGGTGCGGCAGGTCGCACCGGAGGCCCCCTCATCAGGACGGAAGGAAGGTCGGCAGGGTGAGCTGGACTCTCCGTGTGACCCGGGCGGGCTCGGTCTTGGGCCGGGCCCGCCCGGGGTCGGTGGTGGTTCCGGCCCGGTCCTGGTCGTGTGCCGTGGTCGCGCTCGCCCGGTGGGGTGTGCGTTTTCGCGGTGCGCGCCGGGAGTGTGGGGGCCGGATGGGTGTCATGTCGTCAGCGCTGGTGGGTCAGCAGGCCCGGGCGATAGGGCCACAGGCCGTAGTCGCCGGGGTTGGGGTTGGGGGCCTGTCCCTGGTAGAGAAGCTGCAGGTTGCAGGGGTCGACGGTCATGGTCTGGTCGGCGTTGGTGCGCAGTAGCTCGCCGTGGCTGATGTCGTTGGTCCAGGTGGCGCCGCTGTTGGCCTTGCCGGCGAAGGGGTTGCTCTCGGTGGCGGC
>NZ_JBPJUQ010000070.1:0-41195 GCF_051192615.1 Streptosporangium sp. G11
GGGCATCCGCTGGGGCGGACGCCCTATCAAGGCCGCAGCCTGACAAACCCGGTGAACCTATGCGGTCACGGCACTAGGTGGCCCACTCGTCACGGTTCGCCCATCGGTGGGCGCCCTGGCGGACGGCGGTGTGGACGGCGCGGGCGATGCGGGCGCCCCAGGTGGAGCGGGGACCGCCGAAGAGCTCCTCGGGGCCGCCGGGGATACGGTCGGGGGCGGCCACGCAGACAGCGTCGGAGGCGGTGCCGGTGCAGGGGAAGCCGGCCTCCAGCAGCGCCTGGGTCTTGGCCTCGGTCACCGTCATGACCGCGTTGACCAGGGCGGCGTCGCTCATGGCGACCGGTACGGCGACGGCGATGTTGATCGTTCCCGGCAGGAACATGGGGGCCAGCTCGGGGTCGGCGGCGCCCTCGGGGGCGGCGGCCCAGGTGGGAACGCGCAGGCCGACGGTCGCCACGACCTCCGCTCCCCCGTCGCGGGCCCGGGTGAAGTGGTCGACCGACGCCGCGGTGAGCATGCCGACCCCGGGGCCGGCCGGGGCCAGCTCCAGCAAGTGGTCCACCGGGTCCATCCGCGAGTATCCGGCGACCACCTGCGCGTTGAGCATCCAGGCCGCCGGGCCGATGCCGCCGCCGACCATGGCCGAGGAGATCGCCCGCCACCCGGGCCCGAACTCCCACAGCAGCGAGGCCAGCCGGGCGCCGTCCTCGTCGCGGTGGCTCAGCCTCAGTGCGGCTCCGTGTGACCCTCGGATCCGCTCGGGGACGTCCGGCCGGACCTCGATTCCGCTCACGAACGCTCCAGACGAATCCAGGTCCCGCTCAGGGACGCTCCAGGTGGACCTCGGGCCTGCCGCCGGGACCGGTCGCGACGCGGACGCGGGCGTCGAAGTGCTCACCGATCAGCTCCCCGGTCAGCACCTCGCCCGGGGTGCCGGAGGCGGCCACCCGGCCGCCCGAGAGCAGCATCATCGAGTCAGCGTACTGACCCGCGAGGCTCAGGTCGTGGAGGGTCGTGACGACGGTCAGCCCGTCGGCCAGCCGGAGACGGTCCACGAGTTCCAGCACCTGCTGCTGGTGTCCCAGGTCGAGGGCCGTGGTGGGCTCGTCGAGCAGGAGCACCAGGGCCTGCTGGGCCAGCGCCCTGGCGAGCACGACGCGCTGGCGCTCGCCGCCGGACAGGTTGGCGAGCGGGCGGGCGGCGAGGGAGGACAGGTCCAGCCGTTCCAGCACCGACGCGGTCACCTCGCGGTCGTGGCGGCCCTCACGGCCCAGGTAGGGGATGTACGGGGTGCGGCCGAGCAGGGCGTAGTCGAACACGGTCATGTCGACCGGCAGCGCCGGGGACTGCGGGGCGTAGGCCAGCAGCCTGGCCCGTTCCCTGGGCCTGAGCCGCCTGAGCGGCGTGTCGTCGACGAGCACCTCGCCCCCGAAGGGCAGCACTCCCGCCAGTGCCCGTAGCAGCGTGGACTTGCCCGCGCCGTTGGCGCCGATGACGGCCAGCCAGTCGCCGTCCCGTACGTCGAGCCCGACGCCGGACAGCACCGCGCGCCGGTCCAGCACGACCGACAGGTCCCTCACCACGAGGTGGCTCACCGGTCTCCCCTCCGCTTCTCGCCTTCGCGCGACGCGCGGGTCACGGTCGCACGCCCACCGCATGCACGGATCACGGTCGCACGCCCACCGCCCGGGCGGGCCGTCACGTTCACCCCGCGGCTCGCGCGCGGCGTCATGTCTCCACCCGGCGGGTCACGCGCAGCACGGCCACGAAGAACGGCGCGCCGACGAAGGCGGTCACCACCCCGATGGGCAGCTCGGCGGGGGCGAGCACGGTCCTGGCGATCAGGTCGGCGAGGACCAGGAAGGCGGCCCCGCCGATCAGCGAGATCGGCAGCACGATCCGGTACGACGCCCCGGCCAGGCGTCGGACCACGTGCGGAACGACGATGCCGACGAAACCGATCAGCCCGCTGACCGCGACGGCCGCCGCGGTGGCCAGGGAGGCGGCGAGCAGCACGAGGAGACGGACACGGGCGGCGTTCAGGCCGAGGGTGACCGCCTCGTCGTCGCCGACCGAGAGCACGTCGAGGAGCCTGCCGTGGAGCAGCATGACCACCACCGAGACGGCGGCGTACGGGGCGACGAGCGTGACCTGGCCCCAGCCGCCGCCGACGTCGCCGAGGATCCAGGCGTAGATGCGCTGGAGCTCCTCCACCCTGAGCTGCTGCAGGAACGTCTGGACGGCGGTGAGGAAGGACGTGACCGCGACGCCCGCGAGGACCAGCGTGGCGGTGCCGCCGCCCCGGCCCGCCACGCTGCCCAGCGCGTACGCGAGCAGCACGCCGCCGACGGCCCCGGCGAAGGCCGCGGCGGGAATGCCTATCGCTTCGACGTCGCCGCCGGTGAAGACGATCGCCGCCGTGGTCGTCAGACCGGCGCCCGCGGCGGCTCCCAGCAGGTAGGGGTCCACGAGCGGGTTGCGGAAGACGCCCTGGTAACCGGCTCCGGCGACGGCCAGCAGGCCGCCGACGATGGCGGCGAGCAGGACCCGGGGCAACCGCAGCTCGGTCAGCAGGCCCAGCTCGACCGGGGCCAGCCCCGAGTCCACCGAGACGAACGGCAGCCAGTCGAGCAACTGGAGCATCACGCTGGTCGGCGCGACGTCCGCCGCGCCGACCAGCAGTCCGGCGAGCATGCTCGCCAGGAGCACGCCCACGGCCGAGAGCGTCACCGCAGGGCTCAGCCTGGCCGCCTGCCTGCTCTGGGCACCGGCCTCCCGGGCCGCACCGGTGCCCGTGTCCGCGTCCGTGTCCGTGTTCGTGCCGGTGCCGACACCGGTGCCGGGGGGTGAGGACCCCGAGGTCGCGTCACCCGGACTCCCCGGATGTCCAGGGCGGATGCCTCGTCCTTCAGGGCGGGTCGGAAGCATGTCTCGTTTCTTCCTGGCGCCGGTCAGCCTGCCGCCGCCTTCTGGACGGCGTCGCCGACCTGCTTGGCGAGGTCGACGACGCGCGGCCCCCAGCGAGAGGCGACGTCGTCGTCGAGGAGGACGACCCGGTCGTTCTTGACGGCCGAGAGCTTGGACCAGCCGGGACGCTTGGCCAGGGTGTCCCTGGACTGCGCGCAGCACTTGGTGTCGGCCAGGAAGACGAGGTCGGGGTCGGCCTGTGCGACGAACTCGGCGGAGAGCTTGGGGTAGCCACCGGCCGCGTCGGGAGCCTTGTCGGCGATGTTGGTCATGCCGAACAGCCCGTAGATCTGGCCGATGAAGGTGGTGGAGGTGGCCGAATAAGGGGTGATGTCCAGCTCGTGGTAGTAGGTGAGCTTCGCGTCCTTCGGCGCGGCGGCGGCGACCTCGTCGAGCTGCTTTCTCATCCCGGCGACGAGCTCGGTGGCCCTGTCGCCGTTACCGGTGGCGGCGCCGAGGTCGGTGATCTGGTCGTAGGCCTCCTCGAGCTTGGTCGCGGGGGGCTCCAGCAGCACGGGGACGCCGACCTTGCCCAGCGCGGCCACGACGCTGTCGGCGTCGTTGGCGACCACGACCAGGTCGGGTTTGTTGGCGATGATCGCTTCCACGTTCGGCTTGAAGCCGGACAGCTCGCTCTTCGGCGCCTCGGCGGGATGGGTGGACTGGTCGTCCACCGCCACGACCTGCGGCCCGGCGCCGATCGCGAACAGGCTCTCGGTGGCGGTGGGCGACAGTGAGACGATCCGCTCGGGCCTCTTGGCGACGGCGACGGGGCCGTTGCCCGCCTCGACGGTGACGGGGAATCCCGCCGCCGAGGGGGTGGCCGCGGCGCTCGCGGAGGTGGCGGGGGGTGAGGTGGGAGAGCTCTGGCCGCATCCGGCCAGGGTCAGCGCGGCGAGCAGGGCACCGGCGAGGGCGCTGTGTACGGGCCTCACATGAGGTCCTTTCAGTTGCCGGAACCGAGGGACCCAGGAGGGACGGGTCACCCTTTTCCACGAGGGTTGGCGTCGACGCGGCGGAGGCGACCTGGCTCGACCCCTTGGGGCCATGACAGTTGCGGGACAGCGCCGGGCTCACACCGGACTTCGCTCACGCTGCGCGTCAGAGGAACGGTATCAATCCCCCCTGACGTCCCCAAAGGGTCCCCGGTTCCAAGGCCCCCGGCCCGCGCCCTCCGGCGAACCGCCCCAGCCGGAGCCGCCGCCACGACGAGCCTCGCCCGGTACAAGTCGCACCCGGCACAAGTCGCACCCGGTACGAGTCGCCTCACCCGACCGAATCGCGCCATCGGGACGACCCGCGCCACCGGCGGGCGCTCCTCGACCGAGCCGCCCCTCAGCCGAACCACTCCCCGGCCGAGCCGCCCCTCGACCAAGGCGCTCCCCGGCCGAATCACCTCTCAGTCGAATTGCTCCTCGGCCGCGGCGATGATCTCCTGCAGGCGCAGGCCGTGCGCGGCGTCCAGGGGGTGGCCGCCGCCGCGCCGTACGGTCAGCGCGAACTCGTCGAGCATGAGGGAGAAGACGTCGGAGCCCAGCCGGGTGCCGTCGATGGACTCCCGGCCGAGGCGCCCGTAGATCTCGACCTCGGAGGGCGGGTTCTCACCCGGCACGCTCATGCACAGTGACGCCTCGCTGACCGCGCCGGTCTCGTGCTCGAGCAGCAGGCCGACCCAGCCCAGCGGGTTGCCGTGCGCCCGGACCCCGACGACCCTGCCGAGCGCCGCGTCCAGCATGTCGATCATGTGCGGGCCGACGTCGAGGATCGCGCCGCGCTCCAGCCGCCAGGAGGTGGCGAAGGCCCCGCCGAGCATCGCCCCGGATATGCTGGCCGCCCGGCCGCCGAACGGCTCGATGGCCGACACCCTGGCCAGGAAGGCACGGGTGGCGGGCGAGTAACGCCAGGTGAGGACCATCTGCGAGGCCACGCCCGCCTCGGCGACCGCCTCGGCCAGCCGCCGGGCCCCGTCCAGGTCCGCGGCGAGCGGTTTCTCCAGCAGCAGCGCCTTGCCCGCCCTGGCCGCGCGTACCCCCAGCTCGGCCTGCACGGCGGGCGGCACCGAGAACGCGACCGCCTCACAGTTGTCGAAGAGCTCCTCGATCCGCTCGAAGACCGGGGCACCGAACCTGGCCGCCGCTTCGGGACGGCGGGCCCACACGCCCGCCAGACGCGTGTTCGGACCGGCCGCCAGCATCGGCGCGTGCACCATCTCGGCCCACGGCCCGGCGCCCACCAGACCCACAGATAACGTCACCGATCCAGTTTCGCACGCTCTCCCCACTGTGATCGCGTGCCCTGGCGGGATGCCGAGGGGAGGGGCTCGCGGGGCTCCGACCCGCGGGAACGCCTCCGCGGGGCTCCCGGGGCCTCCTTCGAACGCTCCCCGAAACCCCCGAAAAACTCTCCGGGCACCCTCCGGAGGCGGGAGGGTGACGGGTGGCGGCGCCCTCCGTACCGGCATGATGGTGGTCACCATGAACCAGATGATTCTGCTGCGGCACGGCGAGACCGAGTGGAGCAGGGACGGCCGGCACACCGGGCTCACCGACCTGCCACTGACCGCCAAGGGCGAGGATCAGGCGCGGGCGCTGGCCCCGCTGATCGCGGGCCGGACGTTCGACCTGGTCCTGGTGAGTCCGGCCGGGCGCGCGAGAGACACCGCCAAGCTGGCCGGGATCAGGGACTACGAGATCGAGCCCGACCTGTGGGAATGGGACTACGGCGGCTACGAGGGCGTCACCACCGCCACGATCCGCGAGAGCCGTCCCGGCTGGTATCTGTGGCGCGACGGTGTCGTCCCCGGCGACGCCGGCCATCCCGGCGAGAGCGCGGAGCAGGTCGGCGCCCGCGCCGACCGGGTGATCGCCCGTGCCGGGAAGGTGGAGGGCGACGTGGTGGTGGTCGCCCACGGGCATTTCCTGCGGGTGCTGTGCGCCCGCTGGCTCAAGATGTCCCCGCGGGACGGGCGTCTCTTCCGTCTGGACACGGGGACCTACTCCCGGCTCGGCTTCGAGCACGGCGAGCCGGTGGTCCTCACCTGGAACGCCCCCGTCTGACCCCGGAAGGGCTCAGGCAGAGAAGAGGCGGGAGCCGGGGAGGGCCGCGAGGAACTCCCCGGCCCTCGCGCTCCGGCCGGGCGCGATCACGCCGTACGAGGTGGAGGTCTCGCTCAGGCGGCGGCCGCGGCGGGCTGGGGGCCCCGGCCGGTCAGCCATTCGAGGACCTTGCGATGACCGTGGCAGGCGTCCTCGAAGTGACCCCAGCGCCAGTAGCGCGGCTGGTCGCGCACTCCGGTGACCCATGTGCGGTAGGACACCGGAGTGGGCGCACCCTCCCCCGTCGCCGAGGCGACACCGTAAGTGCGGATCACGACGCGCCCGCCTGGTGCGAACAGCACGTCGTCGGCCACCGGATACAAGGTCATCTGGTCGAGCACGGTTTGAGCCCCCAATCACTGTGATCTCAAACTCTTCCGTGCTGATCCACTCCCCCGGTTACATCACGGGCGCACCACGGTTAACCTGGCGTCCCTGATGTAAAAACGGTGTTACACCGTTAAACCGTCGAACTCCCCATCCTTCACCCCGAGTACCAGGGCACGAATCTCATCCCGCGTGTAGATCAGGGCGGGCCCCTCGGGGAAACGCGAGTTGCGGACCGCGATGCTGCCATCCGACAGCTCGGCCAGTTCGACGCAGTTACCCGTCGAGTTGCTGTGGCGGCTCTTGCGCCAGCTGGCCCCGGCAAGGTCAGTGGCGGGCATGCCGTTGTAGGTCTGCTTCATTTACATCTCTCTGAGAAGGTCGCCGAGGATCTCGGCGGTGCCCCCGGGCGTGGTGCTTTCCACGCACAACTGCTCCATGGCCGTGAGGTATGGATCGATGTCCTCACGTTTGTCCAGGTAGAGGGCACCCCAGAGCTGCTCGACATAGACGACGTCCGACAGGTCGGACTCGGGAAACCGCAAGATGCTGAACGCACCACCCTCGGCCGCGTGCATACCGAATCGGAAGGGCATCACCTGAAGGGTGATGTTGGGAAGCGTGGACACTTCCAGCAGGTGCTGCAGCTGCTCACGCATGATCTCCTTGCCTCCGATGGGACGCCTCAGGGCCGCCTCGTCGATGACCGCCCACAACCGGGGGCCGTCCTTCTTCGTCAGGCGATCCTGCCGCTGCATGCGCATATGCACACGACGCTCGATCTCCGCCTCCGGCACGTCCGGGTAGCCCAACCGGATCACTGTGCGCGCGTAGGCGGACGTCTGCAGCAGGCCGGGAATGAACTGCACCTCGTAGGTGCGGATCATGTTCGTCGCCTCCTCCAGCCCCACGTAGGTGGTGAACCAGTGCGGCAACAGGTCGCCGTACTTGTGCCACCAGCCCGGGGTGTTCGCCTCGCGGACCATCTCCAGCAGGCCGCGCCGTTCTGCGTCGTCGAGCACGCCGTACAGGGTGAGCAGGTCTTCCACGTCACGCGTCTTGAAACCGACGCGGCCGAGTTCCATGCGGCTGATCTTGGACTCCGAGGCACGGATGTGAAATCCCGCGGCCTCACGGGCAAGCCCCTTCTCCTCACGCAGTCGGCGCAGGCTCGCGCCGAGCATGATTCGCCGAACGGTGGAACCGGTACCGGGCGGATCCATGGACACGTGGTGCTCCTCGCTCGCTTTCCTGATCGACAGTCTGTCACTTCATGGCCAAAGAATCCTTGGCCAAGACCAAGATCCCCTTTCGTCCAGAATCACCCAATCAGGGGTAACGGTAGCGGTTGCACAGACCTTATGCACGTGCATTCGCTCTTGCACCTGCACGGGAGTTTGCAGCATGATGACGGCTGTGCAGTCCGCCCAAACCGCGCCCCCCCGAGCGTCAACGTCATGGACGGCGCTCGACTGGTGGCCCCCCGCCGGCTGGTGGCCCGATTCCGCGCGCGATCTTCTCCCTGGATCCCCCGCAGCCATGGCCAGCGCCACCTTCGTCCTCCCACCACACGCCGAGTCCGTCCACTCCGCCCGCAGCTTCGCGACGGGCACCCTCACCGGCTGGAACCTCGGTGAGCTGAGCGAGAACATGGAGCTGGTGGTCTCCGAGCTGGCGACCAACGCCTTCAGGCACGGCCTGAGACTCGCCGAGTCACGGGCCAGGGAGCCGATCCGGCTCTCCCTGCTCCGGCGGGGCGGGCTCGTCGCCTGCACGCTCAACGATCCGGGGGCGGGTTTCCCCGCGCTCCGCGATCCCTCCCCCCTCGACATCGGCGGCCTCGGACTGCACATCGTCGAGTCGCTGAGTCTCCGCTGGGGCTGGGCGCCACTGGCCCCGTACGGCAAGATCGTGTGGGCCGTCCTCAGGACGGGCCTTCAGGAGGAGCCGGACCCCCTCGACCACCCGTAGCCCTCTTCCCTGGCGATCCCGACTTCCCGGGTGACCCCGCGGACGCCCTCGGGCGTACCCGTCCCCTCGGGCCCGAGGTTTTCCAAGGGCTCCAACGACCTTCTCCGCTCTCCAGGACCTCTACCGAACCCTCCCGGACGGCGCCGCCCCTTCCCCTTAGAGGCGCCGACCGGTCCCGGGGCCGCCACTCCTTCCGCCTCGCGGCCCCGGGACCGGTCAGAACCGGACGGTGAGCTCTATAACGCATCGCATTCTGCGCGGTAGATGCCGTCAGAGATGCCCTCTGCATTACCGTGGATGTTTATGGCTCACGGAGAGTCCCCGCGCGAGATTCCTGAGAGAGCTGCGAGATGGACGATCACCTGCTCGGCTGGTTGAAAACCCTCGACGAAGAACGGCTCGCCCGAGTTCTGGCCAACCGGCTGGACGCCATCGCCCCACCGTGGCCGCGCCGCCTCGACACCCTGGCGCAGCGGCTGGGCAACGGGTTCGCGGTGATGGAGGTCATGCGCGGCCTGCCGCTGCCCTCTTTGGAGGTCGCGCAGGCGTCACTGGCCCTCGGCGAGCAGGCCGGGCCGAAGACGGTGGCCCGGTTCATGGGCGTGCCCGAGGCCGAGGTGGCGCCCTGGCTCGACCTGCTGTTCGACCACGCGCTGGCGTGGCCCGACGGCGAGGGCCGCATCCGCGTGGCCGAGGGGGTCGCCCGGTGGTGGGCGGCGCCCTGCGGGCTCGGTGAGCCGCTCCCCCACTACCTGAACTCCTGGACGGTCAGCGCCGACGCGCTGCGCGGGCTGGCCAGGACCCTCGGCCTGCCGCACGGCCCCAAGCGGCGTACGGTCACCCGGGTCGCCGAGATCCTCGCCGACCCGGCGCGGGTGACCGCGCTGCTGGAGAAGGCCCCGGAGGGCGCGAGACGGCTGCTGGAGGAGTTCGCCTGGGACGGCCCGGTCCGCGACGTGGACGGCGGCAGGTTCGTGGTGCCCGGCGCCCCCGAGAAGTGGGCGGCCGACCACGGGCTGCTCTTCCGTCCCAGCTGGAACGTGGCCGAGATGCCCCGCGAGGTGGCGCTCGCGCTGCGCGGTCCCGACTACCACCCTCCCTTCACCCCCGTCCCGCCCGACCTCGCCACCATCCCCGTCGACCCCGAGGCCGTCGACCACCTGATGACGCTGGCCGCCCCGCACGTGGTGGAGCGCTGCGCCGCCATGCTGGAGAACACCGCGAAATTCCCGCTGCCGCTGCTCAAGGCGGGCGGGGTCGGGGTGCGCGAGGTCCGGCGGGTGGCCAAGGACACCGGTTGCGACGAGGACGAGACCCGGCTGCTGCTCGAAGTCTGCGCGGTGGCCCGGCTGCTGGCCTGGGACGAGTCGGCGGGCGGGCTGGTGCCCACCGAGAAGTTCGACCGCTGGCGGCTGGACGACGCCGCCGCCAGGCTCAGGGTGCTGCTGTCGGCGTGGTGGCGGATGGAACGCTCGTCGCTGCGGAAGGTCGACGGCAAGTACGGCACGGTGCTCGGAGACGACCCGGCGGGAGCCATGGTCGCCCGCGCCCGGCGGGCACTGCTCGGCGTGCTGGCCCGCCTGCCCGCCAGCACGGCGTGCACCGACCGGGCGGGGCTGGTCAGGTCCGCGCACTGGCACGCCCCGCTGCTGGACCAGTCGCTGCTGGCCGAGTGCGCCCCCGCCGTGCTGGAGGAGGCCCGCATGCTCGGGCTGGTCGCCCTCGACACGATCACCGACCTCGGCCGGGCGATGGCCGGGCTGGACGCCTCCCCCGGCGACGAGATCGACGACTCGACCCCCATCGTGGAGAACGACCCCGTGCTGGTCGAGTGCTCCACCAGGGCGCTGGCCAGCGTGCGGCGGAGCGCGCTCTTCGGCGCCGACCTCACCGCCGTGGTGACCGGCCCGCCCGCCGGCGAGCTCGCCGAACTGCTCGACCGGGCCGCCGAACGCGAGTCACGGGGCGCGGCCTCGGTGTGGCGCTTCACCCCGGCCAGCGTGCGCCGGGCCATGGACTCCGGCTACACCGCGGAGGGCCTGCTGGCGGACCTCGCCGAGGTGGGCACGGTGCCGCAGCCTCTCGACTACCTGATACACGACGTGGCCAGGCGGCACGGCGAGGTCACGGTGACCACGGTCGCCTGCATCGTGCAGGCCTCCGACCCGGTATTGCTGGCCGAGATCGCCGGCCACCGGCGGCTGGGCAGGCTGGGCCTGCGGCTGCTCGCCCCGACCGTGCTGGCCAGTTCGATGCCCGCCGACAAGACCCTGGCGGCGCTGAGGGAGAACGGCTACGCGCCGGTGCCGATCGAGGACACCGGCGAGATCACCATCCGCAGGGCCCGCGTCGAGGAGCCGCAGAACGGGCGGCTGATCCTGCTTCCCGGGGGCCGGGTGGCCGAGTTGGAGCAGCCTTCCTACCCGCTGGTGGAGCCGCCTCCCGACCCTCGCGAGCACGCCCAGCGCCTGCTCGTCGCCGAGGGCGAGGCCTCCCAGTCCGTCGGCAGGACGTGGGCGGTCATCGGCCGCATGGCCTCCCGCCTGCCGACCGCGCAGCAGTCGCTGCTCGGCTTCGTCGTCGACCGCGGCGTACGGGCGGCGATCACGCTGACCGACGGCCTGACCGCCACCATCAGCCACGGCGAGCTGCGCAGCGGTGTGCTCGACGCGTGGTGCGAGGAGGCGGGCGACTATCTGGAGTTTCCGCTGGCCGACATCGTCGAGGTCCGCGGCACCTACGCCTGAGCCTGGTCCCGACCCGTCCAACCGCCCGTACCCTGCGCTTGATCCCGACCTGTACGACCGCCCGCACCTGCGCCAGGTCCCGGCCCTACGACCGCCCGCGCCTACGCCTGGTCCCGGCCGTACGACCGCCCACTCTCCCGGAGCCCGATCCCGCTCTCCGTGGTGGCGACCCGGCTAGAGCTTCTTGGCCTTGGCGAGGTCGGTGTGGAGCTGCTCCAGCACGTCGGCGTAGCCCTGGTAGCTGTAGCGCTCCTCCGCGTGCCACTGGTAGACCTGTCCCGCCTTGACCGCGGGCAGCGCGGCGAACGTCGGCTTCTTCTTCATCTCCTCGGGCCGCATCGACTGCGTGCGGGCGTCCACCAGGATCACGTCCGCCTCGTAGGTGTCGGCGTTCTCCCAGCTCAGGGTCTGCCAGAAGCCGCCGTCGTCGACCTTCTCCGGCACCACGAGGTCCAGGCCGAGTTCCTTGAAGTAGCGCACGTCCGCGTGGTCGTCGGGGTTGGCCACCCACATCGCCTCCGGGCCGCCCGCCATGACCAGGACCTTCAGGCCCTTGGCCTCGGGGGTGGGGAGCGCCGCGGAGGCGGCGTCGAACCTGGCCTTGGCCCCGGCCACGTCGGGGGCGTTGAGGTCCGCGCCGAGGGCGGCGGCGACCTGCCCGTACCTCTCGATGAGCTTGGGCACCGACACCCCGACCAGGCTGACGCCGAGGGTGGGCGCGACCTGCTCGATGGTGGCGGTGGACTTCTGCGGCACGTACCAGAGGGCGTCCTTGGTGTACATGCCGCTGACCAACAGGTCCGGCTGGAGCGAGATGTACTTCTCGACGTTGAACTCGTCCCACACGTTGCCGATGGACTCGACCTTGGTGATGTCGACGTCGCCGACCTGGGGGTCCTTCGTGCCGTCCTTGAGCTTGTGCGGCCCGAAGACGGCGACGGGGCGGACGCCGAAGTCCCAGAGCGCGGCGGCGGCACCGACCTGGGCGACGACGCGGGCCGGGCGCTTGGGCACGTCGATCTTCTTGCCACGGTCGTCGGTGAAGGTCCACGGGCCCGCCGCAGGGGAGGCGGCGGCCGGAGAGCCGCCCGGCGCCGCGGTCGTCTCCGCTCCGCTCCCGCACGCGGCCAGGACGAACACGAGACCGAGGCCCGCGGCCAGGAATCCTCGCCGGGGCAGGATAGATAGGGACATTTACCCCTCCAAAGGATAGGTTTACCTAAATGACTCGTGCATTAGATTAGCCTTACCTAACCATTACCGACGAAGAGGGGTACCTGGTGAGCGGGGCCGGTGTGGCCACGGCCGCGTCCGATACATCCGGAAAACCGGATGAGACGCGTCCCGGGCGAGCGGGAGGGCCAGGGCGGCGCTCGGCGGTTCTGGCGGCCGGGCTGCTGGCCGGGCTGGCGGCCCTGGCGGCGCTGGCGATGGTCAGCGTCGCGGTGGGTTCGCGCTCGGTCCCGCTGTCCACGGTGCTGGACGCGCTGCTCGCGCCCGACGGGTCCGCGGACCACACGGTCATCAGGGACCTGCGCGTACCGAGGACCCTGATCGGCATCGGCGTGGGAGCCGCACTCGGCCTGGCCGGCGCGCTGATGCAGAGCCTCACCCGCAACCCGCTCGCCGACCCCGGGCTGCTGGGCGTCAACCAGGGCGCCGCGCTCGGCGTGACGGTCGCCATCGGGCTGCTCGGTGTGAGCGAGCCCTCCCTCTACGTCTGGTTCGCGTTCGCCGGCGCCGCCGCCGCCGCCGCGCTGGCCTACGCGCTCGGCTCCGCCGGGCGGTCGGGCGGCGGGCCGGTACGGCTCACGCTCGCCGGTGTCGCGCTGGGCATGGTCTTCAACGCCGCCGCCTCGGCGATCCTGCGTACCGACAACGCGACCTTCGACCGGATGCGGTTCTGGCTCACCGGCTCGCTGGCCGGGGTCAGCGGCGACGTCGCGGTACGGCTCGCCCCGTTCCTCGCGGCCGGGCTGGTGCTCGGGCTGCTACTCGCCAAGCCGCTCAACGCCCTCGCGCTCGGCGACGAGGCGGGACGCGCGCTCGGCGTGAGCGTGGCCCGCACGCGCGGGCTGACCGCGATCGCCGTCACCCTGCTGTGCGGGGCCGCCACCGCCGCCGCCGGGCCCCTGTGGTTCGTGGGCCTGGCCGTGCCGCACGCGGTACGCGCCCTCACGGGGCCCGACCAGCGATGGGTCCTGCCCTACACCGTCGTGTTCGCCCCCGTGGTGCTGCTCGGCTCGGACATCCTCGGCCGGGTGGTCGCCGCCCCCGCCGAGGTGCAGGTGGGCATCATGTGCGCGGTCGTCGGCGCCCCGGTGTTCATCCTGCTCGCCCGCCGCCGGAGGCTCGCCGCCCTATGAACGTCATCGCGAACGCCCGGCCCGGAGACACACCGCGGAACATCACCGCGAACCACCACCTCGGAGACACACCGCGCGGCCCCCTCACGAACATCTCAGGACGCCCGCCTCAGAGAGTCACCGCCCCATGAGCATCTCACCGCGGACATCCGCCTCGAACGCCCTGCCCACCGCCCTGCGCCTGGGTCCCTGGTCGCTGCGGCTCGCACCGCGCGGCCTCGCCGCCGGGGTCGCCGTCACCGTCCTGGGACTGGCCATCAGCCTGGTCGCGCTGTCCACCGGCGAGTTCACCGTTCCCATCCCCGACATCGTGGCCGCGCTGTTCGGCGAGGGACCTCCGGCCGCCGAGCTCATCGTGGGCCGCCTGCGGGCGCCGCGTGTCGTGACTGGCCTGCTGGTCGGTGCCGCGTTCGGGCTGAGCGGGGCGATCCTCCAGAGTCTCACCCGCAACCCGCTCGGCAGCCCCGACTTCATCGGCTTCACCGCCGGGGCCTCCACCGGGGGCATCGCCGCGGTCGTACTGGGCGGCACCGCCTGGCAGATCGCGGGAGCCTCGCTCGCCGGGTGCGTCGTCTCCGCGCTGGTGGTGTACGCCCTGGCCTTCCGGCGCGGGGTACAGGGCTACCGGCTGATCCTGGTCGGCATCGGGATCGGCGCGCTGCTGATCTCCGCCGACTGGTACATGCTGACCCGCGCCAACATCAACGACGCCGCCACCGCCGGGGCGTGGATCACCGGCAGCCTCAGCGGGCGCGGCTGGGAGCACGCGCTCCCCGTCGCGTACGCGCTGGCCGTACTCCTGCCGATCTGCGCCTGGCTGTCGCGCCCGCTGCGGATGATGGAGATGGGCGACGACGCGGCCAGGGCCGCGGGCATCCGCGTCGAGCCGGTGCGCGCGACGGCCATCGCCGTCGGCGTACTGCTGTGCGGGGTCGCCACCGCCGCCGCCGGACCCGTGATCTTCGTGGCGATGGCCGCGCCCCAGCTGGCCCGCCGGATCGCCCGCTCCCCCGGCGTCACCATGCTCACCTCGGCGCTGACGGGCGCCACACTGCTGGTCGGCGCCGACCTGGCCGCCCAGCGCGTCTTCGCACCGGTGCAGCTGCCGGTGGGAATCATGACCGCCGCGATCGGCGGGATATACCTGGTGTTTCTACTCCGGAGGGAACGACGTTGAGACTGCACGGCACCGGACTGACGCTCTCCTACGACAAGCGCGTGGTGGCCACCGACCTGGACGTCACGATCCCCGACGGATCGTTCACCGTGATCATCGGCCCCAACGCGTGCGGCAAGTCCACCATGCTGCGCGCCCTGGCCCGCATGCTCAAGCCCCGCGCGGGGACGGTACACCTGGACGGGGCCGTGATCACCTCGCTGCCGTCCAAGGAGGTCGCGCGCAGGCTGGGCCTGCTGCCGCAGAGCTCGATCGTGCCCGACGGCATCACGGTCGCCGACCTGGTGGGCCGGGGCCGCTACCCGCACCAGCGGCTGATGCGGCAGTGGTCCCGCGAGGACGAGGTCGCGGTGGCGGCGGCCATGGAGTCGACCGACGTGACCGAGCTGGCCGACCGCTGCGTGGACGAGCTCTCCGGCGGCCAGCGCCAGCGGGTCTGGCTGGCCATGGCTCTGGCCCAGGAGACCCCGATCCTGCTGCTCGACGAGCCGACGACCTTCCTGGACATCGCCCACCAGATCGAGGTGCTCGACCTCTGCGCCGACCTGCACGAGCAGGGCAGGACCCTGGTCGCCGTGCTGCACGACCTGAACCAGGCCTGCCGCTACGCCACCCACCTGATCGTGATGCGCGACGGCCGGATCGTCGCCGAGGGCGACCCCGCCTCGATCATCACGGCCGCGCTGGTGGAGGAGGTCTTCGAGCTGCGCTGCGAGATCATCGAGGACCCGCAGAGCGGCACCCCGCTGATCGTCCCCGAGACCCGCCGCCGCGCTCCCGCCCGCACGTAGCCACCACCCGCACGTGGCCACCGTCCGCACGTGGCCACCGTCCGCACGTGGCCACCGCCCGCACGTGGCCACCACCCGCGCGTGGCCACCGCCCGCACGTGGTCCTCACCCGTACGCGGGCGCGGCCGCTGGTCAGCCCTCCAGCGCGACCCGACGGGCCAGTCCCAGGGGGAGCCCGCCGGAACCGGCCAGCGTGTCGTGGAAGGCGCGCAGGTCGCCGTGGCCCGAGGCCAGGTAGTCGTCGCGGATGCGGTCGATCTCCAGGGCGCCGGTCAGGTAGGAGGGCGCCTGGGTGGGCCACGCGCAGTAGCGGTCGACCTCGCCCCTGGCCGTGCCGGGGGTGAGCGACGATTTCGTGGTCATGTACTCCTCGGCCTGCTCGATCGTCATGTCGCCGCAGTGCAGCGAGGTGTCGACGACGATGCGGGCCGCCCGGAAGAGCCTGAAGTCAAGGTGGGCGAGCTCCTGGGCGGGGGTGGTGAAATACCCCTGCTCGTGCATGAGCTTCTCGACGTACAGGCCCCAGCCCTCGGCGAAGTACGGGGTGCGAAACAGCCTGCGGGCCCGCCGGGGGTTGTCCGCCATCCACGACAGGTGCCAGTGGTGGCCGGGGTAGGCCTCGTGGACGGCGATGGACGGCATCTGCGCCCTGGCGTTGGTGCGCAGCCGCTGGCGGATCTGCTCCCCGGTGAACGAGGACGGGGTGAACGGGACGAAGAAGTGCCCGACCCTGGAGGTCGACAGGGGCGGGGGCGACATGTAGGAGGCGACGGCGACGATGGGCCGCTGGAACTCCGGCGAAGGGACCACCCTGCACTCCTCGCCCTCCGCGAAGGTCACCAAGCCGCGCTCGCGGACGAACTTCCTGGCCCGTTCCGTCTCGGCCTCGTACTCGGCCCGCATGTCCTCCAGCGTCGGCGCGTGGTCGTCCTGGAGCTCGGTGACGGCCGCGTGCCAGTCGCCGGAGCCGCCGTCCAGCCTGGCGGCGATCTCGCGCATCCGCGCGTCCAGCTCGTCGTAGGCGGCCTGGCCTCGCGTGAGCAGCTCGTCGGCGCCGTAGCCGAGCATCTCCCGCTCACGCAGCAGGGTGGAGTAGAGCTCCTCCCCCATCCGCCAGGTGCCGGTCGCCCGGAAACCCTCCAGGAATTCCACCAGCTCGTCGAAGGCCGCCGCCGCGGGCTCGGCCGCCGCGGCCAGCCGGACGCGCAGGGCCTCGTCGGCGACCTGGCCGGGAACCGTCTCGGTGAGGAAGCGCCGGGCGGTCCTCGACTGGCCCAGCCCTCGCTGGACCAGCAGCGGAGCCGCCAGGGCGGGGTCGAGGTTGGCCCGGCAGGCGGCGATGACGTCCGGCACCTCGGCCAGCCGCGCGACGGCCGCGTCCACCAGCTCGGCCTCGGTGGACAGCCGCTGCAGGAACGGCCCGAACATCGACGAGAAGATCGGTCCCACGTAGGCGGACGGGTCGCGCCGCCAGACGGGCCACGCCTCGTACGCGAGCCCGCCGCGCAGCGTGGACATGACCAGTTCCCGGTCGATCTCGTCCTCGAAGCTCTCGAAGTCCCCGGGAGCCCCCGGACCGCGGTCGTCCCCGAGGCTCCCGGGACTCGCGGGAGCCCCGACCTGTCGGAGCCGCTCCAGCCAGCGGCGCGCCTCCCGCTCCCTGGCGAGGATGCCGGACTCGGTGAAGTCACCGAGAGTCCTGTCGTACCCCTGCGCGCCCGCGAGGGCGGCGTAGGCGGGATTCGCCGCCAGATACCAGTCAAGGAAGCCGCTTACGAGCTCAGGAGACGTCATAACGCCGGATCCTACTCGGCGGATGATCTCGTCACCGGGGTCGTCGCGCGCCGATCTCCCGGTGGCCGGGACCGCCCGGACACCCCCTGACCCGTCCGAACACTCCCGAACGGACCCGCTGGGCGCACCCCGGGCGCACCCCGGACGAGCCCGCTGGGCGCACCCCGGCTGGAGCCGAGTCGGCGGACCAGCGGGCACGGCTCCGCGGTTCCCATAAACTCTTGGTGTGGGCGACCCGAAGTTCGAGATCCAGATGCTCCACGACCGCGTCATGGTCAAGATCGAGCAGGAGTCCGAGGAGCGGCGCAGCACCGCGGGCATCGTCATCCCGGCAACGGTGAAGATGGCCAACCGCCTCGTCTGGGGTGAGGTCTGCGGCGCGGGCCAGAACGCCCGCGCGGTCAAGGTCGGCGACAAGGTCCTGTTCAACCCCGAGGAGCAGTACGAGGTCGAGGTCCACGGCCAGCTCTATCTCGTCATGCGCGAGCGCGACCTGCACGCCATCGCCACCCCGCAGACCGACAACGGCACCGGCCTGTACCTGTGAGGCCCGCGGAGCTCGCGGAGCCCGCGAGTTCCGGGACGTCCGCGAGGCGTCGCCCACCCGCCCGGCACCCC
This sequence comes from Streptosporangium sp. G11, assembly GCF_051192615.1. NCBI lineage: Bacteria > Bacillati > Actinomycetota > Actinomycetes > Streptosporangiales > Streptosporangiaceae > Streptosporangium > Streptosporangium sp. G11. The sequence goes on from NZ_JBPJUQ010000070.1 coordinate 17,854, forward strand.
GGACGCGCGGGTCACTTCCGGGTGTAGCCGAGATAGAGCTTGTTGGACCAGTCGGCGGCGGAGAAGGCGGCCAGGACCCGCGTGGTCTTGCCCTTCAGGGTGGACAGGACCACCTGATAGTGGCCGGAGGCGGGGATGACGGCGATGAAGTGCTTCTCGTCCCACCAGCCCCACAGCGCCTTCGGCCGGATGCCGGGCACCTTGGCCGCCAGCTTGCCCGAGGTGCGGTCCCAGACGCAGACGTGCTCGGTGTAGCTGGACGGGCACCAGGTCATCAGGCCCCGCCCCGAGGGGGTGAAGGCGTCCTCCCCACCGGCGGGCCTGCCGGTCTTGGCCAGGGTGCGGCGGATCGCGCCGTCCTGCCCGTAGAAGCGGCTGCCACCCGAGTGTTCGGCCACGACGTCGACGCCGTCGGAGCTCCAGCGGAACCTCGCGGCCTTGTCGACGTTGGCCACGGTCACCGTCTTGGCGCTCTTCGCGGCCACGTCGACGATCACGAACCCGGAGGTCACCCAGGCGGATCCGCTCTTCCGCTCGGTGGTCAGCACCGCCTTGCCGCCGTTGCGGTTCCAGTGAACGTAGTGCGCGACGAGCGGCTTTCTCACCGTACGGATCCTGGTGCTCTTGGAGGTCGCCAGGTCGAGCAGGACGACCGAGTCGTAGCCGCTCTGGTACGAGGTGGGCACCGCGAGGGCCTTGTTGCCCTTCGGCGCGACCGTGATCTCCTGGTAGGCGGCCTGCCGGGTGAATCCGGCGCCCCTGCGCAGGTAGGTCATCTTGCCGAAGGAGTAAGAGGTCACCCTGAGCGGGTCCTTGGAATCCTCCCTGACGGTGACCCGGGTGCCGGGCAGCACGATGTCGACGGGCGCGGCGGCGGATTCGGCGGCCGCCCGCTCCGCGGCGTGCGCGGCCGCCGGAACCGGCACGATCACCGAGGCCAGGACGACGAGGCAGCCGAGCAGCCGGTAAATCCCAGGAGTCACGGACACGGCGGAATACTAAGCCGGAAAGCCCTCAAGATCTTGATCTAGAACGAATCGGTTAGAAAAGGTGTGAGAGAGGCCGTCCGGGGTGAAGGGACACCGGAAGGCGGGCGCGACGGGAGCGCGGGAGCGCGGCGAGGCGGCGGCGCGGGGTTCCGGGGATCTCCCGGACGCGAGGTCCCGAGGATCTCCCGGACACGGGGTCCCGGGAATGTCCCGGACACGGGGTCCCGGGAATGTCCCGGACGCGAGGTCCCGGGGATCTCCCGGACGTCGAGTTCCGAGGACGAGCGAACGCGGGGGCGGTTCCCGGGGCGGCGCGACGGGCAGACCGAAAACGAACGGCGATTTTACGACGGCGACTTCCGTGCCGTCCCCCGCCGTTTTCGCGGAGAGCCCGTGACGCGCAACGCAAAGTCACCCGGGCCGGGTGGGGCGGATTCGGCTCTGCTGAGATCTGCGGACCCCTTAAGGCCTGTATCACCGATTAATGTCCTCCCATGAGGGATCGGTCATGTGTATCCCGTTCCTGGGTGTCCACCGCGGCCGGTTACGCGGCGATGGCGATCGGCGTCCTGGACATCGTCAGGGCCGTGCTGCCCGCGTTCAGGAGGAGCCGCGCGGGCGAGATCGCCGGGTTCCTGCCCGGGACGTTCACCTCGTTCGCCCAGGCGGTCTCGCTCGTCCTCGGCGTCCTGATCGTCATGCTCGCCCACGGTCTCCGGCGCAGGAAGACGCGGGCCTGGCGGGCGGTGATGGTGCTCCTGCCGTTGAGCGCCCTCGTGGAGCTCCTGCACTCGCACCACCCCTTCAGCGCCGCCCTCAGCCTGCTGGTCGTCACCCTGCTCGTGATCAACCGGCGTGAGTTCCACGCCCTCTCCGACCCCCGGACCCGCTGGCGGGCGCTGTGGAACTTTCTCGTCCTGGGCGTCCTGGACATCGCCATCGGCTGGGTCGTGGTCAACGCCCACCCCCGGAGCCTCGTCGACGATCCCAGTGCCGGAGAGCGGCTCCAGCACGTGCTGCTCGGTCTCATCGGGGTGGAGGGCCCGGTCAGGTACTCCTCGGAGCGGACCGCCGACCTGGTCTACTTCTCCCTCGTCGGTCTCGGCGCGCTCACCGCGGTGACGACCCTCTACCTCGTACTGCGGCCGGAGAGGCCCGTCGCCGAGCTGGGCCCCGAACAGGAGGAGACGGTTCGCGAGCTGCTCGCCCGGCACGGCGCCCGTGACTCGCTGGGCTACTTCGCGCTGCGCCGCGACAAGAGCGTCGTGTTCTCCCCGACGGGCAAGGCGGTGATCGCCTACCGCGTGGTCTCGGGGGTCATGCTGGCCAGCGGCGACCCCATAGGGGACGTCGAGGCGTGGCCGGGCGCGATCAGGCGGTTCATGGAGGAGGCACAGCGGCACGCCTGGGTACCCGCCGTGATCGGCTGCAGCGAGAAGGGCGGTGAGGTCTGGACCAGGGAGGGCCGCCTGTCCGCCCTGGAGATCGGCGACGAGGCCGTCATCGACGTCGCCGCCTTCACCCTCGAGGGCCGGACGATGCGCAACGTCCGGCAGATGGTGAACCGGGTGGAGCGCGCGGGCTACACCTGTCTCGTACGGCGGGTCGGGGACCTCACGGAGGCGGAGAAGGACCGGATCCGGCACGCCGCAGACTCCTGGCGCGGCACGGACACCGAGCGGGGCTTCTCCATGGCGCTCGGCCGTTTCGGCGACCCCGCCGACGCCGAATGCGTCGTCGTCACGGCGCACGGACCCGCCGACGGCGCCGGGAGCACCGCGAAGGCCGTGGAGGCCACGGGGACCACGAAGACCACGGGGACCGCTGACGGCCGGGGCGGCGCGGACGGCGAAAGCGGTGGGGACGGCGAGGGCGCGGCGGGCGGCGGGACCGGGCCGGGCGAGGACATCCGCGCCGTCCTGCACTTCGTCCCCTGGGGGGCGGACGGCATGTCCCTCGACCTGATGCGCCGCGACCACGACGCCGACCCGGGCCTCAACGACCTGCTGATCGTCAAGGCCCTGCAGGCGGCCCCGGCTCTCGGCGTGAGCATGGTCTCGCTCAATTTCGCCATGTTCCGCGCCGCGCTCGCCAGGGGCGAGCGGCTGGGTGCGGGCCCGATCCTCCGCGTCTGGTACGGCGTCCTGGTCTTCCTGTCCAGGTGGTTCCAGATCGAGTCGCTCTACAAATTCAACGCGAAGTTCCAGCCGCTGTGGAAACCCCGCTTCCTGGTCTATCCCGCGGCGCGGGACCTTCCGCGGATCGGCATGTCGGCGCTCCAGGCGGAGGCCTTCATCTCCCTCTGCCTTCCCTGCTTCGCCTCCCACCGCATCAGGATCCCCCGCCCGACATATCACCGCACCTGACGCACTCCATGACCATGGGGACACGGTGCCGCCGATGTTCGTAGAACCGGTGACCGAGCGCCGCCACGACGAGCACCCCGCCGAGCAGCAGAAGCATGAACGGCCCGTACTTCTCGTGTCCTATCAGGCCCATGACGAGATGGGCTATTCCAGCGGCGACGATGATCGCGCCGACATTGAGCAGTTCCCTGTTGAGCGTCCACCCCGAGGCGGATCGTTCCCGTTCCGTCTCACTCATGCGTCCAGGCTCACTACCGCCGGTTACAGGTCCCGGCGGATCCCGTCACCGCGATGTAAAACACGGAGCATCTTCCCGCGCCGGCGAACGTGTGAACCATGTGATCCGCCGGGAAACACGCCTTCGCGCGGGGACGGCGAGCGGCGGGGCCCGTCAGCCGCCGAGCCTGCGGAACGTACGCGTCGACAGGGGCAGGAAGACGGCGATCAGCAGCAGCGGCCAGACCACCGCCATGAGCGTGGCGTTCTGCGTGGCCCAGGACTCACCCGCTCCCCAGCCGGGGTTGTCGAAGAGTCCCCTGGCGGCCGTGGCGGTGGCCGAGAGCGGGTTCCACTCCGCGATCGCCCCGAGCCAGCCGGGCATGGTGGCGGGGTCGACGAACACGCTGGACAGGAAGCCGACGGGCCAGACCAGGATCTGCACGGACGTCACCACCTCCGGCCCTCCCGCGACGAGACCGATGTAGATCCCCACCCAGAGCAGGGCGAAGCGCAGCAGCAGGAGCAGGCCCACGGCGGCCAGCGCCGCGGGCAGGCCGCCACCGGCGCGCCAACCGAGCAGCAGCCCGGTCACGATCATGACGGCCAGCCCGACGACCGAGTTGAGCATGTCGGCGATCCCCCGGCCCATGACGACCGCGGAGGCGCTCATGGGCATCGACCTGAACCGGTCGGTCACCCCCTTGGCCGCGTCGGTGGTGACCGCCATCATCGTGCTCTCCAGGCCGAAGAGCATGGTCATGGCGAACATGCCGGGGATCAGGAAGTCGAAGTAACCTCCCCCGCCGGGGACGCCGATGGCGCCGCCGAACAGCCCGCCGAACATCAGCACCATCATGATCGGGAAGAACCAGCCGAGGACGACCGGGCCGGGCCGGCGGACCCAGTGGTTCAGGTCGCGCAGGGTGATGGTCCAGGAGTCGGCCAGCGCCCAGCCGAACCGGGACATCGGGGACTTGGCGGGCAGGGGCGAGGTCGTCGTACTCATGGGGACACCTCCGTACGGGTGGCCGGGGCGGCGGCCGGGAGCGGCCCGGCCCTTCCACACCGCCCGTCAGGTGCAGGAACACCTCGTCGAGCGTGGGGCGGCGCAGCGTGACGTCGAGCGGCTCGATCCCGGCGTCGCCGAGCGCGGTGGCCATCGTGACGAGCGCCCGGGTGCGCTCGGCGACCGGGACGCTCACCCGGCACGCCTCGGCGTCCACATGGATCTCGCCGGACGCGACCCGCGCCGCGAGGGCCTCCGCCTCGGCCGTGTCCGCCGGGCCGGCGAGGACGAGGTCGAGCCAGTCGCCGCCGATCGCGGACTTCAGCTCCTCGGGGGTGCCCTCGGTGACGACCCGGCCCGCCCCGAGCATCGTGACGCGGTCGGCCAGCCGGTCCGCCTCCTCCAGGTACTGGGTGGTGAGCAGCACGGTCGTGCCGGAGCCGACCAGGTCGCGGATGGCCGCCCACACCTCCTGGCGGGCGGCCGGGTCGAGACCGGTCGTGGGCTCGTCCACGAAGAGCACCGGGGGCGCCACGATGAGGCTCGCCGCCAGATCGAGGCGCCTGCGCATGCCTCCGGAGTATTCGCCGACCGGCCTGCCCCCGGTGCCGGCCAGCGAGAAGCGCTCCAGCAGCTCGTCGGCCCGCCTCCGCGCCCTCGCGGCGGAGAAGTGGTTCAGCCTGCCGAACATCACCAGGTTCTGCCGCCCGCTGAGGATCTCGTCGACCGCGGCGTACTGGCCGACCAGCCCGATCCGCTCGCGTACCTGCCGCGCCTGCGCCTGGACGTCGAACCCCGCGACGCTCGCCCGGCCCGCGTCGGGGCGCAGGAGCGTGGACAGGATTCGAATCGCCGTCGTCTTGCCCGCGCCGTTGGGCCCGAGCAGGCCGCAGACCGTTCCGGCCTCCACCCGCAGGTCGAACCCGTTGAGGCCCGTCCCCTCGGCGGCGCCCGCGTAGTTCTTGCGCAGGCCGTGCGCGGCGATCGCCACCGCGTCCCGCCCGGCCGCCTTCGCGTCCACCCGTTTCACCTTCTCCACCCGTCTTCCCGTCCGGCGCCCCGGACAATTCACCCGACATCGACACGCTTCAGAACGTAGCCCGTACCGTACATCGTACGACTCAGCTACGGTGGTCCCAACGCCGAGAATCTGGAGACTCTTCCCGTGAGTGCTAAGAAAGCTTCCGACGCCGACCCGGCACGCAGCCTGGCGCTCCTGTGGGGATCGCACAGCAAACCGGGGCGCTCCGGGCTGACGGTGCGCTCGATCGTCCTGGCGGCCATCGAACTGGCCAACGCCGAGGGGCTCGACGCGGTCTCCATGCGACACGTCGCCGAGCGGCTCGAGGTCGGGACCATGTCCCTCTACACCCACGTCCCCGGCAAGGGCGAGCTGGTCGACCTCATGATCGACACCGCGTACGGGGAGCTCTACGACGACGTGGACGCCCCGTCCCGGCGGCCCGGCGGGTGGCGGGGCGCGCTGGAGTTCATCGCCGCCCGCAACTGGGACCTCTACCAGCGCAATCCGTGGATGCTGCAGATCATCGACGTCCGCTCCACGCTGGGGCCGAACGCGTCACTCAAGTACGAGGCCGAGCTGCGCCCGCTGGACGGCACCGGCCTGTCGGACGTCGAGATGGACTCCGTACTGGCCCTGGTGCTCAGCCACGTGGAGAGCACCGCCAGGGCCAAGGCCAACAAGGCCCGGATCCAGGAGGAGAGCGGGATCACCGACGTCGAGTGGTGGCTGTCCAACGCCCCGCTCCTCGACAAGATCATGGATGCCACCCGGTTCCCCCTGGCCTCCCGTGTCGGCCAGGCGGCGGGAGAGGCCTACCAGTCCGTCTCCGACCCCGCCCACGCCCTCACCTTCGGCCTGGAACGCATCCTGGACGGGATCGCCGGCCTGATCGCGGGCCGGGACCGCCAGTAGCGGCGCGGACCGGGATGGCCCGTGGCATCGCGGGCGGGGCTCGTCCGCGGCGCGGAAAAGCCACCGGACCGGGTGACCGTGCGGACGGCCGCGCGACTCCTACCCGCCGTCACCACGGTGATCACGATCTCCGGACACCGCACCGCCGCCCGGCCGCGGAAACGGGCCGGGCGGCGGTGCGACGGCGGACACCCTGGGGCGGCCCTTGCGGCTCTTACGACACGGGCCGCCCCAGGGGCGGGCGCGGAACGGTCACGCAAACGGGGTCAGGAACTCGCGGGGCTTCAGCGCGCGGGACACGATGCGCACGTCGCCGATCCAGCCGTAGTAGCCCTGGCCGTACCGCTGGGCGAACTGCGTACCGCCGATCGCGAACGGCTTGCCCAGCGTCGAGATGCCCTTCGACGGCTGGGCCGGGTTGCGGGCGATCCTCGACCCGTCAATGTAGATCACCGTACGCCGTCCGTCGTTGACGACGGCCAGGTGCATCCAGCGCCCGACCGGCAGCGTGTGGCTCCACGACGTGGGGTCGGCGTCGCGGTCGGTGGGATAGACGACGTACTGCAGGAACCGCTCGGGGGAGAGGTTCAGACTGCAGGTCGGCTCATCCGGCGACCAGCCGCTCGACTTGCCCGCGTCGCCGCTGCGCCCCTCCCAGCTCATGAGACCCATCCAGGCGTGGTCGCCCTCGAACGGCTCGGGAAGCTTGATGAAGGCCTCGATCGTGTAGCCGGACTCGAACTTCATGCTGTTGAGCGGCGCGCCGGGCCCGGTCCTCATGACGGCGCCCCGGTCGGGATTCTTCCCGCCGTCGAAGCGCAGGCTCGCGTGGGCCGGCTGCCCCTCGTGGTGCTCGGCCGACCACTTCAGCACCTCCGCGGCGCTGGCGTGCAGCAGTTCGACGGTCAGGTCGTTGCCACCTCCGGTGAGGTCGCGCGCCACCGCGCCAGAGGCGATCACGCCGCCGTCCGTGCCCGCCCCCTGCAGGCCGGAGGCGTCGAAGCGCCAGTAGGCCACCGTCCCCCTGGGCATGACCGTGCTCGCGGGCCGCGGCGCGGGAAGTACGCGCGGCGCGAAGCCGGCGAACCGTTCGTCGAAGTCGATCTCAAGGCTGAAACGGTCGGCCGGACCGGTCAGTTCGAGGTGCTCCGCCTCCAGCGGCGTCCGGTCCTCCGGGTCCCGATCGAGGAGCCAGGGCGAGAGCGTCTCGATGTCGATCACGTTGCGTACGAGGTCGAACGAGTAGAGGCGGACCATCCCGGCCCCGCCGTAGTAGCGGTCCTGGTAGTTCGTGATGTGGACGTGCACGTCGTGGCCCGCGTCGTTCTTCAGAACGGTGCGTCCCGGCGGCCAGTAGTGGCCGTTGAGGGTGAGGAAGATCTGGTCGTTGCGCCGGATCAGCCGGTCCCAGAGCTGCTGGCCGTAACCAGACAGGTACGCCTTCCCCTCCCCGTCGGCCCAGGCGAGGTCGTGCGTGGTGAGGATGACGGGCAGCTTCGTGTTGGCGTCGATGACGCCCTGCGCCCACTGGTATCCCTTGTCGGAGATCCGCCAGTCGAGCGCCAGCACCAGCCAGTCACGATTCGCGGCGCGCAGCACGTGGTAGCTGTTGTAGCCGTCAGGGGAGGCTCCGCGGAAAGTGGGCATCCTGGCGAACCGGGCCGGGCCGAAGGTGCGCAGGTACGCGCTGTCGCCCCGCTGGTCGTCGGCGGACTGGATGTCGTGGTTGCCGGCGAGCACGCTGTAGGGCACCTTGCCGTCGATCGTGCGGAACGCGTCGCTCGCGAGTTTGATCTCGTCCTCGGTACCGTGCTCCGTGACGTCACCGAGGTGGGTCATGAAGGCGACGTTCCGGGCCTCGCGCTGCTCTCCCAGGTAACGGAAGGTCGCCCGCAGCGGAGTCGGGTCCGAGCTGTCCGCGTCGAAGAGATACTGCGTGTCCGGCAGCACACCGATCGTGAAACGGGGGTCCTCGTCATCGAAACGACCGGAGCCTCCGCCGATGGCGGCACTCGCGGGCGCCGCGCCCAACATGGTGGTCGAGGCGGCAGCGGCCACGGCGGGCGCGGTCAGCGCCGCCTGCAGCAGGGTTCGGCGCCCGACGCGAGGCTTGGGGGCGTCTTGCATGTGCTTCTCCAAAGGTTCGCGGCACCACGTGATTCGACAGATTCACGGCACCGCGTAGCACCGTGCTGGCCGCATATGGCGTCGCGGTGGCAGGCGCAGAAACACCCCCCGCCCACGGGGATAACCTTTGAAGATCGAGTGAATGTCGGGCCGGGGACGCTCGAGAAAACTTCCCTCAGCCCTCGCGGAAGTGCTCGATGTCGGCGAGCACCACCTGAATGATCGTCACGGCCGCCGTCGTGGCGGCGGCGCGACTGAGCATGCACAGATCGATGAGCAGCTGACGGACTCTACTGCGAAGAGCCTTCTGCAGAAACGCGTTCTGCGCGAAATGCGGAGGACGCACCTCGTCGCGGATGAGAAGGACGAGCTCCCTCGTCACGGTGACCGCGAGACCCGGTTCGCTCCCGCCTCGCACATCGTCCGCTGGTACCGCCAGGTGAGTGAGCCCTGGCTGCTCAGGCGCGTGGCGCCGTGGGCGGAGGTGCTGGGGGTCACGGTCGCCGGACTCCGGGTGCTCTCGCTCGGCTGCCGCTGGGGCTCCTGCTCCCCCACGGGCCACGTCGACATCCACCGGGCCACCATGCGGCTCCCCCCGGACCTGGTCGACTACGTACTGGTGCACGAGCTGGCCCACCTGAAGCGTCCGGACCACTCCGCCGAGTTCTGGCGGATCGTCGAGCGGGCACTGTCCGGCCACCTGGAGAGCCGGGAGCGCCTGAGGCGCCTCGGTCCCGACCTCTGGCTGCCTTGAGCATCCGTCCCGCGCGGAAACGATGCCGGAAACAGAAAAACCGGGGTGCGCGGGACGGGAACGCCCTCGGTAGCCGTTCCCGTCCCGCACACCCCGGCGGGCCGGTTTAGTAGTAACCGGTGCCCGTGATGGCCGCCGGCTGGTTGCCCATGTTCTTCACCCGGTAGCGGATGCACTGGGCGGGCGGGGTGGTGCTGGCGGCGACGTACGCGGCGTGGTCGTTGGCGGCGATCGGCACCGTCCCGATGTACCTGCCGCGGCAGTTACCGATCTTGACCTTGACGGGAACTCTGTTCTCGTCAAGCTTGACCAGCACGTTCCCGTTGTACTGGGTCCCGGGAACGAGCTCGGGCGTGAGGAACACCTCCTCGCCGGGCTGGATCCTCGCGGCCAGGTTGACGTCGTCGGCTTGGGCGGGGGTGCCCGTCAGGGCGACGGCTCCGGCGGCTGCCAGGACCAACATCGAGGACAGGGCGCGCATCGAACGTCACTCTCCTTATTCGTCTCTGCCGACCCGTCCCTGCGGGCCGGACGTGGAGACACTACGGAGAGTGACGCATGGGAGGGATAACGAGGCGGAAGGTTCTCGGTAAAACCCCGGGAGCGCCGGTTTCGGTTACCGGACACCCCGCGCCATCGGCGGCCAGAGTGCCGCCAATGCCGTCGCCGTGGGTGATCGCCGCGGATCGGGCACCGACGAGGGCCATCTGCGGAGGGCGCGCGGAGCCGGTGCCGTCGTCGCGCCGGGCGAAGCGGGGTCGGGGCCGGGCTCGGCTATCGGGTGAGGAGCTTCTGGGCCTCGACGATCAGGTCGATGTGGAGGCTGAGCTTGAGGCCGTAGTAGACGATGACGGTGGCGGTCATCGCGGCGGCGAGGACGACCAGGATCTTGACGGTCCAGCCCCGGCGGCCCAGCCAGGCCGTCCAGGCCGACAGGGTCCGCTTGCCGAACTCCAGCAGCCGGTGGGCCCAGTGGAACTCGGTGGCCAGCACCGCCAGCCCCGCGAAGACGACCAGCCAGCCGGGACCGGGGAAGGGCACCATGATCAGGCCGCCGATGACCAGCACGGCACCGATGACACCGATGACGATCTTCAAGGTGAGGCGGCCCGCGCGGGTGGACCTGACGCCGTCGAGCCAGCCGTGAACGCCGGACCGCTCGGCCGCCGCGTCCTTCAGCGCGTCGGCGTCGCCCGTCTCTCCCCACGTCTCACCCCGGACGCCGGCGTCGTCCTCGCCCCGCGCTCCGGAGGCGCCGGTCTCAGACGACCGTCCGGTCGCGCCGTGAGGCTCGCGCACCCCATCTGAGATCGTCATGTTCTCCCCAGGACAGTCGGTTTCTTCCACAATAGGCTCTGCCGGGCGCCCCGGCCCCGCCGAGGCGCCCAGATCATCCTCAAGGCGGAGGTCCGGGGGCCCCTGGGGGGATGTCACGAACTCACCGGGACGGTCCCGCCGCGCCCGTTCGGGGCGCGGCGGGACCGTGCGGGCCCGGGGTGTCCCGCGGTTCTCGCGGGACACCCCGGGCCGCCGGTGCGGCGGGCCGTCCGGCCCCCCGGCCTTGACGGCCTGCCGCACCGGCGGATTCCCTTCTTCGGCCCCCGCTCCGGCCCCAGGGCGGGGCCGGGAACGAGACAGCCGGGGCGAGGTGCCCGTCCGCCGTCAGGAGGTGGTGCAGGTGACGGTGGAGGGGACGCCGTTGGTGCCGGTCCAGGAGGCGCCGAAGCCGAACGCCGTGGAGGCCCCGGCGGCCAGGTTGCCGTTCCAGCCCGCGTTCCGCACGGTGACGTCGGCACCGCTCTGGGTGTGGGTGCCGCTCCAGAGCTGGGTGATCGTCTGGCCGTTCGGGAACGACCACCTGACCGTCCAGCCGGTGATCGCCGAGGTTCCGGCGTTCCGCACCGTCACCTCGCCCTGGAAGCCGCCCGGCCAGGAGTTGGACACCCGGTAGGCCGCGGTGCAGCCGCCGCCGACGGGACCGGTGAGGGTCCTGAAGGTCACCGGGCCGGAGGCGGTGGAGCTGTTCCCGGCGCCGTCGCGGGCGATCACGTAGAAGGTGTACGAGGTGTCGGGGGTCAGCCCGGTGAGCGCGAACGACGCCGAGGTGGGCGAGCCGACCTTGACGTCCGTCGTCCCCGCCTCGCGGTAGACGTCGTAGCCGCTGACCCCGACGGCGTCCGTCGAGGCCGTCCAGGCCAGCGTCGCCCCCGACGAGGTGATCGCCGAGGCGGCCGGGGTGCCCGGCGTGGTCGGCGGCACGGTGTCGGGGGGCGGGACGGTCCCGCCGTTGTCGGCGTACAGGATGCCGCGGCCGTTGGTGCCGAGGTAGACGCGGCCGTAGACGCGCGGGTCGCCGGTGACGGCCTCGCCCGCGTTGCCGTACCGGTGCTTGTCGTCATTGATCCTGACCCAGCTCGCGCCGGTGTCGTCGGAGCGGAAGACGCCGGTCACGCCGCCGATCGTGGCGACGGCGTACAGCGCCTGGTAGCCGCCGGTGGAGGCGGACTTGCCGAAGCCGATGTTGACGGCGCTCGTGACGCCGGACAGCTTGGTGAAGGAGGCGCCGCCGTTGGTGGAGCGCCAGAGGCCCGAGGCGGCGCCCGTGTCACTGGGGGGCCCGGCCAGCCAGATGTCGCCCTCGCGGCCGGGTACGGCCTTGAACTTGACGTTGCCCTCGGCGGGCAGCCCGGTCGCGGCGGTGGCCGTGAAGGAGGCGCCGCCGTTGGTGCTGGCGTAGAACCTCCCGGCGCTGAAGCCGTAGAACTTACTGGAGTTCACCCGGTCGGACTCGACCACGGCGCCCGTCGGGAGTCCGGTGGAGGCGGTCCAGGAGTTGCCGTAGCCGACCGAGTAGTGCACGCCCACGCCCTTGGGCGCCCAGACGAACCGGGAGCCGTCGGCCGCCGCGGCGATCGTGCCGCCCTCGTTGATCCCGCTGGGCTCGCCGCCCTGGAACCAGTTGGCGCCGCCGTCGGTGGAGAACGCGGCGTGGCTGTCGTTCGGCCGGTCGGCGTCGGTGAAGTTGCCCGCGCGGACCATGACGGCCGGGTTGGTCTCGGCGTAGTCGAGGCTGGTCGTCGAGGTGAAGGTCGGCGAGGTGAACATCATGGGCGGTACGGCGTCGAGGTTGGTGTGCCGGAAGCCGCCGATGTCGCCCAGGCCGCTGACCAGCGGGGCGCCGGACGGCGGGCTGATCAGGTCGAGGACGGCGGTCTCCTCGAGTCCCTTGACCATGGGCTTGATGGTGAGCTGGCCGCCGGTGTCCCACTTCTTGAGGTCCTCGGTGCCGTAGAGGGTGGCGCCGGTGCCGTACATCATGCGGTTGCCGTCGAACGGGTCGATCTCCAGCGACTCCGTCATCCAGCCGAGCTTGGGCGTCGTCTCGGGTGGCTGCGGGTTGGCCCCGAAGGTCAGCCACGGCGAGGAGGAGATGTCCATCGTGTAGCGGAAGCTGCGGTTCGGGTAGGAGGTGAAGTCCCAGATGCGGGTCCAGGTCGCGCCGGAGTCGGTGGACCTGAAGAAGATCACGTCCGGCCACCAGGAGATCTGGGTGGCGACCATGATCGTGCCGGGGTTCTGCCGGTCGATCGTGAGACCGCTGTAGCCGAAGTAGTCGTCGGCCGAGCTGGAGGGGACCGGGCTGATCTGGGTCCAGGCCCCGGTGGTGGTGTTGAGCTTCCACACGTCGCCCTTGGCGCCGTCGTACGGGCCGCCGGTGTCGCTGGTGGCGATGTAGAGCGTGCGGTTGACGTGGTCGAGCACGCCCTTGTGCGCGATGTAGCCGGTGGGCTGCCCTGCGACCCTGCTCCAGGTGGTCCCGCCGTCCGAGGAGCTGTAGACGGTGTTCTCCTTGTCCGCGACGCCCACGTAGATCTTCTGCGTCGTGTTCCCCGCGGTCGCCGAGGTCGGGTCGAAGGTCACCCAGACCACGCCGGGACGGTGGCTGAGGTAGCCGTTGGGGTCGGAGGGGTCCTGCGCGTAGTTGCCGGGGTTAGGGAAGCTCGCGACCTTGGCCCAGGTCACGCCCTTGTCGGTGCTGCGCCACAGGCCGTTGCCGTCGGGCGCGCCGAGGTAGACGACGCTGTTCCTGTTGGGGTCGACGGCCAGCCGCTCGCCCATCCCCCGGCCCGGCATGTTGCCGCCGAGTTTGAACGGCAGCGGCGTCGCCTGCCAGGTCGCCCCCTTGTCGGCGGAGCGCAGGATGGCCCCGTTGTTGGGGTCCCAGCTGTTGGTGTACATCCCGGCCGCGACGTAGACGCGGTTGGTCTCCACCGGGTCGGCGGCCAGGCTGACCACGCCGTTGTACCCCCACCTGTCCCAGCCCACCCAGTCGAGCAGCGGGGTCCAGCTCTTGCTCGCCTGCTCCCAGCGATAGGCGCCGCCGATGTCGGTGCGGGCGTAGATCAGGTTTCTCTCGGTCTGGTTGAAGACGATCCCCGGCACGAACCCGCCGCCGTCGATCCTGACGTTCTTCCACTCGTACGTTTCGGCGGCGGCCACGGAACCGGTCCCGGTCGCCGCGGTCCCCGCCCCGGTCGCGGTCGCGGTCGCGGTCCGGGACGCGGACGCGGACGCCTGGGCGCTCCCACCCCCGACGGCCGCGCCCGCCGACGCGCATGCCACCGCCACGGCGGTGAGCACGCTGAACAGCCTTCTTCGCATGTACGGCTTCCCTTCGCAACGCAACGGACAAACCGCCATGCACGATCAGGTGACGGGACCCTGACCTTCGACCGCCCATGATGCGCGTGCATGAACGCCCAGAGGTTCACATGCCGGACCCCGGGTCGTCAATAGTTTGAATAGACAACTAACAAACCTGTGGCGGATCACAGCGAGAACCCCGGGTGCCGCCGCGGATGGGCCCGCGTCCCGCCGCCGCCCCGTACCCACGACCCCGGGCCGGGACGTGGAGCGGCCTCGCCTACCCCACCTCGCAGGGAGCGCAGTTCTCCCGGGGAGGGAGCATCAGGCGCGAGCCGGGGCCCCTCGCGGCGGCCACGTCGTCGGGGTTGGCCAGCGCGCAGCGGTCCAGCGAGAGGCAGCCGCAGGCGATGCAGTCGGTCAGGCCGTGCCGGAGCCGCTCGAGCTGCTTGATGCGGTCGTCGAGCTCGTACTGCCACAGCGTCGAGAGCCTCGCCCAGTCCTCCCTGGTGGGGGTCCGCTCGTCGGGGAGGGCGGACAGCGCCTCCTGGATCGCCTTGAGCGGGATCCCGACACGCTGGGAGACCCTGATGAAGGCGATCCTGCGGAGCGTGTCGCGAGGGAAACGACGCTGGTTGCCCGCGGTGCGGCGGCTGCGGATCAGGCCCTTGGCCTCGTAGAAGTGCAGGGCGGAGACCGCGACCCCGCTGCGCGAGGAGAGCTGGCCGACGGTCATCTCCGGATTGTTGGGCATGCGCCAGTCTAACTTGACCTCAATCATTATTGAGGTTACAGAGTGGGGGTATGACATTCACGGAGGCGGAGCTCGCCTATCTCGAAGGACAGCGTCTGGGCCGCCTGGCCACGACGGGCCCCGGCGGCTCCCTGCAGAACAGCCCGACCGGTTTCCGCGTCGACACCGAGACCGGCGTCGTCGACATCTACGGCCGCGCGATGGGCACCACCAGGAAGTTCCACAACGTCCGGACGAACCCGCAGGTGGCCTTCGTGGTGGACGACGTCGCCTCCACCGACCCCTGGCGGGTCAGGGGCGTGGAGATCCGCGGCGAGGCCGAGGCCGTCGAGGACCACGAGCCGCCCTCCCCGTACTTCAGCCGGCAGATCATCCGCATCCATCCCCGGCGGATCATCTCCTGGGGCGTCGACCCCGCCCAGGAGGGCATGAAGGGCCGCGACGTCTGACCTCCCGCCTCCCAAGGGGGGCCTCCCTGCCGGGAGAACCGATCAGGTAAGAATGGCGCATGACGAGAACACTGGTGCTGGGTGGCGGAGGCGTGGCGGGCATCGCCTGGGAGGCGGGGATCATCACCGGTCTGCGCCGGGCGGGCATCGAGCTGGGAGAGGCGGAGCTGGTCATCGGCACCTCCGCCGGGTCGGTGGTCGGGACGCTCGTCGCCACCGAGGTCGACCTGGAGAGCTCGGTCGGTGTCCAGGCGGACACGGAGGTCGCGACCGTCTCCGCCGTCGACATGGAGCCGGTCATGGCCGCCTTCGCCCTGCTCTACGACCCCTCCCTCGACCCCCGGGAGGCCCGGCGCCGGGTCGGCGAGATGGCCCTGGCGGTGAAGGACACCGGCGCCAGGATCGAGACGATCGGCGACCGGCTGCCCATCAAGGAGTGGCCGGAGCGCCGCCTGCTGATCACCGCCGTCGACGCCGGGACCGGCGAGTTCGTGGTCTGGGAGCGCGGCTCGGGGGCGCCGCTGGTGTCGGCGGTCGCCTCCAGCTGCGCGGTCCCGTGCGTGTTCCCGCCGGTGGAGATCGGCGGGCGCCGCTACATGGACGGCGGCGTCCGCTCGCCGACGAACGCCGACCTGGCGGCGGGCAGCTCCGCCGTGGTTGTCCTGGAACCGCTGGCGCACGTCTCGCCGAGGGCCCGTTTCGAGGCCGAGATCGCCGAGCTGGGTGACGCCACGATCGCCCACATCGTCCCCGACGAGGCGTCGGTCGCCGTGTTCGGCGCCAACGTCCTCGACCCGGCCCTGTGGCGCCCCGCCTTCCAGGCCGGTCTCGCCCAGGCGCCCGCCGTCGAGGAGATCGCGGCCAAGGCCTGGAAGGACTGAGACCGGCATGGGCGAAAGGCGGGCCCGCGACGGGGGCCCCGGCGAGGTTCCCGGCGAGGCCCGCGACGGGGTCCGCGACGGGACCCACGGCGATGTCCCCGGTGAGACCTCCGGTGGAGGGGGCTCCGGCGGGGTGGCGCCGCTGTGGGTGGTGAGCGGGCCGCCGGGAGCGGGGAAGTCGACCGTGGCGGCGGCGCTGCTGGCGCTGCTCGACCCGGTGCCCGCGCTCCTCGACAAGGACACCGTCTACGGCGGCTTCGTCGCGGCCACCCTCCGCGCCCACGGCCGCGACGCCGGGGAGCGTGAGGGCCCCTGGTACGACGAGAACATCAAGCGCCACGAATACCACGGGCTGACCGAGATCGCCCGGCAGGTTCGCTCCCACGGCTGCCCGGTGATGCTGGAAGGCCCCTTCACCACCCAGGTGCACGACGCGGCGGTGTGGGAGCGCTGGGTCGGGGACCTGGGCGGGCCGCCCGTACACCTGCTCTGGGTCCGCTCGGACGGCCCGGCGCTGCGATCCCGGCTGGAGGCCAGGGGGCTCGCGAGGGACGCGGGCAAGCTCGGCCGCTTCGAGGACTACCTGCGGGCCATCAGGGTGGACGAACCGCCCGTCGTGCCCCACGACGAGATCGACAACCGCCCCGGCGCCCCCTCGCTCACGTCACAGCTGGGAAGGCTCGTCACCTCCCGGGGCACCACCCGCGCCTAGCGTCTCCGCGCACGACTCCACGCGTGGCTCCATGCGCGACTCCGCGTACGACCCCACGCGTGGCTCCGCGAACGCCCCGCGAGCGGCGGGGGCGTCGCCTCAGGGGACCTGGAAGCGGTCGTCCCTGGCGTCGGTGATCGCCATGTGGCCGGGGAGGTGGCCGATGGCGAAGGACACCCCGCTCGCCATGACGGCCGCCTGCGGCGTCACCCCGCAGGCCCAGAAGACCGGGACCTCTCCCGCCCGTATCTCGACGGAGGCGCCGAAGTCGGGCACGCCCAGGTCGGCGATCCCGATCTCGCCGGGATCGCCGACGTGGATCGGCGCGCCGTGCACGGCCGGGTATCTCGCGCTCACCCGTACGGCGGTCGAGACCAGCGAGGCCGGGACCGGGCGCATCGAGACGACCAGCGGGCCGCTCAGCGATCCCGCGGGACGGCAGGCGATCGAGGTGAGGTACATCGGCACGTTCGTCCCCGTCTCGATGTGCCGCACCGGGACACCGGCCCTCAGCAGCGCGTCCTCGAAGGTGAAGCTGCACCCCAGCAGGAAGGCGACCAGGTCGTCGCGCCAGACGTCGCGGGCGTCGCCGACGTCGGCCACTGCCCTGCCGTCCTCGTAGACGCGGTAGGCGGGCAGGTCGGTGCGGAGGTCGCCGCCGAACAGGACCGTGCTCACCGCGCCGGGGTCGCCGACGTCCAGGACGGGGCAGGCGACGGGGTTGCGCTGGGAGAACAGGAGCAGATCGTAGGCGAGCGCGCGGGGCACCGCCAGCAGGTTGGCCTGGGTCCAGCCCCTGCACCACCCGGCGGTGGGCGTCCGCAGCCCTTCCCTGAAGTGGCTCCGGGCCAGCGCGGGGGTGAGCGCCGCTACGTCCATCGGCGGATCATAACCCCGCTCCCGTCTCCCGCCCAGTGTCCCCCGCCCGCACGGGGAATAGCGGGCGCTGGATATCGGTGGTCCCGGCGACCGAAACATCGGCGAAACCCGACTCCCAGGGAGTCTCGGATGTCGGACACCGCTGCCGGGCCACGGCCGGGGAGGGGGAGGGCTCTCTAGATGAGACAGCCGGCAAAGCACTATCGGCTGCCCGTAAATGCCCTAAATATGGACCCTCAATTCTTTTTGGAACGATTCGACAAAATTGAGTCATATTTCATGACATGTTTGCATTGCGGGTATAACGTCCCGGCCTTACGTTCCCGGTATGGATCTCGAGCTCCGACACCTCAAGATCGTGCGCGCGGTGGCACAGGCCGGCAGCGTCACCAAGGCCGCCACCCACCTCGGATTGGCCCAACCCGCGCTGACGGCGCAGCTCAAACGGATAGAGCGGGTTCTCGGGGGAGCTCTTTTCGAACGCGACCACAACGGTGCCAGGCCCACGCCCCTGGGGCAGCTGGTCCTGTCACGTGCGATGGTGCTGCTGCCCGCGGCCCGTGAACTCCAGGAGGAGGCACTTCGATTCGCGAACGCGAACGCCGACATCCCCAGCTACCGGCTGGGCGCCACCAACGGGCCGATACTCGGCGGCCTGATGGACCGTCTCGCCACCGCCTGGCCGTCCACCCCGGTGAGCACCCACACCTCCTGGTCCGCGAGGGAGCTCACCACCATGGTGATGCTGGGCCGGATCGACTTCGCGTTCATCGGTGCCTGCGGGGAGAGCCCGCCACCGGTGGAGGGGCCCGTGGTGTGGGCGACCGTGGGGACCGACCCGGTCTTCGTGCTGCTCAACGAGGACCATCCGCTGGTGGACAGGAAGGAGGTGGAGCTCGCGGAGCTGGCCGACGAGCAGTGGACGGTCACCCCTGGCGACAGCTGCTTCGGCGACTGCTTCGCCACGGCCTGCGCCCGCGCCGGTTTCACCCCCAAGACCATCTACGAGACCGACGTGGCCACCTGCATGCATCTGGCCAAGGTCGGCCGCGCCGCCGCGCTGTGCCAGGCGACCTTCCAGCCCGCCGAGGGGCTGAAACTGGTGCCGCTCGCGGGAGCTCCGCTGCGCTGGCGGCAGCTGCTCGGCTGGCATCCCGAGGCGTCCAGCGCCGCGGTCGCGACGTCGATCTTCGAGCACGCGAAGGCCGCGCATTCCGACGCGGTCGGGCGGAGCAGACGGTACGCCGCGTGGCTGGCCGAGAATCCCGGGCTGGGCACCTCTCCATAACGTGACGGTAGGGGACATTCGGTAGAGGCGCGCCTCATGTGCACACCGTTACCTTGACGGCACCCCCCACATGAGGAGAGAACCCATGCTCCGCAGAAGTGCCGTGACAGCGGGTTTCGCGCTCGCTGTCGCGATGGTGGCCACCCCTGCCACCGCCGCTCACCAGGGACCCGGCGAACCCGCCGCCCCTTACACCCTCGCCGAGGCCCGGACACTGGTGGAGGCCACCGCCAAGCCGTCTCCGGGCCTGGTCGACGCCATCCGGCGCGACCTCGGCGGCACCGGCGAGCAGGCCTCGGCCCGGCTGGTCAACGAGGCCGCCGCCGCCAAGGTCGAACCCGCCCTCCGGGGGCAGCTCGGCACCTCCTTCGCCGGATCCTGGGTGACCGGCCCCACCTCCAACCTCGTGATCGCCACCAGCGACTCCACCAAGGTCGCCTCGCTCGCGAAGTCGGGCGCGGAGGTCAAACTCGTCAAGAACTCCCTGGTCACGCTCGACACGGCCAAGGAGCGGCTCGACCGGCTCGTGGCCTCCGCGCCGAAGTCGATCCCGTCCTGGTACGTCGACGTGCGGAGCAACAGCGTCGTCGTGCTGGCCGGTGACGTCGCCGAGGCTCAGGCGTTCGTGGACGGCAGCGGCGTGGACAGGGCGCTGGTCCGCGTCGAGGCCTCGCAGGAGAAGCCCCAGCCCCTCTACGACGTCCGCGGCGGCGACGCCTTCTACATGGGCGGCCGATGCTCGGTCGGCTTCTCGGTCACCCGCGGCAGCCAGGGCGGCTTCGCCACCGCCGGCCACTGCGGCACGCCGGGCACCGCCACCCAGGGCTACAACCAGGTCGCCCAGGGCACCTTCCAGGGGTCGTCCTTCCCCGGCAACGACTACGCGTGGGTCGCGGTCAACGCCAACTGGACCCCGACCGGCGTGGTGAACGGCTACAGCGCGGGCATCCTTCCGGTGACCGGCTCCACCCAGCAGGTCGTGGGCAGCTCCATCTGCCGCTCCGGCTCCACCACCCAGTACCGCTGCGGCACCATCAGCCAGCACAACACGAGCGTCACCTACCCCGAGGGCACCATCACCGGCCTGACCCGCACCACCGTGTGCGCCGAGCCCGGCGACTCCGGCGGCTCCTACATCTCCGGCAGCCAGGCCCAGGGCGTCACCTCCGGCGGCTCGGGCAACTGCAGCGTCGGCGGCACCACCTACCACCAGCCGATCAACGAGATCCTCTCGGTGTACGGGCTCACCCTGGTGACCAACGGGACCCCGCCGCCCACCGGCTGCAGCGGTTACCAGAACTCCTACACCGGCTCGCTGACGTCCAACGCCAACGCCTACCAGCCCGGCACCTCCGGCTACAGCGCCGCCGCGGGTGTCCACCGCGTCTGCCTGGACGGCCCCAACGGCACCGACTACGACGCCTACCTGCAGAAGCTGAGCGGCTCCACCTGGACGACCGTGGCCAGCGGGACCACCCCCAACCCCGACGAGGCCTTCACCTACACCGGCACCGCGGGCACCTACCGCGTGCGGGTGCACGCCTACAGCGGCTCCGGCTCCTACACCCTCGGCCTGACCAGGCCGTAGGAGTCTCCCGGCCGGACTCGGGCGAGTCCGGCCGGGAACGCGCCGGGCACCGGGCGGTCACGTGCTCCGGGCCGGCCGCGTGAAGGCGCCCCGAGACCAGGCCGGTCCGCCGCCCCCGCGGACCGGCCACCCCCGCCGCCCTCCCCCACGAGCTTGTGCGAGCTCATGGAGGGAGGGCGGCGTCGCCATGCCCGGACGTCGAGAAGAATGGGGGGATGAGCGACCTTCTGACGCTGAGCGAGGGCGCGGTGCTGACGCATCTCGCCACCCGGGCCGAGCTGGCGAGCGAGGTGCTGCCCGCCTCCGACGACCTGCGGCTGTGGGCACGGCTGGCCGACGGCGAGGGGGTGCCGCTGGCGGGCGGCGGCCGGGTACGGACCTCACTCGACACCGGCGAGCCCGTCCTGACCGGGCCGGACGGCTGGCTCGCCGGGGTGGAGCCCGAGCAGGTGGTCGCGCTGCGCCTGCGCGGCGGCACCCTGGAGCTGTCGGTCACCGACCTGGACGACGTCCCGGCCGAGCGGGTGATGCGGGTCGTCCAGGAGTTCGGGGAGCAGTCGCTCGACGCGCTGCGCGCCTTCGCCGAGGGGCTGGAGCCCTCTCCCGGCGTGCCGGTCGACGTCGTGGTCCTGGAGGTGCTGATGAAGGCCCCCGAGACCTTCGCCGACCCGCTGCCCCCGCTGTCCCTTCTGCTGCGCAACGCCTCGCTGGAGCTGCGCGACGGCCGGGTGGGCATCGTGGGCGCGCCGTGGGACACGGCGTCGGTCGCCGACCTGGCGCCGCTGGACATCATCAGGCTGGCCCTGGTGCGCAGCGCGCTGCGGACGTACGGCGAGGGCGCCGACCTCTCCAAGGCCGTCACCTACCTGTCGCGGTCGGAGGCGGTGCTCGCCAGGATCGCCGACGAGGTGGAGCGCGAGCCGCTCGGCCCGGCGCTGGTCGAGGCCCTGCCCCGCACCGAGCCGGCCGCGCTGCTGCTGATCGCGAGGTCGGCCGAGGGCGAGGGCCGCTCGTTCGAGGCGGCCGGGCTGATCTCCGAGGTGCTCTTCCTCTCCCCCGATCTGGCACCGGCCGTGCGCGACGCGGCCGAGTACGCCGCGTGCCGCACCGACCCCGGCGCCCCGCTGCCCGAGCGGGCCGCGCACCTGTTCCGGCAGCTGCTCGCGTACGCCTACCGCCCGGCCCGCCGGCGGCTGATCGAGGACCTGATCGCGCTGAGCGTCCGGGTGGCCGAGCCCGCGCTGGCGGATCTGGCGCTGTTCGAGAACGACATCGTCGGCGAGTTCCTGGACGCGCGGGCCGAGTGGCTGCGCGACGACGAGGTGGAGCTGCTGGGGTCGTGGCGGCGGACACCGCTGCGGCTCTGGGAGGTCCTCGGCGTCTCGGGGAACGAGATCACCGTGGCCGCCGCCGGAGACGAGGGAGAGGGCGGGGCCGCTGAGCGGGTGACGCTGGCCGACGAGTTGCTCTCGGAGCAGGCGCTGCCCGGCGACCTGATGCTGACCAGGGTGCTGAGCGACGGGGCGGGGCCGCACGTGTTCGGCCACCCGTTCAAGGTCGATCCCGCGCGGAGGGAGGAGATGCTCGCCCTGCTCACCGACCCCGTCGACCCCTACGCGGTGGCCGCCTTCTTCAGGCGCCCCCGCCGGGCACCCGGTCTGCTCGGCGCGACCGACGAGGACGCCGGTCGCTGAACGGCTCCGGCGAGGGTGGGGCCCGAGCCCGTCAGAGGGTGCGCAGGAAGGCCAGGCCCGCGGTGGCGAGGGCGTCCTGGGTCTCGGCGAGGGGACGCCAGATCGAGGCGGCCGTGGCGATCGTCCGGTTGTGCGCGGTGAACGACTCGATGCAGAGCGGGCCTCGATAGTCCACGGCGCGCAGGGCGTCGGCGAGGGCGGGCCAGTCCATGTGGTCGGCCCCCGGCGCGCCCCGGTCGTTCGCGCAGACCTGCACGTGCGCGACCAGGTCCCCGGCCCGCCGTACGGCCGCCGCGGGGTCCCGCTCCTCGATGTTCATGTGGTAGACGTCCAGCGCGAGGCCGACCCCCGGGATCCCGCCGACCGCCTCCACGGCCTGCTCGACGGTGTTGATCAGGCTGGTCTCGTAGCGGTTGAGCGGTTCGACGGCGACCGTCACCCCGCGCTCGGCCGCGTACTCGCCGACCGGGGTCAGGTTCTCCCTCAGCTCGGCGTAGCGGGCCTTGCGCTCCTCGTCCGGCATCCGCCAGGTCCGCCCCACCGAGGCGTAGGCGGGTCCGCCGATCACCGGGCTGCCCACCGCCACGGCGGCGTCCACGCACCGCCGCAGGTAGTCCTGGGTGGCGGCGACCGTCCCCGCGTCGGCGCCGACCAGCTCCCTGCCCGGCGGCATGACGAGGACCACCGAGGCCCCCAGCCCGAGGCTCCCCAGCAGTTCGGCCGCCCACGCGGGATCCCAGTCACCGGCCTGCTCCACGGGCAGCTCGATCGTGTCGAACCCCCAGGCGGCCACCTTCGGCGCCAGCCGGGCGAGATCCTCGTCCGTCAGCGGCGAGACCCACACCCACGTGTTGACCCCGATGGGGAACATCGGCAACCCCTTCCCTGAGTTCGGCGCGGGCTCGTCGTGAACCCGTGAACGTACCGGTGGGCTCCGGGCACCACCCGGTGGTGCCCGGAGCCCGGCGGACCGGCCTTACTTGCCGCCCCAGTTGGCGGGGAAGTCCGGCAGCTTCTCGCAGCCGCAGAGCGCGTAGTGCAGCGGCGGCATGTTGG
>NZ_JBPJUQ010000071.1:0-39548 GCF_051192615.1 Streptosporangium sp. G11
CCGCTCAGCCGGGGAATCGCCCAGGTGTGCGGGTCGGCCTCCTTGAGATGGTAGATCGACCGGTGCGCGACGAACTCGCGGAACTGCTCCAGGTCGGCCTGCCCCTGGAGGAATCCGGCCAGGTCGGGCCCGTCGGCGGTGGCCATCAGCTCGGCCAGGGCCTGGCTCGTCTGCTCGGGCCGCGAGGCGGGTGGGTACGCCACGGCCCGCGCCAGCCCCTCCTCGAACCGCGCCTCCAGGATCTCCCGTACCTCCAGCAGCGAGGGGTTCCACTCCCACCGGTCGTCCACGCCGTCGAAGCCCTGGTAGTGCAGCTCGTAGCAGACGTAGAGCGCCAGCTGCACGTCCTCGTCCACGAGGACCGGGCCCGCGAAACGCGCCGGGAACGACAGGAGCGGGAGCGAGAGGAGGCCGAAGCGGTGCGGCGGGCGTACCAGCCGTTCGAAGAGCAGGGAGGTGATCGGGCCCCGCACAGCGGGTAGCGCCGGAACCCTGCCGGGAACCCGCGGGTCCCGCTTCGAACGCGGCGTTGACGACGTTGACGGCGACTTCGAGGGCGCCGGGGGATGTGATGGGCCGGAGGACTTCGAAAGCCCCGGTGCGCGTGACCGGATCGGAGCCTTTGAGGGCACCGGGAGACGCGACACCCCGGAAGGCGGTGAAAGCCCCGGCGGGCGCGACCGCACCGGAGACTCCGGGAGCTCCGGAAACTCCGGGAGCTCGGGAAGCTTCGAGGCCGCGGGGAAACCGAAGGCCGCCGGGTGCCCGCCCGCGACCTCGGATGGATCCTTCACCGTGATGCCGTCGTCGTGGACGTCGGTGATGCGCCGCCCGTAATGAGCTGACGCGTCGAACCCGCGCGCCATACGTCCCCCCGTTCGATGACCCCCAGACCGATCCGATGCCCGCCCCGTAGCCCTCGAAACGCCCTCAAGATCATTTCTTTCCCTTGATGAACTGCAGAAACAGCGAAATACGCGAATGTCGTGATGGTTTCGAACGTACCCCTGCCCTCCGATCGGGCCGGGACCGCACCCCTCGGGCCGGAAGCGCGTCCGGCGTTCTCGCGCGAGAGGAGAATGGGGTCCTGATGAGAGTCGGAATCCTGGGGCCGCTGCGCGTGGACGGCGGGCCGCCGCACGCGCACGGCACCGAGATCCACGGTGCGCGGCTACGGATCCTGCTGGTCAGGCTCGCCCTCGACCCCGGCCGCGTGGTCACCGCCGAGCGACTCATCGACGACCTGTGGCCCGAGGGTCCGCCCGATCACCCGGCGAACGCGCTGCAGTCGCTGGTCTCCAGGCTCCGCCGCCGGTTGCCCGGCGCGGTCGCGTCCCACCCCGCCGGTTACCTCCTCGACCTGCCGCGCGAGGCGGTCGACGCCTGGGCCTTCGAGCGACTGGCCGCCGAGGGCCGTACCGCCTCGGGCGATCCCACCGTGGCGGGGTCCCTGCTGCGTGAGGCGCTGTCCCTCTGGCGCGGCCCGGCTCTCGCCGACGCGTCCGTCCTGCCCTTCGCCGCCGCCCCCGCCACCCGCCTGGAGGAGTTGCGCCTGTCGGCGTTGCGGGCCCGCTTCGACGCCGACCTGGCCCTGGGACACGCCCCGGTGGCGGAGCTGGAGGAGGTGGTCGCGGCGCATCCGCTCCGCGAGCCCTTCCACGCCCGGCTCGTGCTGGCACTGCTCGCCGAGGGGCGCCGCACGGAGGCACTCGCGGCGTACGAACGGATCAGGCTGAGCCTCGCCGAAGACCTCGGCCTGGACCCCGGCCCCGAACTACGCGCCGCGCACCTGGCCGCCCTGCGCGGCGAATCTCCCCATACGGCGTCCGGCCCCCGCGAGGCCGTCGCGGACGCCCCCGGCCCTGCGGACGCCCGCGGACTCGCGGAGACCCCCGGACTCGCGGGCGCGCGGTCCCGCCGGGACGGCGTGGAGTCCCGAGACCCCGCGGAGCCTCGGGAGCGCGGGAGACCCCGGGATCGCGGGGATCGCGGGGAGCCTCGGGACAACCTGCCCGCGCGGCTGACGAGTTTCGTCGGCAGGCGGGAGGAGCTGGCCCGGCTCGGGGAGTTGCTCGGGACCGCACGGCTGGTCACCCTCACCGGGCCCGGCGGAGTGGGTAAGACCAGGCTGGCGATCGAGACCGCCGCGTCCCTCGACGTACCGGACGGGGTCTGGCTGGTGGAGCTGGCCCCGCTCTCACACCCGTCCGGTGTGGCGGCGGCCGTGCAGGTCGCGCTGAGCGGAAGCGGCCTCCTGGCGGACCACCCCGCCGCGCCGTGGAGCGGAGCGGATCCCGGGAGTGCCCCCGGCGAGACCGGTCACCGGGGTGAGCTCGCGAGCGAGGCCGACGGTGCGGGATACGCGGGCGCCCCCGGCCGGCCGCTCCACGGGGAGGGTGACTCGCTGGAACGGCTCGCCGTGGCGCTCCGTGGCAGGGCCCCGGTGCTGGTGCTGGACAACTGCGAACACGTGATCGACGAGGCCGCGCGGGTCGCCGACCGGCTGCTCGCCGCCTCCGGCGGGCTGCGGATCCTCGCCACGAGCCGGGAGCCCCTGGACATCACCGGGGAGAACCTCCACCCCGTGCCTCCCCTCGATCTCCCCGCGCCGGACGCGCTCCTGCAGGAAGCGCTGGCCTGCCCGGCGGTGACGCTGTTCGGAGACCGCGCGGCCGCGGCACTGCCGGGTCTGCGCGTCGACGACGACACGGTGGCCGACGTCGTACGGGTCTGCAGGGAGCTCGACGGCATCCCCCTGGCGATCGAGCTGGCGGCGGCCAGGCTGCGTTCCCTCGGCGTCGGGCAGCTCGCCGACATGATCGGTGACCGGCTGGCGTTCCGCGGGAGCCGTACGGCACAGCCGAGGCACCGCACGCTGCGGGCGGTGATCGACTGGAGCTGGGACCTGCTGAGCTCCGACGAGCGTACGCTCCTGCGCCGGATGTCGGTGTTCTCCGGTGGCGCGACCGCGGACGCGGTGGGGCGGATCTGCGGGTACGGCGTGGACGTGGTCACGTCGCTCGTCGACAGGTCCCTGGTCACCGTCGTGCCGGCGCCCCGGGCGGGCGGGGAGGTCCGCTACCGCCTGCTGGAGACACTGCGCCGGTACGCCGCGGAGAGGCTGGAGGAGGCGGGCGAGACCGGCCGGACGCGTGCCGAGCACGTCCGCTACTTCGTCGAGCTGGCCGAGGCGGAGGAGCCGTTCCTGCGGACCGGCGATCAGCTGCGCGCGCTCGCGGTGCTCGACGTCGAGCAGGGCGACCTGGACTCCGCGCTCGACCACGCGATCTCGTCGGGAGACGGCGATCGGGCCCTTCGAATGATCATGGCCAGGCTGTGGTACTGGATGATGCGCGGCCGGCGCGGGGAGGCCGGGGCATGGGCGTCGGCGGTGCTGGCGGCCGTCGGCGACGAACCCCCTCCCGGCCGGGAACCGGCACACGCGCTGTGCGTACTGGCCGCTCCCGCCGGTACGCCGATGACGGCCGACCCGTCCGCCGCGCGGTCGCGGGCCCTGGCGACGTTGTGGGAGTCGGACCACCCCGCGGCGCTGGGGTCGTGGGCGATCGTGAACGGCTACACGGCCGGGACGGCGGAGGCCCACAGGCGGGCACTGGCCGCGGTCGAGAGGTTCGGCGGCCACCCCGCCCCGTGGATGAGGGCGACCGCGCGGCTGATGGGCGGGATCGTCGAGTTCGAGTACGGGCGGGCGGGGGCGTCACGGGCCGAGGAGCTGCTGCGTCCCGCGGTGGACGACTACCGCCTGACCGGTGACCGGTGGGGGCTGTCGATGGCCTTCTACTGGCTGTCGCTGGTGGCGGAGAACCGCGGCGACACGGCCGGCGCCCTGTCGCTGCTGGAGGAGGCCGTGGCACCGGCGACCGAGATCGGCGGCCTGGAGGCGGTCCCCGGGCCGATCATGGTGCGGGTACGGCTCTGCCGGCTTCGTCTCCGCGCGGGAGACCTCGCCGGGGTGGAGGCCGAACTGGCTCGGGCGGAGGCGGCGGTGAGCCGTATCGGGGACCCGATCGCGACCGCCCGCCTCCGGCACGTCCAGGGGGAGCTGGCCCTGCGGCGGGAGGACCCCGAGCGGGCCGAGTCCCTGCTCGGCGAGGCGCTGGACCTGCTGCGGGACCAGGCCATGGTCTCCCCGCAGCTGGTGGCGCTGATCAACGTGGAGATCGCCCGGGTGCACCGGGCACGCGACGAGCCGGACGCCGCCCGTTCCCCGCTGCGCCGCGCGCTGGAGTCGGTCGCTCCGAGCGGCGACGAGACGGTGCGCGCGTCGGTTCTGGAGGAGGTCGCCGAATGGCACGCCTCGACCGGCGACCTGGAGAGCGCGGCCGTACTCCTCGGAACGGCGCTCACGCTTCGCGGAATCGACCGGACGGCCGACCCCGCCGTCCGCGCGCTGGCCGCCCGCGCCGCCGAGGCGCTCGGCGAGGACCGCCACCGGGCGGCACGCGCCCGTGGCGCCGCCCTGCGTGACCCCGAGTCGTTCGCCCTGGAAGGGCTCGGCCGCCTGCCGCGATGACACCGCGTCCTCTACGGGCCTGGACACGTCGGCGGGCCCGAGCACGGGGGCCGCCGCGGTGACGATGACACCGGTGCTCCGCCACGGGCCGTCGCGATCGCATCGACACTCAGCCGCCGGCCGTCGCGACGACACCCGCCAGGTAGTCCTCAAGCCCGTCCTCACCACCGTGGTAGCCGACGTAGCCGTCGGGGCGGACGAGCACCAGGCCCCTTCCGTAGTGGCGGTGGATCCGGCCCTCGACGTCGAGCAGGTCACCGGGCTCGCGCGGCTCGTCCTCCCGAAGCACGGCGTGCGCGCGCACCCTGGGCCCGTACGCCGCGTTGACCTCCTTGACGAGCGCGGCGTGGGTCGTACCGACGGCCAGGAGTGTGAAGTGGGGCCCGCGCAGGACGTCGAAGAGGCGACCGACGCCCGCCACGGCGTCCAGGGCACTTCCGACGCCCGCCACGGCGCCCGGGGCACTTCCAGCGCTCGGCACCGCGCCCCGGACACTTCCGGCGCCCGGCGCCACGTCCGGGCGCGTCCCTGTGCCGAGCACGGCGTCCGGGACGCGCTCGCCGCCGCGCTCGCCGGCGGACAGCGAGCGGCCCCGGTAGCCGAGCAGGAGCTGCTGTGTCTCCTCGCCCCGGGTGTGCGCGTCCCGCTCCCCCTCCCCGGCGCGGCGGTGGAGCCTGGTGCTGATGCCGAGCACGTCCGCCGCCACCGGGAGCCGCTCCTCCTCGTAGGTGTCGAGCAGCCGCTCGGGAGCGCCGCCGAGGACGCCCGCGAGCTTCCAGCCGAGGTTGTAGGCGTCCTGCACGCCGGTGTTGAGGCCCTGACCGCCCGCCGGGGAGTGCACGTGCGCGGCGTCCCCCGCCAGGAAGGCGCGACCCACGCGGAACCGTTCCGCCATACGGATGTTCACCCGGTAGAGCGACATCCAGGAGACCCCGGTGAAGCGGACGTCCTTCCGTCCCGATCCCTCGTCGAAGACCTTCTGGAAGGACTCGGGGGACAGTTCGGGCGTCTCGCCGGTGACCGGCGCGGTGAACTGGAAGACGTCGGTGCCCGGGAGCGGGCACAGCGCGACGTGCGTCGTGTTGGTGGCCATGTCGGCCCACACGTGCCAGTACTCACGGTCGAGGTCGGGGGTCCTGACGTCGCCGATGAGCATGCGCTCGGTCTCGAACGTCTCCCCCTCGAAGCCGATGGCCAGATGCCTGCGCACGAAGCTGCGCCCGCCGTCCGCGCCGACGAGATAGGCACACCGCACCCTCTCGGCAGCGCGATCATCACCCCCGGAACCGGGCCGCGAGGCGGAACGAAACCCGCTCCCGGAACCGGGGTCAAAATCAGGACCACTCCCGGAACCAGAATCGGGACCGGAGTCGAAATCAGGACCGCTCCCGGAACCGGAGCCAAGGCCCGGCCCCGTGAGGGTGACCGTGACCCCGTCCTCGTCCTGCTCGAACCCCGTCACCTCGACGCCGAACTCGACCCGCCGTCCCAGCTCGGCGAGCCGGTCGCGCAGGATCCGCTCGATCCGCCACTGCGGCTGCATGAGGACCATCGGGTACGGCACCTCGGCATCCGGTTCCCTGATCTCGTGCATACGGCCCTCCCAGATCACCCGGTCCTCCCGGTAGGCGCGCATGGCCGGGTAGATCTCGCCGGTGGCGAGGACCTCCTCGATGACGCCGAGGTCGTCGAGGACCTCCTGCGTCCGCGGTTGGACGCCCTTCCCGCGCGACCCGGCGGGGGGTTCCGGCGACCTCTCCACGATCCTGACGTCCACCCCGCGCCGGGCCAGGTCGACGGCGAGTGTGAGTCCGGTCGGCCCCGCGCCGACGACGAGCACCTGGGTCTGGTCCATCGTTGCCTCCTCGTTGATCAGCTGCTCGGTCAATCGGCTGATCGGCTGATCAGTCGCTCGATCGCTCAGGAGGCGAGCGTGGCGGGCGGCGCTGCCAGATCGCTGTCAGCGTCCTGCCGCCGTCCCGGCCGCGCTGTCACAGCTCTGCCGGAGGACGCTCGCGGCGCGACCGGGCGCTCTCGAACAGATCGCGCCGGTGTGACCGGTCTTCGATTCGGGATGTTTGGCATGACCGTTTACGGTCATCCCATGGGGAACCTCGGCCCCCGTGGCTCCCACCCGTCCCCTACCGGAAGCGGTCCTGGTGTCTGCCTCTCCGCCCGTGTCGGCGTCCGCCGACCAGTCCACCGCCGCGAACGGCGAACCGCTCCCGTCCGCGCCCGCCCTCGAAGCGGAAGCAGCGCGACCGGCTCACGGAAGTGACACGGAAGCGGAACGGCTGGCCGCGGTGCGGCGATACGAGATCCTCGACGCCCCCGGGGACGGGGCCTTCGACGAGATCGCCAGGCTGGCCGCGACCGTGTTCGACACCCCCATCGCCACGGTCAGCGTCGTCGACGCCGACCGGGTGTGGTTCGCCGCCACCCGGGGACTGGACGGAGTGGCACAAGTCGGTGTCGAGCCGGGCCTGTGCGTCTCGGCGGTGCTGGCGGACGGCCCGTACGTCGTGGGCGACGCCGCGATCGACCCGCGCACCCTGGATCACCCTCTGGTCCGCGGGGAGCTGGGGCTGCGGTTCTACGCCGCCGCCCCGATCGTCACCCCCGAGGGACACCGGCTGGGCACCGTGAACGTCATCGACCGGCGGCCCCGGGAGGTCACCGCCACCCAGACGGCGGTGCTGACCGGGCTCGCCGCGCTGGTCGCCCGGCATCTGGACCTTCGGCTGAAGACCATCCACGCCATACGCGCCGAGCGGCGGCTCCGCGAGGAGTCCGACGAGCGCGCCGTCGTGACCGCCGCGCTCGGCGAGCGCCTGCGCCAGGTCGCCTCCGAGGAGCGCGACACGGGCGGCCACCCCGAGCTGTGCCAGCTCGGCGGCGCCGGGCGGCAGTGTCCCGGTTCCGCCGAGCTCAAGATCGCCGATGGCTGGGGCGACTCGGCATGGGCCTGCACCGCGCACGCCGAGGAGGCCCTCTTCGTGGCGGCGGTGTTCATCGCCAACAAGGACCTCGGCGGTCTGAAGGCCTACATGAACCGGAACTGACCCGCCCCCGCGACGCCTCCGGAACGGCCCGGCCACTCGGCGGCCGGGCCGTTCCAGAGATCGCGCGAGGACCCCGCCCGTCAGGCGCCCACCCCGGCGCGGCGGGCCTCGATCGCCTCCAGTCCCACCTGGTCGTCGGGGAGGGCGTCGGGCATCTCGGTGTCGAGTTGCGCCAGCCGCCTGACCCGCAGCGCCCCGGCGACGACCAGCGCCATCCCGAGGGCGCAGACCAGATAGAGCAGCCCGATGCCCCGGCCGGGTCCCACCCCGATCACCGCGCCGACCGTCGAGGCGAGGGGACCGCCGGGGACGAGCAGCGGGTCGAGGAGGGCGGCGCCCAGCGGGGCCACCAGCCCCATGCCGATCGGCAGGGTCGACCAGGCGACCAGGGTGTTCAGCGCGAAGACCCGGCCGTGGTAGCGGTGCGGCACCTTGATCTGAACGATCGTGGTGTAGATCGAGTTCATGACGGTGAGGAAGAAGGTCAGCGCGAACGCGCCGATCCCGATCGTCACCAGCGACGGGCTGAGGCCGACGACCACGCTCCCCGCGGCCATGGCCAGCGTGGCGGCCAGGACTCCCCGGAAGCGCCGCTTGGGCGGCCCGCCCCACAGCGCCATGGTGAGCCCGCCGAGCAGCACGCCGAGGCCACTCACCACCGAGATGCGGCTGACGTCGGCGAGGGTCGCGAAGGAGAGCACCAGCGGGGACACCAGCAGCAGGAGCGGCGACAGGAAGATGTTGAGCACCGCGAAGAAGGCGAGCATCGAGCGCAGGCCCCGCTCGTTCCAGGTGTAGCCGAACCCCTTGGCGATCTCGGTGGTCAGCGGCTCCCTCGGCCGCCACGGCAGCGTGGCGGGGAAGCGGACGAGGAGCACGACGGCGATCGCGAAGACGTAGCTGGCCACGTCGATGGCGACGATGCCGCCCAGCCCGATCCAGGCCAGCAGACCCGCGGCGATCAGAGGTACGACCAGCTGTGCCACGCCGCCCGTCATCTGGGTGACCCCGATCGCGTGGCCGAGGTAGTGCTTGGGGACGAGCTGCGGGACCGCGGAGTTGTAGGCCAGCCGCTGGAAGCTGCTCGCGACCGACAGCGAGATGACCAGCAGGTAGATCTGCCAGAGCCGGAGCTCGCCGAACAGGATGATCCCGGCGAGTACCGCCTGGATGGCCGCCGAGGCGCAGTCGGCCAGCAGGATCACCCTGCGCCGGTCGCCCCGGTCCACGATCGCCCCGGCCAGCGGCGAGATCAGCAGCCCGGCGAGGTTGAGCACGGCCAGGATCGAGAACTGCGTCACCGAGCCCGAGTCGACCAGCACCGTGAGCGGCAGCGCCCACCCGACGAGCGCGGAGCCGATCATGGATATCTGCTGGCCCGCGGAGAAGGTGAGGAATCGCCCCATGCTGGGCTCTACGGCGTTCTTCTCGGTCTTCGTCTCCGACGTCCTGGCGATTCCGTGGACCCACCAGGTGTCGTCGGGCCCGCGTTCCGGTGGCGCGTCCAGCCGGTCGTGGATCTGCAGGATCCCGGCCAGCTCCTCGGCCCGGTAGCGGAGGAAGAAGTGCCCGCCCTCGTCGAGGACGACCAGGGCCGCGGTGTCGGCGATGAAGTGCCACTCCCTGAACCGCTCCTCGTAGAAGTCGGTCGCCGGGTCGCGCTCGCCGATCACCGAGACGACCGGGGCGCGCAGCCGGACCCGGCCGGGGGTGTCGAACAGGTCGGTGAAGTACTTCTCCGCCGCCTTGCCGTCGTGGCGCATCGTACGGATGATCCGGTCTGCCACCCCCGGGTCGAGCTCCTCCAGGTCGACACCCCGCGCCTTGAGCCAGTTGATGTCGCCCTGGCTGCGGCGCAGGCTCTCGAACTCCCCGATGCGCGACAGGGCGCGCATCAGGCCGCGGGGCCGGGCGAAGGGGAAGATCGCCCCGATGTAGACGGCCTCGACCTCGCGTCCCGCCGCCTCCACGCGCCTGGCCAGCTCGGTGGCGAGACCGGCGCCGACCCCGCAGTGACCGTAGATCACGACCGGGCCCTCGACGGTCCGCAGGATCTCCTCGGTACAGCGCCTGGCGAGCTCGTCGAACTCCTCGGGCTCCTCGTCCAGCCCGACGTCGTTGCCCGGGATGGCGACGGCGTAGAGCGCCTGGTCCTTGGGGAGCGCGTCGGCGAGCGGCTGGTAGACGATCGCGCTGCCCGAGCCGTACGGGACGCAGACGTAGCTGCGCGTCACCGTACGGCGGGGGGTGAGCCGCTGGAGCAGCGGGCGGGCCCCTCCGCCGCCGGGGCCGCCGACGAACCCGGCCAGCTCCCGCACGGTGCGGAAGGAGAACAGGTCCACCAGGCCGACCTGCGGGCTGCCCTCGGGCAGGGCCTTGCGCAGCTTGGCCACGACCTGGATGGCCAGCAGCGAGTTGCCGCCCAGGTCGAAGAAGTCGTCGCCCGCGCCGACGCGCTCCACCGAGAGCACCTGCTCCCAGACGGCGGCGATCGCCCGCTCGGCGTCGTTCTCCGGCTCGACGTACTCGGCGGCGCCGGGGCTCTCCGGGACGGGCAGGGCCTTGCGGTCCAGCTTGCCGTTCGGCGTCAGCGGCAGCGCGTCCAGGGTGACGAACATCGAGGGGATCATGTAGTCGGGCAGGGTGCCGCCGAGGGCGACCCGCACCCGGGCGGTCTCCGGCGGCTCGTCCGCGACGAGGTAGGCGACGAGCCGCCGGTCCCCCGGCACGTCCTCCCTGACGATCACCGCGGCGTCGCGCACCCCCGCGCGCTCCCGCAACGCCGCCTCGATCTCTCCCAGCTCGATCCGGAGGCCGTGCAGCTTGACCTGGTCGTCGAGGCGGCCGAGGAACTCGATCGTGCCGTCGGGCAGCCACCGGGCCGCGTCGCCGGTCCGGTAGACGCGGTCCCGGCCGAGGGGGAAGAACCGCTCGGCGGTGAGCTCGGGCCGCCGATGGTAGCCGAGGGCGACGCCGACCCCGCCGATGTGCAGCTCGCCGGGGACGCCCACCGGCACCGGGCGGCGGTGCGGATCGAGCACGTGCAGCGCGATGTTCTGGATCGGCGCGCCGATCGGCACGCTCGTCCTGCCCGCGAGCGCCTCGGCGGTGCACTGCCAGGAGGAGACGTCGATGGCGGCCTCGGTGGGGCCGTAGAGGTTGTGCAGCTCGGCGCCCGGCAGGGTCGCGAGGCAGCGCAGGGCCAGGTCGACCGGGAGCTCCTCCCCGCTGCAGATGACGCGCCGCAGCGAGGTCAGGCCCCGTACGCCCTCCTCCGACAGGAAGATCCCGAGCATCGAGGGGACGAAGTGCGTCGTGGTGACGCCCTCCGAGGCCACCAGGTCGCGCAGGTAGGCGGGGTCGCGGTGCCCGCCGGGCTCGGCCAGCACCATCCTGGCGCCCGTCATGAGCGGCCAGAAGAACTCCCAGACCGACACGTCGAAACCGCCGGGCGTCTTCTGCAGGACGACGTCGTCCCGCGTCAGGCCGTAGCGCTTCTGCATCCAGTCGAGGCGGTTGACGATGCCGCGGTGGCTGTTCGGCACCCCCTTCGGCCTGCCCGTCGAACCGGAGGTGTAGATCATGTACGCCGCCGCACCCGCCGCGTCCACACCACCCGCCGCGCCCGGCTCGGCCGCGCCGCTCGCGGCCCCCTGAGCGGTCTCCGAAGCGGCCCCTGAAGCAGTCCCCGGAGCGGTCTCCGGAGCGGCCCCTGAAGCAGTCCCCGGAGCAGCCTCGCCGGCGTCGGCTTCGACACCAGCGCCGGCACCACCGGGAACGTCGGCGTGCCCGGAGGCGGCCCAGACGGCGGGGTCGTCCAGGGCGAGGACGGTGGCGCCGTGCCGCGCCAGAGGGTCCGCCAGGTGCCGCTGGGTCAGCACCACGGCGGCGCCCGCGTCGGAGAGCATGAAGGCGAGCCTGTCGGCGGGGTAGTCGGGGTCGAGCGGCACGTAGGCCGCCCCCGTTTTGAGCACACCCAGCAGCCCGGCCACCAGCTCCGCCGACCGCTCCGCGCAGACCGCGACCAGCGATCCCGCTCCCGTCCCCGAGCCGCGCAGCACGCGGGCCACCCCGGCGGCCCGCTCGTCGAGCTCCCGGTAGGTCAGCGACTCGCCCCTGAAGGTGACCGCGAGGGCGTCGGGACTCCGCGCCACCTGGGCCTCGACGAGGCCGTGCAGCGTCGCGCCGTCGGGGAAGTCGGCCGCCGTGGCGTTCCACTCCTCGGTGAGGAGGCGGCGCTCGGCCTCCCCCAGCAGCTCCAGCTCGCTCACCGGGACGCCGGGCCGGGCGACGGCGTCCCTGAGGAGGTTCTCCAGGTGCCCGGCCATGCGCTCGACGGTCGCGGCGTCGAACAGCGCGGTCCGGTAGGTGAAGGTGGCGGTCATGCCGCCCTCGGCGGTGGGGACCAGATAGAGCTCGATGTCGTAGCGCGCCGAGCCCGGCGCCATCGCGAAGTCCTCGGCCTCCAGGTCACCGGCGGCATCCGCGGCGACGGCGAAGTCGTGCATGGAGAAGAGCGCGTCGGCGAGCGGCTGCCTGCTCGGGTCGCGGGGCACGTCGAGCGCGTCGACCAGCCGCGTGAAGGGCAGTTCCTGGTGGTCGAGGGCGTCGATCACCACGTCGCGGGTGCGGGTGACGAGGTCGGCGAAACCGGGGTCGCCGTCGAGGCGGGCGCGGAGCACGAGGGTGTTGACGAACATGCCGACCACGTCGTCCAGCCCGTCCCTGGTCCGCCCGGCGACCGGCGTGCCGACGGCGAGATCGTCCCGTCCGCAGTAGCGGGCGAGCAGCACCTGGAAGGCGGCGAGCAGGGTCATGAAGCGGGTCGCGCCGCGCTCCGCGCCCAGCCCGGTCAGGGAGGCGACCAGCTCGGGGTCGAGCCGGTGAACGTGGGAGGCGCCGTCGAGGGTCAGCCGGGGTGGGCGGGGCCGGTCGGAGGGCAGTTCCGCGCGGGGCAGCCCGGCCAGTTCCCCGCGCCAGAAGGCCAGCTCGCGCTCGAACGGCCGCTCGCGCTGCCAGAGCGCGAAGTCCCCGTACCGGACGGCGGGCGCGGCGGGGGCGTCTCCCCGGTAGAGCGCGAGGAGGTCGGCGAAGAGCAGCTGCGTCGACCTGCCGTCGGCGGCGATGTGGTGGACGAACAGCGCCAGGACGTGGTCGTCGTCCGCGATCCTGATCAGGGTGGCGCGCAGCAGCGGCCCCTCGGCGAGGTCCAGCGGCTCGGCGCTCTCCGCGCCGATCAGCTCGGCGGCCTCCGCGCCCGTGGCTGCCTCGGCCAGGCGCAGCGGCACCGGCGCGGTG
Source organism: Streptosporangium sp. G11 (assembly GCF_051192615.1). Classification (NCBI taxonomy): domain Bacteria; kingdom Bacillati; phylum Actinomycetota; class Actinomycetes; order Streptosporangiales; family Streptosporangiaceae; genus Streptosporangium; species Streptosporangium sp. G11. The sequence goes on from NZ_JBPJUQ010000071.1 coordinate 12,895, forward strand.
GGGACGACGTGGACCGCGGGCCGCCCGTCCTCCGTCGCGGGGAAGCGGTGGCGCAGGCTCTCGTGCCGGTCCGGCAGCGTGGCCAGCAGGTCGCGCAGCCGGTCGGCGTCGATCGGGCCGCGCAGCCGCACCGCGACCGGGAGGGTGTACGTGGAGGTGCCGGGGGTGAAGTGCTCCATGAACCACAGGGGTTCCTGGACCGGGGAGAGCGGGGGAGGAGTGCCCTTGGGCCCGCGCGGGATCTCGGGGCGTTCGGTGTCGACGGCCCCGCCCCGCAGCCTGCGCCTGAGCAAGTCCCGCCTGGCATCGGACAGATCGGCGACGGACATGGCCTCATCCCCCTGTGACGATGTCTTCGCGGGTACGCCGGGACGGCGCGGCGCCGGGGTGAGGGGGCGCGGCGCGCTCACGATGAATCCACGGAAACCATCGGATGCGCACCCCAGTGTGCGCAGAACAGGAAGGAAGGTATCCCAGAAGAATTCGCGTCTCCACCAAGGTCCACTGGCCACTTCCGGCATCCGGAAAGGGGTGACGGCCTGACCGCGAGCGTGCCGAAAACGCGGCGCCCCGGCGCGTGGGAGCGGGGGAAGCACCGGTCTCCGGGTACGGGAAGGTACGGTCAGCTCATGTCCGAGCGCAGCATGCCGCATGACCTCGCCGCCTGGGCGTGCCCTCACGGGCAGGACGCTCGCAGGGGTTGCACGACCTGCTACGAGGAGTCCGGCGACCCCGACACGTCGAATCCCTTCTGGGAGGTCGCCGCGTGGTTCACCACCTCGCGGCCGATCCCGATCAGGACGCTGCAGGACGCGCACCACCACGGCCGCCACTTCGCCCTCGACCAGCCGTCCACGCCGCTGGTCTATCTCCTGACCGGCCGCGCCCGCGCGGGCGACAGCGTGCAGGCGATCGCGGGCGTCGTCGGCTTCCTGCTGCACAACCGGCACGTGGTGGCCGACTTCACCGTGACCGAGACCCGCGCCACCCTCCGCTCACCCGGCACCCCCAGCGCGCCCAACGCGACCCGCCGGACCGACAAGTGGCTCCAGGACCAGCGCCGCCCCGACGGGCGCCAGCGGTGAGGGCTCCCCTGCCGCGCCACGGACGACACCTACGGCGATCCACCGCCGCACCGCGGACGACACGTACGGCGACCGATCGGTCCTCCACTGCCGCGCAGCGGACGACGCCGCGGATGACAAGGTAGGGCGGCAGTCCCTAAGCTCGACAACACCATTGTCGAAACAACGGGCCGGGAGGCGATCGTGGCGGCCGACCCTCCGGGCTTCGAGCTCCCGCTCCGGCTCTTCCTCGGCTTCCGGGTGCTCATCGACGAGCTCCACGCGGAGCTCGCCCGCCAGGGCCATCCCGACATGCGGCCGATGCACGGCTTCGTCCTGCAGGCGATCGGTCCCGAGGGCACCACGGCCGTGGAACTCGGCCGGCGGCTGGGCGTCTCCAAGCAGGCGGCCGGCAAGACTGTCGACACCCTGGAGCACCTGGGCTACGTCGAGCGCGGCTCCGATCCGGGCGACGCCCGCCGCAAGATCGTGCGGCTCACCGAGCGGGGCGTCGACAGCCTCGTCCGGTCCGCGCGCATCTTCGAGGACCTGCGCGCGGGCTGGGCGAGGACCCTCGGCGAGGAGCGCCTGCGCGCCCTGGAGTCCGACCTGCGCGCCGTGACCCCGGATGACGTCTTCCGCCTCGACGTCCCCGGCTGGTTCGGCGGCCACTGACCGTTCGCGGGAGCGGCTAGCGTGAACGGGGGAATCCGGCGAGCGGGTCTCCACCGAAGGGAACTCCGCCGGGCGAGGTTCCCCTCATCCGGACAGCGACATCTCCGGACAACGGCATCTTCAGGCAGCAACATCATCCGGGCAGCGACAGATGGGGACTCATGGACGACCACGCCTCCTGGCCGACCGGGCGCCTGCTCCTGGTCGCCGCGCGCCTGGTCGAACGGGAATGGAACTCCGTGCTGGCCGAGCGCGGCCTCACCCACGCGGGTTTCCTCACGCTCAACGCGCTGGGCGAGGGCCCGCAGACCCAGCGGCGGCTCGCGGCGCGCACCTACGTGGAGGAACAGACGATCCGCCCCGTACTCGACCGGCTCGAACGCGACGGCCATGTCAGCAGGGAACGCGACCCGGCCGACCGGCGCCGCGTGGTGGTCACCCGCACCCCGCTCGGCGAGCGTACGTACACCGCGCTCGTGACGAGTGACGTCGTGGAGAGGATCGTCACCGAGCGCGTGGAGGACCCCGAGGCCCTGCGCGCCGAGCTCATCCGGCTGATCACCGGCATCAGGGGCGACGAGGCCGGGCGGGAAGGTCGCGAGAAGCCGGGTTAGGGAACGTCGAAGTACACGCGGACGGTGGTCCCGCCCTCCCCGGTGTGGACGCGGACCAGGTCGCCGAGAAGGTTGGTCACGAGCAGCCCCCGGGAGCCCCGCTGCCGCGAGTCGACCGGGCGGCGTCCCGCGAGGGGGTCGGCGATGTGGCCGGAGTCGCTGACGTCGAAGACGACCCGGCGGTCCTCCGTCCAGATCCGTACGACCCCGGAGCCGCCTCCGTGTTCGAGGCTGTTGGCGGCCAGCTCGCTGGCGATCAGCCGCAGGTCCTCCAGGCGCTCCCCCGACAGGCCCGTCCGCTCGGCGTGCCCGACGGTGAAGGCGCGCACTCTCCACAGGTCGTCGCCGCCGAAGGGGAGGACGTCGGCGTCCACCGGCTCGGGCAACGGCCCGCCGCACTCGCGGATGACGCGTTCCGGCGCGTAGCCGGCGCTGGTACGCGCTCCCGAGCCGTCCACGAGGACGGGGTGGGCCGCCTCGGCGAGCTCGATGATCCCGGCGTCGAGCCCGTCGACGTCGTACGGGCACAGGATGGTGGCGTCCCGTCCCGAGAAGGCGAAGTTGATCAGCGCCTCGTGCTGCAGGCACGCGTCGAACTCCGTCGGCGACCGGTCCGGCCAGACCGGCTCGCCGACGACGCGGACCCTGCGGCCGGCGTGGAGGTCGGCGAAGGCCCACAGAACGGCGGGGATGATGCGCCCGGGGTTACGGCCCACCTCCTCCATGTCGAGGAAGCGCACCTCGGCGGCGGCCTCGCCCAGCTCCGCGCGGATCAGCTTCAGGTTCCGTCCCGGCACGGCGACCGTGACCGGCTCACCGGCCTCGATGCCCTCGCGGACGAAGGGCACGGTGCCGTCCAGATACTGCCGGGCGCCCCGGTAGAACAGTGCCGGATGGACGAACGGCTCCACCTCGGCGGTCGTGGCGCTCACGGCGTCTCCATTCGATCGGGAGGGTTCCGATCCGATCAGGACAAGTATGGGATATCAGGCAGTATGGCGAGCCGTACAAGGACATCCTGCCCCCGGGGAAGGTCGCGCGTGGCCCGCGCCGGTAACCATGCCCCCTCTCACGTCGATGAATGTCACCTCGGACCGCCGGAGATACCGGTCGCACCGCCCTCGACCCGCGTTCCCCGGCCCCGCGACATCGCGGGACCCGGGGCCGTGGTGTGAGCCTCGTCACCCGGTTCGGAACAATGACGGGTATGCGAATTCTGATCATCGGCGGCACCCGGTTCGTCGGCAGGCACATCACCGGAGCCGCGATCGCGGCCGGGCACGAGGTGTCCCTGCTGCACCGCGGCCGGACGGGCCCCGGACTGTTCCCCGAGGCCGAGCACCTGACAGCCGACCGCGACGCCGACCTGTCCGTCCTGCGCGACCGGCAGTGGGACGCGACGATCGACGTCAGCGCCTACCTGCCGTCGCAGGTGACCTCGCTCTCCGGCGCCCTCTCCACCGGCCAGTACGCCTTCATCTCCAGCACCGCGGTCTACCGGACCCCGGAGACCCGGGGCTTCACCGAGGACTCGCCGCTGGCGGAGATCGACGGGCCGGTCCCCGAGACGGTGACGGCCGAGACGTACGGGGCGCTGAAGGTGTTGTGCGAGCGGGCCGCGACGGAGGCGTTCGGGTTCCCGACACTGGTCGTGCGGCCCACGTACGTCATCGGCCCGCACGACCACACCGGCCGCTTCACCTACTGGGTCAACCGGATCGCGCGGGGCGGCGAGGTCCTCGCGCCCGGCGACCCCGGCGACCCCATCCAGGTCATCGACGCCCGCGACATGGCCACCTGGATCGTCTCCATGGTCGAGGGGACGCACCCGGGCACCTTCCACACGGTCAGCCCTTCCCCGCCGTTCTCCTTCGGGGACATGCTCGAGGCGATCGCGGCCGAGGTCGGGCCGCCGGGAACCACCCTGACCTGGGTCGGGCAGGACTTCCTGCTCGCCGAGGGCGAGACCGGCCGGTCGCTGCCCCTGTGGTCCGAGGGCGATCCGTGGATGTCGGTCAACACCGCCGACCCCGCCGCCGCCCGCGCCGCGGGGCTCGCCCCACGGCCCCTGGGACAGTCGATCCGCGAGATCCGCGAGGCGGAGTCGTCCTTCTCGACGGACGCCACCATCACGCCCGCCAGGGAGGCCGAGCTGCTGTCCCGCTGGTCCGCACGCGGCGCCTAGGGCGGGCCCCGGCCATCGCCTTCCGCCCACCGGCGACCGGCTCCCGGCCATCGGCCATCAACCGCGAGCTCCCGGCTGCGGGCTCCCAGCCGTGGGCTCCCGGCTGCCGGTTTCCGACTGCCGGTGTCCGAACTCCGGTTTACGGCCGCTGGTTTACGGCCGCGCCCGTGGTCAGCCCCCCAGACGTGACGGCCGGAGCGGGTTGTGCCCGACCTCCAGCAGCGCCCGCCGCCGGTCGTCGTCGTCCTCGTCGACCATCCCCTCGGCCAGCGTGTCCTCGACGCGGTCGACGGCCTGCCGCATCGTCTCGACGTCGTCGGCGGTGAGGTCGGCCTTCCGCTTGCCGAGGACCTGGAGCACCTGGCGCCCGAGCGGCGGCATGGCCGCCTCGGGGCTCTCGGCATCGGCCCCTTCGGCCGACGCCGAGGCCAGGAGGAAGGCCCTCAGCTCCTCCGACGTCATGTTCACGACCTCGTGGAACTCCTGCCACACCAGGTCGAGGATCAGATCCGATTCGTCGGCCACCGTGTTCTCCTCTCATGCCGGGCCGGTACGACCACGCCCCGGACACGAACCGGCCACCGGCGAATCGGCCCTCCCGCTGGCGGGAGCGCGCGCGGCGGCGGGCGCACGGCCCGCCCTACCCCGGCTTCCATACCGCTAACACGGGCGCCGGGGCACGGGCGGGGCAAGGAGCGCCCATCGCCGGGTAAGCCCCTTCGGGCAGGGCCGCCCGCCGGTCGGGAAAACCCCTTCCGGACAGGGCCGGCCGCTGCCCGGCCAGGCCCCCTCGGACCGAACCGGCCACTGCCCGGCCGGGCCCCTCGAACAGGACCGGCCGGGCCCCCTCGGACAGGACCGGCCGTCGGTCGGCCAGGTCCCTCAGGAGGGGTTGTCCACGGTGAAGCGCACCCCGGAGAACCGGCTCCGCCACTCGGTGACCTCCGGCGCCACGGTGCCCGGGTCGACGTTCCCGTCCAGGCCCCGGGCGATGAACGAGGCCAGGTCGGGCATGTCCGCCTCGGTCATCCCGAGCCTGGCGAGCTCCGGCGTACCGACGCGCAGGCCGTTCACGTCCCCCTCGATCGCCTCCGACGGCAGGCCGATGCCGCAGGCGAGGAGGTTGGCCTCGCGCAGCCGCCGGGCGGCCCGCTGCCCGCCGCCGTAGCGGTGGGCCAGGATCGCGAACTGGTGGGAGCGGGTGCATCCGCGGTCGGCGGCGAAGACCGGGACGCCGAGGGCGAGCAGCTCGTCCGCCAGCCGCCGCGCGGTCGCGACCATCGTCCGCGCGTAGGCGGGGCCCGCGGCCTTCCAGTCGAGCATCGTCATGGCGAGCGCCGCGGTCTTGCCGGCGTCGAAGTTCGCGGTCAGCCCCGGGTAGGCGATCGCGTCGAGCCGCTGGGCCAGCTCGGCGTCGTCGGTCACGATGAGCCCGCCCGCGGGACCTCCCAGGCTCTTGTACGTGCTCATGGTGATCAGGTGGGCGCCCTCGTCGAGCGGCTGCGGCCAGGTCCTCCCGGCGATCATGCCGCACAGGTGGGCGGCGTCGAAGAGCACGCGGGCGCCGACCGAGTCGGCGATCTCGCGGATGCTCGCCACGGGGTGGTGGAACAGGTTGAGGCTGCCGCCGATGGTGATCAGCTTCGGCCGTACCCGCCCGGCGAGCTCGCGCAGGGCGTCGACGTCCACCGTGTAGCCGTCGGGCGCGACGGGGGCGGGAACGATGTTCAGCCCGTACAGGCCCGCCGCGCCCGGCCGGTGGTGGGTGACGTGGCCGCCGATGCTCGCCGGAGGGGCGATGATCGTGTCGCCGGGTTCGCAGGTGGCCATGAACGTGTAGAGGTTCGCGAGCGCCCCGGAGCCGACGCGCACCTCGGCGTAGCCCGCGCCGAAGACCTCCGCGGCCAGTTCGGCGGCGACGATCTCGATCTGCTCGATCGCCTCCAGGCCCATCTCGTACTTCTCGCCCGGGTAGCCCAGCGACGGCCGCGACCCGAGGTTGGCCGAGAGCAGGGCCTCGGCCCTCGGGTTCATGATGTTCGTGGCCGGGTTGAGGTTGACCGACTCGATGTCGTGGATGCGGTGGTTGTCGGCCACCAGCCGTTCGATCTCGCTCTGGACCGAGGAGGCGGTCTGATCCGTCACGGCCTTCAGGACGGACTGGACGCGATCCTCGGTGACGGCGGGCACCCAGGGGCGGTGGGCGAGGGCACGGGGCATCGGATGTTCTCCTGGCCGACAGGCAGACGGCTGTCGCGGTGATGTCAGGGTGTCTGCCACACGACGTTAGATCGCAGACGACGCCCGGCGCATCGGGTGAAAGACGGGCTTTCTAGCTGCTTTTTCCTACATTTGCCGGAAAAAGGCAGCGAACTCCGCCACGAAAGATCACTTCTTCCACAGGGGCCCCACCCCCACCTTTCGCACACCCCGGACCGGCGGCCCCGTGGCCCACACGACCCGACCGCATTAAATGAGTGAGCGACTCACTCACTCGATGGATAGGATGCCCGGCGTGATCTCGATCTCCCACCGGGCCGCCCCCCTCCCCCCCGACGAGCGGCGTGCGGCGCTCATCGCGTCCACCCTGTCGCTCGTGCTCGCCGAGGGCCCCGATGTGAGCACCCGGCAGATCGCGCAGGCTGCGGGCGTGGCCGAGGGCACGATCTTCCGGGTCTTCACCACCAAGGACGAGCTCGTGGACGCGGCCGTGGCCAGCGCCTTCGCCCCCTCCCCGCTGCTGGGCGAGCTGGAGGCCGTCGACCGTACGACTCCCCTGGACGTCCGGCTCGTCGCGGCGGTCGAGATCCTGCAGCGGCGCACCGCGCGCATCTTCCGTCTGGTGGACGCGATAGGGCTGAGAGCCTTCGAGGCCGGTCGCAACCACCAGAACCTCTCCGAGGAGAGCGCCCTCATCAGGCAGGCGCTCACCGACCTGATCGAACCCGCCCGCGAGCGGCTACGGTACGAGCCGCGCGAGGCCGCGCGCCGGCTGCACCTGCTGACCATCGCGTGCACCCATCCCCGGCTCGTCGAGAGCGACCCGGTGGCCGCCTCGGAGATCGTCTCCATGCTCCTCGACGGGGTGCGCCTGCGTCCCGCCGCCCCCGAACCGCTGCCCTGACGCCCCCGGCGCCAGAACCGCCTGACGCCCCCCGGCGCCTCCCCGACCTCCAGAACCGCCGCCCCAAGGCCCCCGGCAACCCGAGAACCCCACGACCCCGACCTTCCGATCCCCCGACCTCCCGATCCCCGGCCTCGATGTCCTCCTTGACCTCAACCGAGGTTCACATCGCAGTCTGATCCTCACCACTCCCCTGGAGGAGATCCCCATGATCCCGGTTACCGGGGCGACGGGCGAGACCGGCCGGCGGCCGGATCTCCGGCACGACGCCCCTCGCCCGGCCACCCCACGTAAAGAGTCCTCATGCTGACCCGCCTGCTCCGCACGTACCTGCGCCCCTACTCGTGGGCGCTGACCGCCGTGGTGGTGCTGCAACTGGTCGGCACCATCGCCTCCCTGTACCTGCCCAGCCTGAACGCCGACATCATCGACCAGGGCGTCGCCACCGGCGACACCGGATACATCCTGTCCGCCGGCGGCTGGATGCTGCTCGTCTCCCTCGTGCAGATCGCCTGCTCGATCGCGGCGGTCTACTACGGCTCCCTCGCGGCCATGGGGTTCGGGCGGGACGTCCGCTCGGCCGTCTTCCACCAGGTCGGCGGGTTCTCCGCCAGGGAGGTCTCCCAGTTCGGGGCCCCCTCGCTGATCACCCGCGGCACCAACGACGTGCAGCAGGTCCAGATGCTCGTCGTGATGACCTGCACGATGCTGGTCGCCGCTCCGATCATGGGCGTCGGCGGCATCGTCATGGCGCTGCGTCAGGACCTCGGCCTGTCCTGGCTCATGCTGGTCTGCGTCCCCGCGCTGCTGGTGTCGATCGGCCTGATCATCGTCCGCATGGTCCCCCAGTTCCGCGCGATGCAGGACCGCATCGACCTGGTCAACCGGGTGCTGCGCGAGCAGCTCACCGGCATCCGCGTGGTGCGCGCCTTCGTCCGCGAGCGCGAGGAGACCCGCAGGTTCGCCGACGCCAACCAGGCGCTGACCGACACGGCGCTGCGCGTCGGGCGGCTGACCGCCCTCATCTTCCCCACCGTGATGCTGATCCTCAACGTCTCCAGCATCGCCGTGCTCTGGTTCGGCGCCGCGCGGGTGGACAGCGGCGAGATGCAGATCGGCGCCCTCACCGCGTTCCTCATGTATCTGATGCAGATCCTCATGTCGATGATGATGGCCACCTTCATCTCGATGATGATCCCGCGCGCCGCGGTCTGCGCCGAGCGCATCGTCGAGGTGCTCGACACCGAGTCGTCGGTGACGCCGCCCCGCGACCCCGTACGGCAGGTGAGCGAACGCGGTGAGCTGGAGATGCGCGACGTGGAGTTCCGCTACCCGGGCGCGGCGGCCCCGGTGCTGTCCGGCATCTCCTTTCGCGCGAGCGCGGGAAAGACCACCGCCGTCATCGGCAGCACGGGCTCCGGCAAGACGACCCTGATCTCCCTGATACCCCGGCTGTTCGACGCCACCTCCGGCACGGTGGCGGTCGACGGCGTCGACATCCGCGACCTCGACCCCCAGACGCTCTGGACGCGCATCGGCCTGGTGCCGCAGAAGCCGTACCTGTTCAGCGGAACCGTCGCGAGCAACCTGCGGTACGGCAACCCGGACGCGAGCGACGCGGAGCTGTGGGAGGCGCTGGAGGTCGCCCAGGCCCGCGACTTCGTCGAGGCGATGCCGGAGGGCCTGGAGGCACCCGTCACGCAGGGCGGCACGAACGTGTCCGGCGGGCAGCGGCAGCGGCTGGCCATCGCCAGGGCGCTGGTCAGCAAGCCCGAGATCTACCTGTTCGACGACTCGTTCTCGGCCCTTGACCTGGCCACCGACGCGCGGCTGCGGGCGGCACTGCGCCCGCACACCGCCGAGGCCGCCGTCATCATCGTCGGCCAGCGGGTCTCCACCATCGCCGACGCCGACCAGATCATCGTCCTGGACGACGGCGTGATCGTCGGCCTGGGAACCCACGACGAGCTGCTGGATTCCTGCCCCACGTACCTAGAGATCGTCGAGTCCCAACTAGCCGCGGAGACCGCAGCATGAGTGACCGGCCCATGACGACCACGCAACCGCGGCCTCCGGCCGGAGGCGGAGGCTTCGGCAGAGGCCCCTTCGGGGGGACCGCCGGGATGCCCGCGGAGAAATCGATGACCTTCGGGCCGTCCGCGCGGCGGCTGATGCGGCGCCTGGACCCCGACCGCCCGAAACTCCTGGCCGTGATCGCCCTCGCCGTGACCAGCGTGGTGCTGAACGTCGTCGGACCGAAGATCCTCGGTCACGCGACGGACGTGATCTTCGCCGGGGTGATCGGCAGGCAGCTGCCCGCCGGGACGACCCCGGAGCAGGCGATCGCCGCCGCCCGCGCGGCGGGCAACGACAACTTCGCCAACCTGCTCGCCGGGATGGACTTCGTACCGGGCCGGGGCATCGACTTCGGCGCGCTGGGCACGGTCCTGCTGTGGGTCCTGGGGATCTACCTCGCGGCGTCGGCCTTCGCCTGGATCCAGGGCTATCTGCTCAACGACGTGGTGCAGCGCACCGTGTTCCGGCTGCGCGAGGACGTCGAGGACAAGCTGAACCGGCTTCCCCTGCGCTTCTTCGACGGCCAGCCGCGCGGCGAGCTGCTCAGCCGGGTCACCAACGACATCGACAACGTGTCCCAGACCCTGCAGCAGACGATGAGCCAGCTGCTGACCTCGGTGCTGACCGTGGTCGGCGTGCTGGCGATGATGTTCTTCATCTCGCCGCTGCTCGCGCTGATCGCCCTGATCACCATACCGCTGTCGATGGTCGTCACCGCGCAGATCGCGAAGCGCTCGCAGAAGCACTTCGTCGCGCAGTGGGCCCACACCGGCAGCCTGAACGCCCACATCGAGGAGGCGTTCACCGGCCACGAGCTGGTGAAGGTGTTCGGGCGCCGCCCCGAGGTCGAGGAGGTGTTCAGGCAGCGGAACGAGGAGCTGTTCAAGGCCAGCTTCGGCGCCCAGTTCGTCTCCGGGATCATCATGCCGATGATGATGTTCATCGGGAACCTCAACTACGTCGCCATCGCCGTCGTCGGCGGCGTGCGGGTCGCCACCGGGTCGATGAGCCTGGGCGACGTGCAGGCGTTCATCCAGTACTCACGGCAGTTCACCCAGCCGCTGACCCAGGCCGCCTCGATGGCCAACCTGCTGCAGTCGGGGGTGGCCTCGGCCGAGCGGGTCTTCGAGCTGCTCGACGCGGAGGAGCAGGCCCCGGACCCCGCAGTCCCGGTGCCTCCCACCGTCAGGCAGGGCCGCGTCGAGTTCGAGCACGTGTCCTTCAGCTATGACCCGGAGCAGCCCCTCATCGAGGACCTGTCCCTGGTCGCCGAACCCGGGCACACGGTCGCGATCGTCGGCCCGACCGGCGCGGGCAAGACCACCCTGGTCAACCTCGTCATGCGCTTCTACGAGCTGGACTCGGGACGGATCACCCTCGACGGCGTCGACATCACCGCGATGCGCCGCGACGACCTGCGCTCGCACATCGGCATGGTGCTCCAGGACACCTGGCTGTTCGGCGGCACCATCCGCGAGAACATCGCGTACGGCAACCCCCGGGCCACCGAGGAGCAGATCCAGGCCGCCGCGCGGGCCACGTTCGTCGACCGGTTCGTACGCACCCTGCCCGACGGCTACGACACCGTGATCGACGAGGAGGGGAGCAACGTCAGCGCCGGGGAGAAGCAGCTGCTGACCATCGCCCGCGCCTTCCTCGCCGACCCGTCCCTGCTCATCCTGGACGAGGCCACCAGCTCGGTCGACACCCGCACCGAGGTCCTGGTGCAGCACGCCATGGCCGCGCTCCGCTCGGACCGCACCAGCTTCGTCATCGCCCACCGGCTGTCCACCATCCGCGACGCGGACCTCATCCTGGTGATGGACGCCGGGCGCATCGTCGAGCACGGCACCCACGACGAGCTGCTCACCGCCCGGGGCGCCTACCACCGCCTGTACTCGGCGCAGTTCAGCGGCGCCGCGGTTCTCGACGGCGACGAGCCCGCCGGGGAGGCGGTGACCACGGCGAGGAGATGATCGCGGGCCGGCCACCGAACGGATGACCGGCGGACCGTGCCGGTACGCGCCTTCCCCGCCCGTACGCACCGCCCGGTAGACGAGCCTTCCCCATCCGTGCACACCGCCCGGTAGACGAGCCTTCCCCGTCCGTACGCACCGCCCGGTACGGGTTCCGCTCGTCCCGACCGCGCCCCGCGGGTGCGGCGGCGACACCGGAGACCGGGGACGGCCGTCCGTGAGCCCCTGGAGACGTCGTCTCCAGGGGCTTTCCACGTCTTTCCCGCAGGCCTCCTCCGGGCGCGGGCCGGCGTTCCCGGACAGGCCACCCGTTTCGTCAATGTGACGACGAAGACAGCTGCACGCAGCTCGCACCCTATGTAGAGTCGCGACATGGCGGAGGTACGAATCACCACCACGGTGGGGAAGGTTCTCCGAATCTTCTTGGACGATCTCGACGCGCCCCGTTACGGCTTCGAGTTGATGAAACTGGCGGGCATGCCCAGCGGGACCCTCTATCCCGTTCTCGCGCGCCTTGAGGCGGCCGGATGGATCGAAGGTCGACGCGAGACGATCGATCCCGTGGTGGAGGCGCGTCCCGCCAGGCGGTTCTACCTGCTGACGGCCCACGGGGCCCTCGCAGCCCGCCAGGAGCTCGCCGAACTCAGTGAGCGGCTGCGCCCGCCCCCTGCCGGCAGGCGCGTCCCGCGACCCCAGGGCGGGTTCTCATGAGCCTGTTCATAACGGTGGTCGCCGGTCTCGCCGCCATCCTCGGAGCCGCCGTCGGCGATCTCCTGAGCAAGGAGATGGAAGGACAGCTCGGAAAGATCCCCTACATCCTGTTGGGGATCGCCCGGCGGCGGCTTCCGGAGAACATGCGGGAATCCCTGCACGACGACGAGTGGCATCCCGAGCTCGTGGTGATCCTCCGGGAGGAGGAGACCCGGCCCATCTCGCGTCTCGTCGTCGGGACGCGATACAGCCTGGGTCTGATCAGGCGGGCGCATCTCATCGCCTCGATCCGCGACCAGAAGACGACCTTCGTCTCCGATCACAGGCGATGGCTCACGGTGGTCGACGTCCTGCGGATCGCCGCCGATCTGTCCGTCCTGGTGGCCGGCGTGATCGCCTCCGGAGGGGCCGGGGTGCTCCTTGGACTGTTGATACCGCAGATCCTCAGCATCGGCGCCCAGAACGGACCCGGCCTCGGCGTGCTCCTCGGCACCATTCTGACGCTGGTCTTCGGAACGACCCTCGGGGTCGGGATCGGCCTCGTGCTGAACTCGGGCCTGGGGAGGATCACTCGCCGAATGCTCGTAACACGCATAGACCGGTCGAAATCCTCCACCCATGCCAAGCCCAAGGGAAGGGCGCGAGTTCAAGCCGCTCTGAACGCCTTCGCCGGAGCCCACCTCGACAACAAGTGGGGGGTTCGCGTCGCGGCCTTCTTTGGCTCCCTGGTCGGCGTGGGCCTGGGGATTCTCACAGGACTGTCATTCCCCACGGCGTGGGAGGCACTGATCCTGGGAGTGGGCTCCGTCTCGTCACTGATGATCCTGCGGATCCCCCTCGTCGTCATTCCGGAGTGGTGGCTCAAACGACTGAGCAAACGCCTTTAGCCCGATATCGGGCGATGGCTTTGAGCGGCACGTACGGCGAGCGCGGAGGCGCGTCGACGCGCGCCCGATGTTTCAGGAGGGCGCGCTCCAGACCGGTCTGACCTCGACACCGGCGCCCGTCGGGCAGTGCGCGGCGATCTCCAGGGCCTCGTCCAGGTCGGCGCAGTCGATGAGGTAGAAGCCCGCGAAATCCTCCCTCCGCTCGACGAAGGGAGCCTTCGTGACCAGCACGCCGCCATCGGAGGGGCGCAGCGTCACGGCCTCCCCCGCCGGCATCACGGCCTCGCCGGAGAACTCGATCCCGCGCGCCTCAAGGAAGCGGGCGAACGCCCGGTGCTCGTCCAGCGCGGACCCCATCTGCTCCTCCGAGACCGAGTCCCAGTAACCCTCGGGATCGAACAGCGACAGCATGAATCTCATGCGAACCTCCTCGCACCGGGCGGTCGTAGGCTCCCGTTTCCGGCATCGTGCCAGGGCACACCGACAGAACGGCCCCCGGGAGCACCCAGCCTGTTCCACGCCTCCTTGACCTCAACCAAAGGTGAGGTTGCAGGCTGGTCACGACATCCCACCGGCAAAGGAGATCCACATGATTCTGGTTACCGGGGCGACCGGCAAGGTCGGCGGGCAGGCCGTGTCCCAGCTCCTCGACGCGGGCGTCGCCGTGCGCGCGCTGACCCGCGACCCCGCGTCCACCATCTTCCCGAAGGGTGTCGAGGTCGTACGCGGCGATTTGGCCGACCCCGCCACGCTGGACGACGCCCTGGACGGGGTCGAGTCGGTGTTCCTCGTCTGGCCCACCCTCTCGGCGGACCACGCGGCACCCGCGACCATCGAGACGATCGCCAAGCACGCCCGCCGCATCGTCTACCTCTCCGCACACGGCGTTCCCGACCCGGCAGCAGGCGTGCCCGAGGAGGACCCGAACTCGATCCTCGGCTCCCACGCCCTCCTCGAGCGACTGATCGAGCGGTCCGGGCTGGAGTGGACGTTCCTGCGGCCCGGCGGGTTCGCCGCCAACACCCTGATGTGGGCCTCGCAGATCCGGGACACCGGCACCGTCCGATGGCTCCACGGAGCCGCCTCCAGGGCGCTGATCCACGAGCGGGACATCGCCGCCGCCGGGGTGAGCGTGCTCACCGGCACCGGCACCGGCACCGGCACCGGCCACGCCGGGGCGAGGTACGTGCTGAGCGGCCCCGAGGTCCTGACCCAGGTCGAGCAGGTGACCGCCATCGGCCAGGCCATCGGCCGGCCGGTCCGCTGGGAGGATCTCTCACCGGAGACCGCGCTGCGCGAGCTGCTCGACCAGGGCTGGCCGCCCGCCGCGGCGGAGGAGATGGTCGACGCGTACGCGGGGATGGTCACGTCCCCCGAGTCGGTCACCTCCACGGTGGAGGAACTCACCGGGAGGCCGGCCACCCCGTTCCGGCAGTGGGCGGCCGACCACGCCGACGACTTCCGCTGACGCACCCCGGCCGGACAGGGGCGGCTCGGGCGCGGCGGGCTCCGGACATTGACAAGGTGAGTGGCGACTCATATTTTGAGATCACAGGATCATGAGTGACCACTCACCTTAGGGGCGCACGGTGACCGAAGTAGACGAAACGGCCCTGGCGGGGCCGCGCGAGGCGTTCGAACGATTCCGGGACCACCTGCTGGCGGGGACGTCGGCCGGACTGGAGAGCTTCCTCGCCGACGACGGCGTGGTGGAGAGCCCGTTCGCCCCGCCCGGCGCGCCGCGGCGGATCGAGGGACGGGAGGCGTTCGCCGCGAGGGCCGTCCCGCAGCGGGAGGCGCTTCTGAAGCGTGTCAGGTTCACGGCCGTGCGCGATGTGGTCGTCCACGAGACGGCCGACCCGCGGGTCGCCGTCGTCGAGTACGAGGTGGAGGCGATCCGCGAGGCCGACGGCCTGCGCGCCGCGGCCCCGTTCGCGGTGGTGGTGGAGGTCCGGGACGGGCGCGTCGCACTGTGGCGCGAGTACCAGAACCCCGCGGCGATGGCCCTGCTCGCGGCGGGGTGACCGGCCGCATCCGAACATTCGGACGGTCGCCTGAAAGCCGCGAGCGAGATCCGGGCGGTCATCTGAAGGCCGCAAGCGATATTCGGGCGGTCGCCCGAAGACCGCGAGCGAGATCCGTCGAACCACTCCTCCCGCGAATCATCATTGTCAGGCCATACCTGACGGCGTAGAGTCGTGACGACTCACGTCAGGCATGGCCTGACAATCACCCCCCGGGAGGACCACATGCCGGCTCCGTCCATCGCCGACCAGGCGATCCACTGCTCTTTCTGCGCGAAGGCGGAGACCGAGGTGGCCAAGATCGTCGCCGGTCCCGGCGTGTACATCTGCAACGAGTGCGTGGGACTGTGCAGCTCCATAATCGGCGATGCGCCGGATCCCTCGACGTCCGCCGAGATCCCCTGGGCGGACACCATGACCGACGAGCAGATCCTCGACCTCCTGCCCCGCATCGCGCTGGTGAGCGCCCAGGTCGACGCCAACCTGCGGGTCTGGGTCGACCGCCTGCGTGACCGTGGCGTCACGTGGTCCAGGATCGGCGCGGCCCTGGGGATGGCGCGACAGTCGGCCTGGGAGAGGTTCTCCGGGGAGGAGTGAGAACAGGTTCCCCGGCCCCCCGATCTAGGTCGTCCAGGCGGAGGTGAAGCGCTGCCAGGCGAGCCGCTGCTGCTCGGGGGAGGCGTCGACCTGCTCGGCGCAGTCCAAGCGCAAATGCCGATCTCCGAATGGTTCGTCCAGATAGTCGCAGTGGTGAGGATTCACGGAGTCCGCGTGGACGTGCGGCTGGAAGAAGCGGCAGGTGACGCAGATGCGTTGCGGCGGGATGTCGCCGTTCTGCTGCAACGTACGGATCAGCTTGACCAGTGACCGCAGCATGGCGGTCTGTTCGCGGGAGTCGAGCGTTTCGACGGCGCCGCTCAGGAAGTCGGGCCATTCGCTCGCACGATCCGCCATCGTCTCGCCGGCCGTGGTGAGGCGTAGGGTCACGGACCGCTTGTTCGCTCCGGGCTCCTTCGCCACGAGCCCTTTGTCCACGAGTGTGCCCACGGCGTTGCTCGCGGTCGCGGCCGAGACGCCCAGGCGGGCGGCGAGGCCGCCGAGACTCGTCGGCCGCCCACGCAGCAACTCCAGGGCCTGCGCCTGGGTCGGCGTCACGCCCGCGGAGCCGGCCCCTTTCCACGCCCTGCTTCGGAGCACCGTACCGATCTTGGAGAGGCCGCTCGTCACGCGCCTCGCGACAGGCTCGCTGATCGCGTCGAAGCCCTCAGTCATATTTAGCACTCCTAACTTTGGCTTGACGTGGCACCGTCCAGCATTGATAGTACTGCTAACGGTTGATCGAGCCAAGCGTTTCCAGGCCTGCTAGCTGCGCAGACTCTGTTTGTCGTGCGCGTTCCGCGGCAGCCCTGGCGACCGGCCTCGGTCTTGGTCTCGCCGTTCGAATGTGCGTGCGCGCAGGCAGTGCACGTTCACGGCACCTCACCCATCTTTCGATGATGACGACAGGAGCACCACTCGATGTCCCGTGTCAAACTGATCGACGCTCAGAGCGCCACCGGTGAGTCCAAGCCTCTGCTGGACGACATCACCGCGACATTCGGTACGACGCCGGCCATGTTCAAGGCTGTCGCCAACTCACCGGCCGCGCTCAAGATGATGTGGGCCGGCTTCGGCGCTCTCGGCGGCGGACGCCTGGGCGCCCGGCTCGGCGAGCAGATCGCCGTGCTCGTCGCCGACCGCAACAGCTGCGAGTACTGCCTGGCCGCCCACACCGCCCTGGGCCGGAAGGCCGGTGTCTCCGCGGGGGACATGAGCCAGGCCCAGGCCGGGCACTCGCACGACCCGCGCGTCGACGCCGCGCTCGGATTCGCGGCCAAGCTGGTGGAGAACCGTGCGCAGGTGACGGACTCCGACGTCGAAGCGCTGCGTACGGCCGGTTTCGACGACGAGGAGATCGTGGAGCTGGTGGCGCACGTCGCGCTCAACCTCTTCACCAACTACATCAACGTCGCGCTGTCGGTCCCCGTCGACTTCCCGAAGGTCGCTCTGCGCAAGGCCGGCTGACCAGGTGAGGTCGGGCAGCGGACGACTCGTCTGGTGCCCGCCCGTTCTCGACAACGAAGAGGAGGCTCGTATGCACGCGGTGGTGATCCAGCACGTCCCGTTCGAGGGCCCGGGTTTGATCGCGCCGGCGCTGTCCGCGGCCGGCGCCGAGGTGCGGGTGGTACGCGTCGACCTGCACGAATCCCTGCCGGAGACGTCGCAGCTCGATGTGCTCGTGGTCCTCGGCGGACCGATGGGTGCCCTCGACGACCGCGACCACCGGCACCTGGCGGGCGAGCGGGAACTCATCGCGCGGTGCGTGCGTCAGGGCCGGCCGGTACTCGGCGTCTGCCTCGGCGCGCAGCTGCTCGCCGCGGCGCTGGGAGCAGGGGTGTCGCGCGGCCCGGCGATCGAAGTCGGCACCGGCACCGTCACGCTCACCCCGGACGGGCTGGCAGACCCGGTCTTCGGACCGTCCGGACCGGAGCTGCCGGTCGTGCACTGGCACCAGGACACCTTCGAGCTGCCGGAGCGCGGCGTGCTGCTGGCGCGCTCGGAACAGTACGCGCACCAGGCGTTCCGCGTCGGTGAGTCCTATGGTCTGCAGTTCCACGTCGAACTCGACGCCGACGCGCTCGCCCACGTCACGCCGCACCTGCCCGCGGGAACCGTCATGGCCCCCGACACCGCTCGCGCGGCGGCCTTCGCGGGTGAGCGGATGCTCAACCGCTGGGCCGGGCGCGCGCTGGCCGCGGCAGGTGACCGCCGATGACCGACGATGACCGCCGAACGGTTGCTGTCGGTCACCTCACTCCGCCGGCGTTCGGCGAGAACCTCACCATCTCCGGCGTCTTGGAGAACGACGCCGTGCTGGGCTAGGTCTACGTCATCGGCCGCCTTCGCGGGATGGATCGGCCCTCCTCCGGGTGAGACCTACCGGCTCACGCGGCCATGTCGAGGACGACGCGGAACCGGGCCTCACCGCTCAGCATCCGTTCGTACGCCTTCGGCGCCTCCGCCAGCGGCATGGTCTCGATCATCGGGCGGATGTCGTGCCGCCCGCTGAAGGCCAGGTTGTCCTCGTTCTCGATCGAGGTACCGGTGAGGCTCCCGCTGAGCGTTCGGGTTCCGAAGATGAGGTCCGCGGTGTTGACGGAGATGGGGTCCGAGGCGGCTCCGACGACCACCATGTGGCCGCGAGGCGCGAGCCCCGCGACCAGCGCCGTCATCGAGGCGCCGCTGGCGGCCGTCGCGATGATCGCGGCCGCGCCCCCGAGCTTTTGCAGAGCAGACCCCGGGTCCTCACTGGAACTGTCGATGTAGTGATCCGCTCCCAGCCGCCTCGCCAGCGCGGCCTTTTCCGTTCCCCGGGCGACGGCGGCCACGCGGTAACCGAGCTTGGCGGCGTACTGCAGGCCCAGATGACCGAGCCCCCCGATCCCCTGGACGGCCACCAGCGCTCCCGGGCGGCCGTCTATCCGCTGCAGCGCCTTGAACGTCGTGAGACCGGCGCACAGCAGCGGCGCCGCCTCGACGGAGCTCACGCCCTCGGGAACGCGTACGAGCCCGCTGCCCCTGGCGAAGACGACCTCGGCGTAGCCGCCGTCCACGGTGGTCCCCATCTGCTGCTGGTTCTCGCAGTTGACGAAGTCACCCCTTCGGCAGAGGTCGCACTCACCGCACTGACCGCCCAGGAATCCGACACCCACCCGATCCCCCACCTTCCAGCCGGTCACGCCGTCGCCCACCGCGTCGATGACGCCGACGATCTCGTGGCCGGGAACGACGGGCCGCTCCGGGTCGGCTCGGAATCCCTCGACAGCGAGGAAGTCGGTATGGCAGACCCCGCAGCTCTCGACCCGAATCCGGACCTGGCCCACGGGTGGCTGCCGGAGTTCGCGGGTCACGAGCTCGAACTTCCGCGATCCGGTGACTTCGAAGGCACGGTAGGTGGACATCGCTCTCCTCATAGGGGTTCGCAGCCTCTTCGCGGCCGTGGTGGCCGGCGAGACGGTCCCGGAGATGCTCCGGACACTTTTCAATATGACCGGTCGTCTTAAAGGTGTCAACAGTGCCGCGTCCACGACGGCCGAGGGGCCGGGCCCGACTTGACGGAACGTAAGACGACCGGACATATTGAAAGCCGAGGGGGCGACCATGGCCAGGAAGAGCATGCGCGCGGAGATCGTCGAGGCCGCGCTGGAGCAGTTTCACATCCGGGGCTACAACGCGGCCGGCGTGAAGGACATCACCGACGCGGCCGGCACTCCGAAGGGATCTTTCTACAACCACTTCGACAGCAAGGAAGCCCTGGCCGTCGTCGCCCTGGAACGCTACGGCGCGGCATGCCGCATGGAGGATCTCGCCGACAGCGACGTCGAACCCCTGACCCGCCTGCGCAGGCACTTCGAGTTCCTCCGCGACGAGACCGTGCGGCACGAATTCACGCGGGGATGCCTCGTCGGTAATTTCGCCGCCGAGATCGCCGATCGCAGCGACGTCATCCGCGCGGGCGTGCGACAGAGTTTCCAGCAGTGGGCCGCCCTGATCACGGCGGCGCTCACCGAAGCCCGGCACGCCGGGTCGGTACGCCCCGATCTCGACCCGGAGACGACGGCCCGCTTCCTTCTCAGCGCCTGGGAAGGCACCCTTGTCATGGCCCGAGCCGACCGTTCGGCGAACGCCTTCGACTCCTTCTTCACCGTCGCGTTCGACACACTGCTCGTACGGGACGGCGGCCACACCGGCGCATGACGCCTGCGCGCGGGCCGGTGCGACGGGCGGCGACGGTCACCGATTCCCTCGGCCTCGGCGGCCGTGACGCGTCCCAGGCCTTCACCGCCGCCTCTCGGCCGGGTGGCCCCGGGGCCACCCGGCCCGAGTGGGTGGGGCAGCATGGAGAGGTGAGCGACGGTACGAGCACACTGGCGGAACTGCTGGCCGAGGGCGACGTCCTGGTGCTGAGCGGGGCCGGGATATCGACGGAGTCGGGGATCCCCGACTATCGGGGGCCGGGCGGGACCCTGGCCCGGCACACCCCCATGACCTACCAGGCGTTCGTCGGCGACCCGGCGGCCAGGCGACGTTACTGGGCCCGCAGCTACATCGGGTGGCGGGCGATGAACCGGGTGACGCCGAACAGCGGCCACCACGCCGTCGCGTCCCTCCAGCGGCGTGGCCTGGTGTCGGGCATCGTGACGCAGAACGTCGACGGCCTGCACCAGGCGGGCGGCGCCCGGTCCGTCATCGAGCTGCACGGCAACCTGCGGGACGTGGTCTGCCTGGGCTGCGGCCACTCCACCCCGCGCGAGGAGCTGGACCACCGCCTGACCGAGGCGAACCCCCGGTTCGGCGCCCTGCCCACCGCGATCAACCCGGACGGTGACGTCGAACTGCCGGACGAGGAGATCGACGGTTTCCAGGTGGTCGGCTGCCGGGCGTGCGACGGAGGGATGCTGAAGCCCGACGTCGTCTTCTTCGGGGAGACCGTCCCGGCGGAGCGGGTGCGCGAGTGCTTCGCCCTGGTGGAGGGAGCGCGCCTGCTCCTGGTCCTCGGGTCGTCGTTGACGGTGATGTCGGGCCGCCGGTTCGTGCTGCACGCCGCGAAGCTCGGCATCCCCGTGGCGATCGTCAACCAGGGCCCGACCCGGGGAGACGGCTACGCGACCCTCACCATCGACGCTCCTTTGGGCACGGTCCTTCCCGAGCTGGTCCGCCTCATCGACACCGAGGCGGTGTCCACCGGCTCACCTCACTGATCCACCGGTACGAAAACCGTACGGCGGCACCGGTGCGGCCGGGACCCGAGACTCCATTCCGTAGGGAGTCGTCGGGCTCAGAAGCGCCAGAGCCGGGCTGTTCGGGCAGCCTCGTGGGCGACCTGGGCGCGGGCGGCGTGGGCGCCTCGCCCGGCTCGTCCCCACATAAACCCGGCCCAGACCGGCCCCTCCCCACATGGACCAGACTCGTCCCCGCATGGACCAGGCCCGGACCACCCGCAGGGCGGTCACGACAGGCTCCCGGCGCCGTTGTTCGCGCTGTTGAAGCGTGGTTGTGCCAACATGACCGGCATGGCGATCTTTGTCCAAGAGGCAGGCCCCTCGGACGCACCGGTAGTGGTGCTCCTGCACGGCGTGGGCACCAGCGGCTGGATGTGGACCAAGCAGGTCCACGATCTGGCCGTGGACACGCGCGTCCTGGTCCCCGATCTGCCAGGACACGGGAAGAGCAACACCCACCCGTGGGTCTCGATCGCCGACACCGCCCGCCTGGTGGCCGAGGTGATCGCCTCGCGGGCGCCGGAGGGCAGGGCACACGTCGTGGGGCTCTCCCTGGGCGGTTATGTCGGCGCGTATCTGACCGCCACCGCTCCCGAGGTGGTGACCGGTGCGATCGTGAGCGGGGTGAACGTGCTGCCGTTCCCCAACCCGGGCAGGATGCGGCTGATGGGCACGCTGATAGCGCCGCTCATGAAGTGGGGGCCGGTGCTTCGGGCCAATGCCCGCGCGCTCAACGTCCCCGCGGAGGACGTCGACGGCTACCAGAGTGCCGCGCGGGCCACCACCCGGCAGGCGTTTCGCAAGGTCAACGACGAAGCCCTCGGCTTCCGGCTTCCTGACCAGGCGAAGGAGTCGCCGTGTCCGCTCCTGGCGGTGGCCGGCGAGAACGAGCACGATCTCACCAGGCGCTCCCTGGCCGACATCGCCGCCGCGTTTCCGGCGGGCGAGGCATGCCTGGCCCCCGGGGTGGGCCACGCGTGGAACGGTGAGAAGCCCGGACTGTTCACGGCCATGATCCGTTCCAGGATCACGGGCGACCCGCTGCCCGGGGAACTCATCCCCGTGTGATCGCTCGCCGGGGACCGGCGACGGCGGGCCGTTACGGCTGTCCCGGCCTAACGGTCGCCGCTCGTCCGATCCGGCACGCCCAGCACACCCAGCACGGCCCGTACGACGGCGTCGGTGTCGGCGAGGTCCCCCAGCACCAGTTCGGGACCGGCCTCACCCAGGACGTTCGCGTCGTTGAAGCCGGTGGCCACCGCGATCACCCTCGCCCCGCCCTCCCGGCCGGCGCGGACGTCGTTCGGCGTGTCACCGACCAGCACGGTGTTGCGTGCGGTGAAGGGCTCCCCGTACTTGCCCGCGGCGCGCTTCTGCGCGAGGGCCACCAGCGCGGCGCGGTCCTCGTGGTCGGTGCCGTACGCCCCCACCTCGAAGTCCACGAAGCCCTCCAGCCCGAACACCGTGAGCTTGCCGATCGAGACCGGCTCGGTGTTGCCCGTGAGCACCGACTGCACCACGTCCTGGCGTTCCGCCAGCACCGCGAGCACCTCGCGTGCCCCCGCCAGGGCCCGGCCGCGCTCCCGCATGACGGCCTCGCGCACGACGAACGCCTCGGCGAGGGCGACGTAGAAGGAGTCGAGGAGCCGGTCCGACACCTCGACATCGTGCCTCTGGAAGATCTCGGAGACGATCGCCCGCTCGGTCTGCCCGGCCACCTTCACCGAGTGCTCCATCCGGCGGCCGGTGGTGGCGTGCAACGCGTGGTCATAGGTGTCGGCGGTGACACCGCCGGCGTCGATCAGCGTGTGGTCGATGTCCCACAGTACGAGCGTTCTCGGGAAGCTCACCGCCCGAGCATAACGAAGCCCGGATTCCCGGATCTTGACGGCTCGGCCCTTTGGAAGGGCGCCGGAGCCCGGCACGGACACCACCGCCCGGGTGCGTCAGAGGTCGACGCGGGCCATCAGCGGCAAATGGTCGCTGCCGGTGGCGGGCAGGGTCCAGGCTGCGACGGGGGTCGCCGCACGGGTCATGACGTGGTCGATACGGGCGAGCGGGAAGGCGGCGGGCCAGCTGAACCCGAACCCCCGCCGCGTCGAGACCAGCCGGGAGGTGAGCGGGTCCAGGCCACGGTCGTCGAGGGTGCCGTTGAGGTCGCCCAGCAGGACGACCCTGTCCAGCGCTTCCGAGGCGACGGCCGCCCCCAGCCTGGTGGCGCTCTCGTCCCTCCGGCCGGACCCGAAACCATCCTGCGGCCGGATACGGATCGAAGGCAGGTGGGCGACGTACACGGCCACCTCACCGTGCGGCGTCCGCGCGGTGACCCGCAGCCCGCGGTTCCAGTCGGGCCCGACGTCCGCGGGTCTGATGTCCACCGGCCGCGAGCCCACCAGGGGATACCTCGACCAGAGCCCGACGGTGCCCACCACCGCGCGGTGGGGATGGCCGGACGCGAGAGCCTCCTCGTAGACGGGCAGGGCGTCAGGCGTCAGCTCCTCCAGCGCGACGAGGTCGGCCCCGGCCCGCGCCACGGCCAGCGCGGTCCCCTCGTGGTCGGGATTCTCCTCGCCGACGTTGTGCTGGAGCACGGTCAGGTCGCCCGCCGCCTCCCTGTCCGCGGGCGGCACCCGGCCGCCGAAGACGGCGATCCAGACGGCCATGGGCAGCACCAGGGACACCGCCGCGAGGGCCGAACGGCGCAGCAGCGCCAGACCCAGCAGTACCGGAACGGCCAGGCCGGCCCAGGGCAGGAAGGTCTCCAGCAGGCTGCCGAGATTGCCCACGGTGTTGGGCACGACGGCGGGAAACGCCGTCAGCCCCGCCACCGGCACGCTGACCGACGCGAGAACCCACCCGCGCCTCCGGGGCCTCGCGGGCGCCCCGGATGTTCTGTCCGGCACGCCCCGCCCCCATGGCCGGCGCCCGGCACGACGAGCGCTCCCCTCCTCGCCGCCGGCCTTCCGATCTTCAACGCTCATACGCCCGACCGTACGGTCACCGCGGGCTGACCTGCTGACCGCGTCGTACGGAAAGGGCGGCGTCAGGGCGCCTTGGGCCACGACTTCCGGTTCTGAGAACGTGGTTCCGAGAACGCCGGGCAGGGGGCGCCGCCCGTCCGAGGGGAATCACGTCGGCAGGCGATCGGCGAGCCGCTCCAGCCCCTGCCTGATCATCTGCCCGTAGCCGTCGTCACCGAGCGCGCCGACGGCGGCACGCCCGCGGTCGAGGTGGTCGCGCGCCCGGTCGAGGTCACCGAGCCTGCGGTAGGCGTCACCCAGGTTGAGGTGCAGGGAGGGGTAGAAACCGCTCACGGAACCGGCGACGCCCGCCCGCTGGGCCCGCTCGTCGGTGACCAGGTCGGCCGCCTCCAGGGCACGCAGGTCCCAGAGCAGCTCCTCCCGCACCTCGTCCTGGACATCGGCCATCCAGTGAGCGAGGGCGCACCGGTGCAGGGGATCACCCGTCACGCCGATCTCCTCCCACAGCTCGGAGAACAGCTCGCGAGCGGCCTCTCGCTCACCTCGCTGGCCCAGCTCGACACCTTGGCCGATCCTGGCCATCATCACGTCGGGCTCGGTCATGTGGTCTCCTCAGCGGAAGGGCGACGATGTCCGGCGACTGTAACGGCCACCACCGACACAAACCGGCCCGACCGCGCCGGTCTCACCGTGGTCGCGTCGACCGGACACGGATCTGGCTCAAAGTCCGTGAAGCGATCACGGAGAGTTCTCAGAGTGCCGGCGCCATGCGATGTCGGCGCGGGTGACTCGAAGTTGTGGAGAGGTGAGTTCCAGCGCCCGGTTGTCCTTGCCGGCGTGTATGTGGTCGAGCCAGCGCTCGTACCAGCTCAGGAAGTCGGCTGCGGAGGAGACATCGGGGCCCCAGGAGCCCTCCGCGTTTCCGGTGAGAACACGACCGGTGAGTGGGCCCGTGATCGCGAGGAGGCACATGTCAGTGCAGCCCATCTCGATGATGCGCAGGAACAGGTCGCCTTCGTCTCTGTTCCGGGCGGGGCTGAAGCCGCGTGGGCCTCCTGCGGGCTTTCGCGGGTCCATGGTGTGCAATGAGCACGTTTCCAGCGCGATGAGGCCGTAAAACGGTGCTGCGCCGGTGCCGCCGAGGTGGAGAAGGAACTGCCTGTAGGCAGTGGGGAGCTCGATCCGGTGCTCGGCCTCGAACGCGGCGATGCGTGCTTGTGAAAGCTTGGGGCCGAGACGGTACTTGTGGTGCTCTTCACCGAAGGAGTGACTGCGCTGCAGCTGAAAGGGCAGCGAAGCCAGCTTGCGGTGCAGACGGGGAATGCGAGGGTCCATAAAGCTTCTTTTTTCGTCCGCCGCAGGTTACCGGACGTAGTGATCAGCCGGGCAGGTCCGGCGCGGCCCCTCTGGGTTGCCCGGCAAGACGGCCTGATGCTCCGACGAGTTCCGGTGGCATCGGTGTCCTCATGCCATCGGCTCGGTAGCGGCCAGGTCGTCGCTCACCGCGGTGAAGACGGCCAGAATCGACGCGACGACTTTGATCTCCATCGGACCGACCAGCTTCAGGAGGGCCAGTTCGGGTAATCCCCGGTGGCGTCGGACGATGGTGATCCCGTCAGGCCACGGGCGCGGTGGTTTCGGAAGGTGCAGCACTGAAATCTCGTCGACGAAGCAACCCGAGGACTCTGGAGGCTTGCTGATCGACAGGTGATACAGGCTCTCCAACGAGATGGTGATGTCCGGCCATTCCGGGCCTTGCCTGAGTCCGATTTCCAGCGCATCGCGGCCGTTGATGACGTCAAACGACATCCGGTGAATGAGGTAACCCTCGCACGATGCCAACGCCGCCCCGGCATTGCGGCACACGTTTTCGAAACCCGTGGTCGCGCTTGGTTCCCCTGACATGAACAGGCCCCCGTTTTTGTTCGGCGGGCTGCGAGCTTAGCTTCTCCGAGCCCTCTGGAAGGGACGCCCTCCCGACTCCACCCGGTGGACCAGGTGGAGCCACGACCCACACAGGCGGTGTGGGTTCACCGCTGCCGGATTTCGGCCGACGAGGACGGCCGTTGTCGCGCACCCCAGTCCCACAGCGCCTGGAGCACGGGGCCGAGATCACGCCCGCGAGAGGTGAGGCTGTAGCGCACCCGGGGCGGCCAGTCGGGCCGGCGGTGGCGATCGAGCACACCGGCCTCGGTCAGATGAGCCAGCCGATCGGACAGCACCTTGTCCGACAGCGCGGGCAGCGCCTGGCGAAGCTCGCTGAACGTACGGTCACCCCGCAGCAGCTCACGGATCAGCAGCGTCGTCCAGCGCCCGTGCAGGGCCGCCAGCGTGATCTCCACCGGACATGACGGGGTGGGTTCGGTGACGTTCGCGCGAGGGTCGTCGGGCAGGCCCGGACAACCAACCGTTTGGTGAGTCACGAAAAGGCCTCCTAGTGCAACGTTCCTGATTGAGGGTGTGGATACCAGCTGAGCTGGGGGAATGATGGTTTCAGGGGCCATCATGCCGAAGC
>NZ_JBPJUQ010000072.1:0-39477 GCF_051192615.1 Streptosporangium sp. G11
GCCTCGTCACGTACCTACCTCTTCCAGACTTCTGTCAGCTTATGTAGCTGACTGTCCGGAATCTGCTGGGCACCTCAACGTGTTGCATAACGCCAGGTCAGAGCCTATATCGACTCGCTGACCAGCAGGGCCACGCACTCCACGTGGTGGGTCATCGGGAAGGCGTCGAAGGCGCGCAGGTCGGCGAGGCGGTAGCCCCGCTCGGCGAACCAGGCCAGGTCTCGGGCGAGGGTGGCCGGGTCGCAGGAGACGTACACGATCCGGGACGCCTGCAGGGTGGTCACGCTGTCGACGACGTCGCGGCCCAGGCCCGCCCTGGGCGGGTCGACGACGACCAGGTCCGCGCGCTCGATGCCGAAGCGGTCGAGGGCGTTCTCCACCCGTCCCCTGGCGAAGCGGGCCTGGGGCAGGTCGCGGAGGTTGCGCTCGGCGTCGCGGACCGCCACGGACTCGGACTCGACGCCGAACACGGCCCCCTCGGGACCGACGGCCTCGGCCAGCCCGGCGGCGAACAGGCCGACGCCGCAGTAGAGATCGAGGGCCCACTCCCCCGGCTGCGGGGCGGCGAACTCCAGGACGGCCTCCAGCAGGGTGGCGGCGGCGCCGGGGTGTACCTGCCAGAAGCCGCTGCCGGTGACCTGGAAGTCTCGGTCGGCGACGCGCTCGACGAGATGGTTGCGGCCGTGGACCACGCGGCTGCGGCCCTTGCCCTCGTCGACGAAGACGGCCACGCTCGTGTCGATGTCGGGCACGGCCACCGTGCGCCGGGGCTTGGGGGCGACCACGACCGCCTGGTCACCGGTGCTGGAGGCGATGACCTCGACCGAGGAGGCGTGGCGCCAGTTCATGACCTCGGCGCCGACGTTCTCCACCTCGGGGTGGGCGATCAGGCAGGCGTCCACCGGCTCGATGTCGTGGGAGCGGTGGCGGCGCAGGCCCAGGCCGCCGTCGCGGTCGACGGCGAACTGGACGCGGGTCCGCCAGCCGAGACCGTCCGGGGCTCCGGGGACCTCCTCGACCGTGCCCTTCCAGTCGATCGAGGCCAGGCGCTTGAGCTGCTCGGCCACCACGTCGGCCTTCAGGCGGCGCTGGGCGTCGAGGGAGGCGTGCTGCCAGTCGCAGCCGCCGCAGCGGCCGGGGCCCGCGAACGGGCACGGCGGGGTCACCCGGTCGGCGGAGGGCTCCAGGATCTCGACCGCGTCGGCCCGCAGGAACCGGGAGGTCTCCTCGGTGATCTCGGCGATGACACGCTCGCCGGGCAGCGCGTGCCGCACGAAGACGACCCGGCCGTCATGGCGGGCGACACACCAGCCACCGTGCGCAACCGGTCCTACCGTCAGTTCGATCGCCATGGCTGTCGCCCCCAGAGAATTTCGTCGTCGGTTGAGCCTCCTCGCGTCAGGAGCGCATACGAAAGGTTATGCCTTGACGTCCTCGTTCCGTGCCGCCTCCTGGCGCGGACGGCGGACGGCGCCCGGCGCGAAGGGCTCGGGACGGCCCTTGAGCCGGTCGGAGGAGTGCAGCTGCCAGGGCACGCTGATGACCATCACGCCTGGCTGGAACAGCAGGCGGCCCTTCAGGCGCAGCGCGCTCTGGTTGTGCAGGATGTGCTCCCACCAGTGGCCGACGACATACTCGGGGATGTAGACGCTCACCACGTCGCGGGGGGAGCGGCGGCGCAGCGACTTGACGTACTCCAGGATCGGCCGGGTGATCTCACGGTAGGGGGAGTCGAGCATCTTCAGCGGCACCGGGATGCCGCGCCGCTCCCACTCCTCCTGCAACGCCCTGGCCTCCGGACCCTCCACGCCCACGGTGACCGCCTCCAGCGTGGAGGGACGGGTGGCGCGGGCGTAGGCAAGGGCACGCAGGGTCGGCTTGTGGATCTTGGACACCAGGACGATGACGTGGTTGCGCGCGGGCAGTATCGTCTCGTCCACCTGGGAGTCCTCGGCGACGGCGAGCTCGGCGGCCACGTTCTCGTAGTGGCGGTGGATGCCCTTCATCATCAGGAACAGCACCGGCATGGCCACGCAGACGATCCAGGCCCCGTGGGTGAACTTGGTGAGCAGCACCACCACCAGCACCACGGCGGTCATGATGCCGCCGAAGAAGTTGATGGTCCGCGAGCGGTACATCTGGTGCCGGACCTTCGGGTCGCTCTCGGTCCTCAGGTGCCGGGTCCAGTGCCTGACCATGCCGATCTGGCTCAGCGTGAACGACACGAAGACGCCCACGATGTAAAGGTTGAGCAGGCGGCTGACGTCGGCGTCGAAGCCCCACAGCAGCAGGCAGGCCGCGGCGGCGAGGATCACGATGCCGTTGGAGAAGGCGAGCCGGTCGCCCCGGGTGTGCAGCTGGCGGGGCAGGTAACGGTCCTGGGCCAGGATCGAGCCGAGCACCGGAAAACCGTTGAAGGCGGTGTTGGCGGCCAGGAAGAGGATCAGCGCGGTGACGGCGGCGATGAGGAAGAAGGGGAGCGAGTTGTTCCCGAAGACCGCGTCGGCCACCTGGGCGATGATCGGCTGCTGGTAGTAGCCGGGCCCGGCGGGCCTGCCGTCGATGAGAACGTCGCGGTAGGCGACGGCGGGGTCGGCGACCTTGACGCCCGAGGCCAGCCCGAGGGTGATGATGCCGACGAACATCGTCACCGAGACCACGCCCATCATCAGCAGGGTGTTCGCGGCGTTCTTGCTCTTGGGCTTGCGGAAGGCGGGCACGCCGTTGCTGATCGCCTCGACGCCGGTGAGCGCGGCACAACCGGAGGAGAACGCGCGCAGGATCAGGAAGGCCGCCGCGAAGGAGGTCAGGTTCGACTGCTCGGCGATGATCTCGTACCCGGCGGTGGGGGCGCGCAGCTCGTCGCCGAGGACGAGCACCCGGAAGCCGCCCCACGCGACCAGGCCGAGGACGGCGAACATGAAGGCGTAGGTGGGGATCGCGAAGGCCGCGCCCGACTCGCGGATGCCGCGCAGGTTCACCACGGTCAGCAGCACGACGATCACGATCGCGACCAGCGGCTTGTGCTGGGCGACGTACGGGATGGTGGCGCCCACGTAGTCGACGCCGTTGGCGACCGACACCGCGACGGTCAGCACATAGTCGACCATCAGGGCGCTGGCGACGGTCAGACCGGCGTTCGGGCCGAGGTTGACGGTGGCGACCTCGTAGTCGCCGCCCCCGCTGGGGTAGGCGTGCACGTTCTGCCGGTACGACGCCACGACGGTGAGCATCACCACGACGACGGCGAGGGCGACCCAGGGGCTGAAGTGGTAGAAGGAGATTCCCGCGAGCGAGAGGATGACCAGGATCTCCTGCGGGGCGTAGGCCACGGAGGAGAGGGCGTCACTCGCGAAAACGGGCAGCGCGATGCGCTTGGGAAGCAGCTGCTCGTGCAGCTGCGTGCTGCGCAGCGCCCGCCCGATGAAAAGGCGTTTGACAAGGTCCGTCACCTTCGACACGTCTGCAGATGCTAGTCGTTATTACTCGCCCCCACTCACGCGGCACTCCTGGGGCGGTCCATACTGGCTGAATACATTGGGAACAAGATCCGCCTCACAGCGACCGGCGGGGGAGCATGCATATCGTGATCATGGGGTGTGGCCGGGTTGGTTCGACCCTGGCGCACATCCTTGAGGACAGCGGCCATTCGGTCGCGATCATCGACCGTGACCCGCAGGCGTTCCGCCGCCTGCGGGCGGGGTTCAGGGGTCGCAGGGTGACCGGGATGGGCTTCGACCGGGACGTCCTGGAAGAGGCCGGCATCGAGGCCGCGGGCGCCTACGTGGCGGTGAGCAGCGGCGACAACTCGAACATCATCTCCGCCAGGGTCGCCCGCGAGACGTTCGGCGTGGACAACGTCGTGGCCAGGATCTACGACTCCCGGCGCGCCGAGGTCTACCAGCGGCTGGGCATCCCCACCGTGGCCACGGTCCGCTGGACGGCCGACCAGATCCTGCGCCGCGTCCTGCCCGAGGGGGCCGAGCCGCTCTGGCGCGACCCCAGCGGGCGCGTGGTGCTGGCGGAGGTGGCCTACCACCCCGGCTGGATCGGCACCCCGACGAGGGATCTGGAGGCGGCGGCGGGCACCCGCCTGGCGTTCATCAACCGGATCGGCGACACCCTGCTGCCCAGGAACGACTCGGTGGTGCAGGAGGGCGACGTGCTGCACGTCATGGCGGTCGAGGCCGACATGGAACGCATCAACAAGGTGCTGTCCGGGGCGCCGGAGGAGGAGCACTGATGCGCGTCACCATCGCCGGCGCGGGAGCGGTCGGCCGGTCGATCGCCGCCGAGCTCCTGGAGAACGGCCACGAGGTCCTGCTCGTCGACATCGACCCCAAGGCCATCAAGATCGATACGGTGCCGAGGGCGGAGTGGCTGCTCGCCGACGCCTGCGAGATCTCCTCGCTGGACGAGGCGGGCCTGGCCGACTGCCACGTGGTCGTCGCCGCCAGCGGCGACGACAAGGTCAACCTCGTGGTGTCGCTGCTCGCCAAGACGGAGTACGGCGTGCCGCGCGTGGTCGCCAGGATCAACCATCCCAAGAACGAGTGGCTGTTCAACGAGTCGTGGGGCGTCGACGTGGCCGTCTCGACCCCGCGCCTGCTGAGCGCTCTGGTCGAGGAGGCGGTCAGCGTCGGCGACCTGGTGCGGCTGATGACCTTCCGCCAGGGCCAGGCCAACCTGGTCGAGCTCACCCTGCCCGAGGACGCGCCGGTCGTCGGCCAGCGCGCCGGCTCGGTGCCGTGGCCCAACGACACCGCCCTGGTCGCGATCCTGCGCGAGGGGCGGGTGCTGGTCCCCACCGCCGACGACCCACTGGAGGCCGGCGACGAGCTGATGTTCGTGGCCAGCCAGGAGGTCGAGGAGGAGCTGGCCGAGCTCCTGTCCCCGCACCGCACGCCCCACTGAGCCGGGGGTCTTCCCCCACGCCACGCCGAGCCGGTCTTCCCGGCATGGCGCGCGCCGCACCAGCGCCGGTGCTTCCCGCGGGTGCGGGAAGCACCGGCGACGTGGTTTCCGGGCGGGAACCGAACGTGAGAGATCGCGGGAGGGCCGGGTGGGCCAGCTCCCGGCGGACCGGCTTCCGGAAAGCCTGCTCACGGGCGAACCGGTTCCCGGAAGGCCGACTCACGGGCGGACCGGCTCACGGAAAGCCGGCTCACAGACGAACCGGCTCCCAGGCGGACGGTGAACGGAAAAACCCCCCGCGAAGGCGCGGGGGGCAGTGGGCGGCGGGCCCCGGGACGGGCCCGCCGGTCAGGAGACCGCGGGCTGCACGGGGGTCCTGCCTCGGGCCAGGAGCCACACCATGGCGGCGAGGGCCGCGACCTGGAGCGGCCAGCCCATCGCGATCTTGAGGATGCCCAGCTCGGCGACCGCGTCGTTCCCACCGATCAGGAAGACGGGGAGCTGCGCCGCCACCCGGACCACGCACGGGATCATCAGCAGCCAGGTGAGCCTGGTGCACAGCTTCACCACGGCCGGATCCGCGCGCCAGGCGGTCGGGTCGCCGGTGACGGAGCCGATGAGGAAGCCCACCACCGGCCAGCGGGTGACGATCGACAGCAGCATCACCACGGAGTAGCCGGCGTTGTAGAGGATGCCCGGCAGGAAGACGTCCTTCGCCTCGCCGGTGCGGGAGGCGAAGAACGCGCCGATGCCGATGCCGATCAGGCTGTTGATCACGAACTGCGGCGTCGAGCGTTGCGCCAGCCGTACGACGAGCAGCAGCACCGCGGCCGAGATGCTGACGATCAGGGACATCTTCAGGTCAGAGGTGGTGATCCACATGCCGGTGAAGGCGATGGTGGGCACGGCGGCCTCGATGACGCCCCGCACCCCGCCGAAAGCCTTGGCAAGCTGGCCGCGGATCGCGGCCTCGACCGTGTCGTGCGCGGCGGTCTCGCCGGTGGTGGTCATCTTCTCCCTCACCGTCTCGTGATCGTCAATCACTCACGCACCGCCCGCGGGGCGCAGCTCGTATCTCGGATTGAACATGACTTTGCGGCCATCCTGCACGCTGACGAGCCCTTCCGCCAGCACCAGGCGCCCCGGCTCGATACCCGCGATCTTCCTGCGGCCTAGCCATATCAGGTCGATCACATCGGAACCATCGTAAAGCTCCGCCTCCAGCGCCGGAGCGCCCCCGCGAGGACGCAGCGTCACCGTCCGCAGGGTGCCGGTCACGCAGAAGCGGCGGCGCATGCCGCACGAGACGATGGGCGTGGCACCGTGACGGTCGAGGTCCTGCTGAAGCTCGTCGGCCTCCAACTCGGCCTGGCCGGCGGTCAGGCGGCGAAAGAATCCCCGCAAACCGCCCTGTTTATGCGGCTCCTGAGAACCCACGGACCTCTCCTTCACACACGAGTCGAACCAGCGTACGCGATCCGGCCCGTCAGCGAATCTCGGCGATCTCCGGCCCACGGTCGAACGGCTTGAGATCGGGCCCCTGCTGCTCGGCGGCCTGCTGCTCCGCGGCCTGCTTGGCCTCGGGCGGCAGCCGGAGCTCGATCGCCTCCTTGGGAGCCATCGGCTCGTCACCGCGTACCACGACTATGTCCCGGACGACACCCTCCAGCGTCGCGGCGACCCCGGCGTCCTCGGCGGCCTTGCCGCTGATCACCGCGCGCAGGAACCAGCGTGGACCGTCCACCCCGATGTAGCGGACCGGCTGCTCGCCGCCCTCCGCGGGGATCCTGGCGGCCAGCTCGACGCCGAACGCCCCCTCCCGCTCCTCGGCGGTGCCTCCGGCGCTCTTGACCCCCTCGGCCAGCTCGGCCCTGACCTCGTCCCAGATCCCGCTCCGCTTGGGCGCCGCGAAGGCGTGCACCTGCAGGGCGCTCCCGTCGAACAGGATCACGGCGCCGACGATCTGGTCACCGGCCAGGTTGAGCTGCACCTCGAAGCCGGGGTCGACCGGCAGGCGCATGCCTCCGAGGTCGACCCGCTCCCGCTCGGGGTGGGGTTCGTCCGCGTCCCACGGGCCGGACTCCCGCGCCGGGACCCTCTCGACCTCGTCCACCACGGCCTTGGCGGCCGGGGACTTCTCACGACGGCTACGTCCGAACACTTTCCTCACGCTCCTTGAAGATTCACTGGTCACTCATCCCCCACCCGGCGCGGCGGCCGGCGGCCCTCGGGTCCGAAGACGCGCTCCGGATCACCGTCGGCCACTTCGTCCACCTCACCGGGTCACTCCCTGTCAGCGGCCGGTGGATCCGAACCCGCCGGCGCCTCGCGCCGACCCCGGCAACCGGTCCACCTCGTGGAACGCCGCCTTCTCCACCTTCTGGATCACCAGCTGCGCGATGCGGTCTCCCCTGCGCAGCCGCACGGCGCTCTTGGTGTCGGTGTTGATCAACGTCACCTTGATCTCGCCCCGGTATCCCGCGTCGACGGTGCCGGGCGCGTTGACGAGCGTCACGCCGTACCTGGAGGCCAGGCCCGAGCGCGGGTGGACGAACGCGGCGTACCCGTCGGGCAGGGCGATCGCCAGCCCGGTGCCGACCACGGCCCGCTCTCCGGGGAGGAGCTCGACGTCCTCGGCGGCGTGGAGATCCGCGCCGGCGTCGCCCGGGTGGGCGTACGAGGGCGGCGGCAGGTCCGCGTCGAGCCGGTGGATCAGCACCTCGACGGTGTGGGTCACGGGTTCACCTCGTACTCGTGGTGCTCGTCGGCGATCGTCTGGATGTCACCGTGCTTGGCGAAGTGCTCCATGCCCACCTCGATGAAGAGCGCTGCGGCCCGCACGGCGACGGGACCGTCCGGGGAACCGATCCGGCCCTCAGCCTCAAGGTACGCCTTCCTGCCGGACATGCCGTTGCACCAGGCGCGCAGATGCAGGACGGTACCGACCGGAACCGGCGCCAGATAGTCGGTCTCCAGCCGGCCGGTGACGTAGGGGCGCTGGAAGAGCCACACGGACATGCCGATGACCTCGTCCATCGCCGCGGCGAGCACGCCGCCGTGCGCCAGGCCCGGCGCGCCCTGGTGGGTCTCGCCCACGGTGAAATCGGCGACCACCGTGACCCCGTCAGGGGTGGAGGCGGTCAGATGCAGGCCGTTCGGGTGTTCGTCGCCGCAACCGAAGCAGCGGCTGTAGTGGGGGCCGAGCGGGGTGCCGGGAGCCGGCGCGCCGGGAAGCGGTCTCGGGCGGGCCGCATCCGGCGGAGGGGTGGTCAGGGCGGAACGGGTCACGGGGCAGAACGTTACCCCCTGGGCTGCGGTGATTCCTCATTCACCGGCTTTCCCTCCGCACCGGCCGGTGCGGGCCCGCCGGGATCGAGGCCCGGATCGCCGGAACCGCCGGGATCGGCGCCGGGACCGCGGGAACCACCGGGACCACCAGAGCCACCGGGACCAGGGCCAGGACCGCGGGAACCACCGGGATCAGGGCCGGGACCACCGGGGCCGGGGCCACCGGGATCGGGGTGCGGCGGGGCCGGTGGCAGGGCCAGACGGGAATCACTCATGAGCTCCGGCAGCGCACGATAGATCACGGCGGCCACCGGCACCGCCACGGCGGCCCCGGCGATGCCCGCCAGGATGCCGCCCACCGCCAGCACCAGGATGATCGCCAACGGATGGAAGTGGAGCACCCTGCCGACGATCAGCGGCTGGAGCACGTGGTTCTCCAGCTGCTGCTCCACGAGCAGGATGCCGAGGAAGATCAGGGCGTAGATCGGGCCCTTGGCGCCGAGGGTGACCAGGGTGGCCACGGCACCGGCGAAGAAGATTCCGACGATGGGGATGAAGCTGGCCATGAAGATCAGCACCGCGAGCGGCGCCCAGAGCGGCACTCCCATCCCCGCGAGCACGATACCCATGATCACGCCGTGCACGGCGGCCACCGCGACCGTGCCCTGCACGTAGTGCGAGAGCGTCACCCACGCGGTCCGGCCGGCCCTGTCGACGCGGGGCGCGACCTCGCCGAAGCCC
The DNA here is from genome assembly GCF_051192615.1 of Streptosporangium sp. G11. Classification (NCBI taxonomy): domain Bacteria; kingdom Bacillati; phylum Actinomycetota; class Actinomycetes; order Streptosporangiales; family Streptosporangiaceae; genus Streptosporangium; species Streptosporangium sp. G11. The sequence goes on from NZ_JBPJUQ010000072.1 coordinate 8,944, forward strand.
TGCAGGAACCACGACCAGATCCGCTCGCCGTCCTTGAGCAGGAAGAACGTCACGAACAGCAGCAGCACGATGGAGGCCAGCACCTCCAGCGCCACCGTGGCACCGGTGAGGACCGTCTGGGTGATCTGGTTGCGCTGGGTGGTGATCTGCTTGCCGATCTCGTCGACCCAGCTGGTGATCTGGGTCGGCTGCAGGTGCAGGGGCCCGGTGTAGAGCCAGTTCTCGACGGTCTTGGCCGTCGCGCGCATCTGGTCGACGAGGCCGGGGAACTCGTCGTTGGCACGCACCCCGATGATCCAGCCGGTGCCGCCGAGCACGGTGAGCGCGATGATCATCGTGAGCCAGGTGGCGTAGATGGGCCGCATGCCCATCGCGCGAAACCGCCGGGTGAGCGGGAACAGCAGCGCCGTCAGCAGGAGCGCGACGGCCACCGGCAGCACCACGATGCGCAACGTCGCGATGAACTGCGCGAAGTAGAAGACGGCCCAGCCGATGATGATCAGGCAGAGGCTCCACATCGCGATGCGTAGCAGCGTGCGCGGCACCAGGCTGGTCAGGCGTTCCCGGTCGGAGATCACATAATCCAGACTGTCACGCCGGGAAGGGAAATGCGCGAGGGTTTTGCAGCGCTCCCCACGGATGAATCCGGAGGATTCCAGCCGGCCCGGACCTGCGACTATGCGCGGGCCTACGCTGCTGTCGCCTGGCGGTCGGCCTTCCGGCCCCCGGTCGCCCAGGGTTTTCCTCGCCCCAGCCCGCAGGCCCGGTCCGGGCTCTACGGACTCCGCCCTCCCGGCGGTAAAGATAGTGCGATGGCAGCCCGGGAAAGCTTGGTCATCGCTCGCCCGTTCGACCACTGAAACCTGACCCGCACAGGAGGTGCCGCGTCCCGGGCTCCGGTCCCGCACGCTCGCGCCCGAGACGGGCTTACCCCATGGCTGAAGCCAGGGGTCCGCGCCCGGCATCTCCGATCGCCCGGACACGAGAAGCGGCGGCCGGCCGTGCGACGCCCGTCGGGAACGCGCCCACCGGCGGAGGCGGCCGCCCGGCCGGGGTGAGCGCCCGCCCGGTCAGGGGCAGGCGCTCACCCGGCTGGGATCAGCGCTCGTCCGGCGGGCGGGAGATCACCCTGTCTTCGAGGTAGCAGCTGCAGTTGCCACATCCTGGCGGCATGCCTGTCCTCCTCTCACCTGTCCTGCCTCGACCGTACGACAGGAGCCCCCGACGGGGAGGACAGATTCGCGTGCGCCCGGAGTCAGGTGAGGGCGACCTCCACCAGCAGGTCTCCCTCGCCCTCGTGGAGCACGAACTCGTCGATGACGCCCGCGCCGCACAGGTCGTCCTGGGCCCTGCGCACGAGGTCGGCCCGCGCGCCGGTGACGGTCAGCCGGGAGACCTCCGCGCGCATGGAGAGGCGGGCGTCGGACTTGGCCTTGCGGACCCGGCCGAGGACGGCGGCCACCACGGGCAGCAGCTCGGGATCGCCTCCGCGCTCGCGCGCCTGGGGCCAGGCGGCCCGGTGCACCGAGCCCTCACGCCACCAGGACCAGACCTCCTCGGTGACGAAGGGCAGGAACGGGGCGAACAACCGGAGCATGACGTCGAGCGCCTCGCGCAGCGCCGCGTGCGCCGAACGCGCCGCCGCCGTGCCCTCGCCGTCGCCGTTCCCGTCCGCGGTGTTCGCGTCGTCGTAGGCCCTGGCCTTGACCAGCTCCAGGTAGTCGTCGCAGAACTCCCAGAAGAACCGCTCGGTCCGCTCCAGGGCGCGGGTGTAGTCGTAGCCCTCGAACGCCTCGGTGGCCTCGTGGACCACCTCCGACAGCCGGGCCAGCATCGACAGGTCGATCGGCTCGGTGACCTCCCCGCCCCCCTCGCCCAGGCCCAGGACGAACCTGGAGGCGTTCAGGATCTTGATGGCCAGGCGGCGGCCGACCTTGATCTGGCCGGTGTCGAACGCCGTGTCGGTGCCGGGACGGCCGTTGGCCGCCCAGTAACGGACCGCGTCGGAGCCGTACTGCTCCAGCAGGCCGAGCGGGGTGACCACGTTGCCCTGGGACTTGGACATCTTCTTGCGGTCGGGGTCGAGGATCCACCCGGAGATCGCGACGTCGCTCCAGGGCAGCGTGCCCCCCTCCAGGTGGGCGCGGACCACGGTGGAGAACAGCCAGGTCCGGATGATCTCGTGGGCCTGCGGGCGCAGGTTCATCGGGAAGACCCGCTCGAACAGGTCCCGGTCGCGCTCCCAGCCCCCGGCGATCTGCGGCGTCAGCGAGGAGGTGGCCCAGGTGTCCATGACGTCCGGATCTCCGATGAAGCCGCCCGCCTTGCCGCGCTGGTCCTCGGTGTAGCCGGGCGGGGCGTCGGCGGACGGGTCGATCGGCAGCGCGGACTCCGGCGGCGCGATCGGCGCGGAGCGGTCGGGCTCGCCCTCGTCGTCCAGCGGGTACCACACCGGGATGGGCACGCCGAAGAACCTCTGCCGGGAGATCAGCCAGTCGCCCGCCAGGCCCTGCACCCAGCTGTCGTAGCGGACCCGCATGTGCGGCGGGTGCCAGGACAGCTCCGCGCCGCGCGTCAGGAGCGCGTCGCGCAGGGCGAGGTCGCGCCCGCCGTTGCGGATGTACCACTGGCGGGTGGTGACGATCTCCAGCGGCCGGTCGCCCTTCTCGTAGAACTTCACCGCGCGCCTCACGGCCCGCGGCTCGCCCTCCATGTCACCCGACGCGCGCAGCAGCTCCGCGATCCGCTCGCGGGCGCCGTGCACGGTCCTGCCCGCCAGCTCGGCGTACGGCTCCCGCGGCACGCCCTCGGGCGCGTCCGGCAGCAGCCTGCCGTCCCAGCCGATGACGGCGCGGGTGGGCAGGTCGAGCTCGCGCCACCAGACGACGTCGGTGACGTCGCCGAAGGTGCAGATCATCGCGATGCCCGAGCCCTTGTCCGGCTCGGCCAGGTGGTGGGCCAGCACCGGCACCTCGACGCCGAACAGCGGCGTCCTGACCGTGGTGCCGAACAGAGGCCGGTAACGCTCGTCGTCCGGGTGGGCGACCAGCGCGACGCAGGCGGGCAGCAGCTCGGGACGGGTCGTCTCGATCCAGACCCGGTCACCGAACCCCCTGGCCCGCTGCTCCTCGGACAGGCTGAAGCCCAGCCGGTGGAAGGCGCCGGGCCACTCGCGGTCCTCCAGCTCGGCCTGGGCGACGGCGGTGCGGAAGGTGACGTCCCACAGCGTGGGCGCCTGCGCCACGTACGCCTCCCCCCTGGCCAGGTTGCGCAGGAAGGCCCGCTGGGAGGCCGCCCGCGCGGCGTCGCCGATGGTGGCGTACGTCAGCGACCAGTCGACCGACAGGCCCAGGCGGCGCCAGAGCTCCTCGAACACCCGCTCGTCCTCGACGGTGAGCCGCTCGCACAGCTCGATGAAGTTTCCGCGCGAGATCGGGATCTGCCGCTTGGGGTCGGGCTTGGCCGGGGGCTCGAACGAGGGGTCGTAGGCGATCGAGGGGTCGCAGCGCACGCCGAAGTGGTTCTGCACCCGGCGCTCGGTGGGCAGGCCGTTGTCGTCCCAGCCCATGGGGTAGAAGACCTCGCGTCCGCGCATGCGCTGGAAGCGGGCGATGGTGTCGGTGTGGGTGTAGGAGAAGACGTGGCCCACGTGGAGGGAACCGGAGACGGTCGGCGGCGGGGTGTCGATCGAGTAGATCTCCTCGCGCGTGCGTGACCTGTCGAAACGGTAGGTTCCCTCGGTCTCCCAACGGCCCGACCATACGGCTTCCAGGCCATCGAGAGTCGGTTTCTCGGGCATGGGCGCAGGGCGCGGTCGCTGTTGTGTCATGCCTCCCTATGGTATGGCTTCACGCGATGGGACGCTCGGGGAGACTAGTGTTCTTGGGGCGAACCGCAAACGGGAGGACCACATGGCCGACAAGACCGAGAAGCAGGACATGGCGTGGAAGGCCATCGGCGGCCTCCTGGGCCTCGCCACCGCCTGGGGGGCGAAGAAGGTCATCGGGTTCGCCTGGGAGAAGGCCACCGGCAAGAAGCCGCCCGTCGACAACGAGTCCCTGGAGATCAGCCTCGGTGAGGCGATCGGCTACGCCGTGGTGATGGGGGTCGGCATGCAGGTGACGCAGATCGTGGTCGCCCGCACCGCCAGGAAGCGCTACAACGCGTGGAAGGCCGTGAAGGACGCGGCCAGAGACGTCACCACCTGACGGCGAGGCCGTGCCCCGCCGCCGGACGCGCGGCGGGCTCGGCGGCTCAGGCCGGTGAGGCGGGGGTCCGCGGAGGTGTCGCGCGAGCGGCACGGGCCTGACCTTCGGAAGTCACGCCGAAGGGCGCACGAGCAGGACAGTCGAGACGTCAGTCAGTCGGCGGGTCAGACCCGCCGCAGCGTCACCATGAAAATCATCACTGTCAGTCGTACTCCCTGCTCACCATCATGGTCCCGCCGCGCCGCTCACCCCACGCCAGCGCGGTGAGGTCGACGGTCTCCGCCAGCCCGCCCTCGGCGGCGACCCTCGCCCGGATCTCGGCCGCCGTGCGCGCGGACTCCATCATGCGCAACCCGTCCGTGAACGCCTCGCCGGTCCACGGCTCGCCGCGCTCGACCCGCCGTGTCCCCGCGACCATCTCGGTCAGCTCGTCCTCGCCGATCCGCTGCCCGACGCCGAGAAGGCCGTGCAACCGCCCGCCGGTGACCATCCCGGCGACGTACGACCGCGAGCGCCCGCCCGGATGCCGTGGCGCGCCCCCGGCCCTGAGCCGTGCCGCCTCCTGCGCGACCTGCCACGCCCAGGTCGGCTCGATCTCCATGTACTGCCGCATGTCCCACCGGTTGCCCGCGGCGGTCACGGCCAGTCCAAGATCGGGATACGTCCACGACGCCGACCACCAGCCGAATGGGTACGCCCCGTTGTGTCCCACCGCGAACTCTCGCGTGCCCACGTTGCGGAGCTGGACACCGGCACCGATGTGCATCCCGATGGGGCGGCCCAGAAACGTGTACTCCACCCGGGGCGTCGTCAGCCACCGCAGGGTCTCGGCGCGCAGGAGCCCGCCCTCCCCTCCCAGGAGGTTCGCCATCAGGCGGTTCTGGTCCCCGGCCGTCGTCACGACCCCCGTGCTGGACGCGCACCGCGAGCCGATGACCGGAGTCGGCACCGCCTGGTCGCCGAATCCCATGTACCCCGTCATGCTCTCGCCACGGCCCCAGCCGGGACCACCGGGCCACGACGTGGTGCCGAGCACGGCCCGGACGGCGATCTCCCCGGCGACGAACCGCGCGAACGGCATGCCGGTCAGGTGTTCGATCACGGCGGCGACGAGCGCCATGCCGAGACTGGAGTACGCGAACGCCGCGCCGGTCCGCGCGACCCACCGCTGCCGCACCTGCCCGTACTCCGGGCCGTGCAGCTCCCGGACGAGCGTCATCACCTCGTCCTGTGAGACGCCCATGACGGCGTCGTAGGTGTCCAGGGCCAGCCCGGAACGGTGGGTCAGCAGGTGCGTGACGGTCAACGGCTCGCCCCCGAGGGGGTTCGCCACCTTGATGTACTCCGACAGCGGCGCGTCGACGTCGAGTTCCCCGCGCTCCACCAGCAGTGCGACCGCGAGCGCGATGTAGATCTTGCTCAGGCTCCCGCCGGGAAACGTGAAGCCGGCGGTCATCCCCTCCTGCCGCGCGAGGTCGGCCCACCCGCACGCCACCTCGGCCGTCTCGGAGCCGTCCGACACCGCGATCACCCCGCCGGGCGTACCGGTCGCTCTCCGCGCGTCCTCCGCGTAATCGCGTAGCTCGGCTCCGATCTCCGCGACATCCATGCGCGCCACCCTTCCGGTGAACCTCGCCGGGATCCCCGGCCGGCTCTGGATCGACGGTAATCCGCTGCCCGTGTCCGGACCATGTGAATCATCGTCGCCTCCCGGACCCCCGCGCGTCACGCCCGTACGGTGGTCCCGGCCGCGCGGGCGGTGCGAGAGGCGACGCCGGGCCGGAGCCCGCCGGGACCGCCCCTGACGGGTGGCACGGGGGTGTTCTGGGCATCCGTCGCCGTGCCGGGCCGGCACGGCGAAGGGGGAGGGCTCGATCGAGCCCTCCCCCTCGGTGATGTCACTCTCCCTGCCCTCTCGGTGAGGTCGCTCCCCGGCGAGGGGTCAGGAGGACTGAGGAGACTCGGTGGACTCGGTGGACTCAGCGGACTCCGGAGAGCCCGGGGAACCCTGGGACCCCGAGGACTCCAGCGAGGTGAGGAACTCCTTCGCCCAGCGGTCCACGTCGTAGGTGGACACCCTCCGGCGCAGCGACCGCATCCGGCGCGACAGGTCGTGCGGGGTGGCCCGCATCGCGGTCAGCATCGCCCGTTTGAGGCCGTCGACGTCGTAGGGGTTGACCATGAACGCCTGGCGCAGCTCGTCGGCCGCCCCGGCGAACTCGCTGAGCACCAGCGCGCCGCGCAGGTCGTTGCGGCAGGCGATGTACTCCTTGGCGACCAGGTTCATCCCGTCGCGCAGCGGCGTCACCACCATCACGTCCGCCGCGAGATAGAGCGCGGCGAGCTCGTCCCTGCCGTACGACTGGTGCATGTACTGCACGGGCTGCTGGCCGAGTTCCCCCTGCTCGCCGTTGATCCGGCCGACCTGGAGCTCGATCGAGTCGCGCAGCCGCATGTACTCCTCGACGCGTTCCCTGCTCGGCGTGGCGATCTGTACGAACGCCGCCTCGCCGGGCTTGATCGCCCCCTCGGAGAGCAGCTCGCCGAACGCCTTCAGGCGCTGGCCGATGCCCTTGGTGTAGTCGAGCCTGTCGACGCCGAGCAGCATGCACTCGGGGTCGCCGAGCTCCGCGCGGATCTCCCTGGCCCTGGAGATGATGTGCGGCTCCCTGACCAGGGAGTCGAGCTCGCCGAAGTCGACGGAGATGGGGAACGCCCCGGCGCGCACCACCCGGTCCCCCACGTAGATCTCGTGCTTGTGGTGCTGGAGGCCGAGCAGCCGGCGGCAGAGCCGGATGAAGTTGGACGCGCCACCCGGGCGCTGGAACCCCACCATGTCCGCACCGAGGAGGCCCTCGACGATCTCGCGCCGCCACGGCAGCTGGGAGAACAGCTCGACCGGCGGGAAGGGGATGTGCAGGAAGAAACCGATGCGCAGGTCGGGGCGGAGCTTGCGCAGCATGGCCGGGACCAGCTGGAGCTGGTAGTCCTGGATCCACACGACGGCGTTCTCCGCGGCCTCCTCGGCGGCGGCCTCCGCGAAGCGCTCGTTGACGGTGCGGTAGGCCTCCCAGGTGACCCGGGAGTAGGCGGGGGCGGCGACCACGTCGTGGTAGAGCGGCCAGAGGGTGGCGTTGGAGAAGCCCTCGTAGTAGAGCTCGACCTCGGATTCGGACAGCGGGACGGGGACGAGCTGCATGCCGTCGTGTTCGAAGGGTTCGAGGCTCTCGTCGGGGGCGCCGTGCCAGCCGACCCAGGACCCCTCTCTTCGCTGCAGGACGGGGGCGATCGCGGTGACGAGGCCGCCGGGGCTACGCCGCCACATGTCCTCCCCGACTCGGTCGACGGGGAGACGGTTGGCGACGATCACAAATGCGCTGCGGCCCAGCACAGATTCCTCCAGGTAGTCGGGGGCTTACTGAATTAACTACCCGTTTGAGAAGTTTCTATGACTTTCCAGGTGGGAGGGCCCGATGGACCCTCAGATCGGCCCGTACGACCTCACCGAGCTTCTTCGTGGCGGCGCGGTTGAGGAACCCTCCGGCCACGGCGCCCGTGAGGAACGGGCCGAAGGTGGTGAGGTGGCGTCCGAGGGTGCGCATCAGCCTGTTGCGCAGGGCGGTCTTGGCCGCGGTGCCCAGGGCCACGGTCATCGTCCCGGGGGCCATGGGGTCGACACCGCGCTGCTTGGACCAGGCCATCGCGAAGGCCATGGCCCGCTGGGAGCCGGTGCCCGGCACCTGGATCCCGTACACCTCGTGGAGTTCGGCGATGAGCTTGACCTCGATCGCGGCCACGACGAGGGTCTCGGCCACGAGCTGGGCGGGGGCGGAGAGCAGGAGGGGAGGGGCGGCGAACTCGGCGGCGGCGACGGCCCCGCCGATGGCCCCGACCGTCATGGTCCCCTTGGTCGCGGTGCGTACCAGGTCGTCGGCCAGCGCCTCGGAGGTGAGACCGTGGTGATGCTCGGAGAGGGTCCGCAGGTCGCGGATGGGGATGCGGGGCGCCACGGCCATGAAAACGTCGGTCAGCCAGCGACCCCGGCTCTCTCCCGACGCCTTGGCCCTCTGCGCCCCTCGTGCCAGTGATTTCGTGAGACGGCCGAGCAGCCTCCGCCGCTCGGCCCCGTCCATGTCGCCCGGCTCGGCGAGCCTGCCGACGATCTCGGCCACTTCCCGATCGGACTCGCCGCCCGCGGCCACCGTGTGATCAGGCGCGTCGTCCGCGGCCACCGTGTGACCGGGCCCACCGTTCGTGGCCACCTCCCGATCGGACCCGCGCTCCACGGCCACCTCGCGGTCAGGGCCACCGTCCGCGGCCACCTTGTGATCAGGCGCGCCGTCCGACTCCTCGGCCGTGGAGTCGTCCGGCGCGGCACCGGTCTGCCTGTTCTCTGACGTCATGTCTCGGAACCTCCTCAAGGCTGTCCTGAGGCCCTACCCATACCTGGAAGAGCACACCTCGGACAGGCCATCGGAATCATCTCAAGCCGCGCATTCCCGGCAGATCTGCTGGCCGTTCTTTTCAACGGCAAGTTGACTGCGGTGGTGCACAAGGAAGCAGCGCGCACAGGTGAACTCGTCGGCCTGACGAGGGATCACCCGGAGCGAGAGCTCCTCATTTGACAGGTCCGCGCCCGGCAGTTCGAGCGACTCGGCGAGATCCGTCTCGTCGATGTCGATGCTGCCCGAGGACTTGTCGGTACGGCGGGCCTGCAGTTCCTGAAGACTGTCCTCGCTGAGGTCGTCGTCGGTCTTGCGTGGGCTGTCGTAATCGGTAGCCATCGGTCTGCTCCATCCCCCTCATCTATCTGTCTGCGCTAACTTGCGCGTGTGTAACGTTCGAGAGGCACGACTTGTGCCCGATCCGCCAGAGAGATTCCTGCTTCGGTACCCCGCCGGAATGGTCACTGAACCTCCCTACACGTGAGGGACGTACTGCCAATGGCAACGGTTAGCCAAATATGGCGTAAACCACAGCATCGGCGGCATGCACCACCGTGTTCGACGGCACATCCAACCACATGTACGGCGTGAACGAGACGCCCCCCGCCGGATCAACGTGACTGAAGTCGCACGGTGACCACCAGACCTCCTCCGTCCCTGGGGATGGCGGTCACATTGCCCCCGTGGGCGCGCACGACCGCGCGGACGATGGACAGCCCGAGCCCCGCCCCCTTGTCCGAGTCGACCCGGTCGGCGTTGAGCCGCCGGAACGGCTCGAAAAGGCTGTTCACCTCGTACGCGGGCACATGCGGCCCCGTGTTGGCCACCTGAACAACCAACGCACCCTCCACCATTCCCGTCCTGACCCACAGACGTCCGGAGTCGGAGAGATTGTGCTTGATGGCGTTCTCCACCAGGTTGGCCACGCACCGCTCGAGAAGCACCGGATCGCCGACGGTCTCGGCGCCGCGAAGCTCGGTGATCACGGTGACCCCGGCCTCCTCGGCCCTCGCGGCGAGCTGGTCGACGGCCGTCTCGGCGACGTCCTTCATGTCCACCGGCTTGCGCACGCTCAGCTCGCGCTCGCTGCGCGCCAGCAGCAACAGGCCCTCGATCAGGCGCTCGTTGCGGGCGTTGACCTCCAGGAGCGTGCGGCCGAGCGCCTTGAGGTCACCCGAGGCCTCCGGATCACCCAGGGCGATCTCCAGGACCGTCCGGTTGATCGTCAGGGGGGTGCGGAGCTCGTGCGAGGCGTTGGCCACGAATCTTCGTTGTGTGTCGAAGGCCACATTGAGCCTGGTGAGCATCGCGTCGAAGGTGTCGGCCAGCTCCTTCAGCTCGTCGTCGGGCCCCTTGAGGTCGATCCGCTCGTGAGCGAGCGTGGAACCCGACAGCTTGCGAGCCGTGGCGGTCATCTGCTGGATCGGCTTGAGCGCCCGGTCGGCGACGATGTAGCCGATGATGACGGCCAGGATGCCGACCCCCACCAGGGCCAGCAGCGAGCGGGCCAGCATCTCCCGCTGCGTCCCGGAGATCGCGACGTGCTGCTGCCAGTACCACTCCCGCTTGACGTTGGCCGCCACATCCGGTCCGACCAGCTCCTTCAGCTCGTCGAACGGGAAGGCCGGCCACGCCGCGTAGAGCGCCCAGCCCACCATCAGGTAGACCACGACCATGAGCAGGGCGCCCGCCGTGAAGAACAGCACGGCGTAGGTGATGGTCAGCCGCCACCGGATGCTGACCCGGTCCATGACCGACCGCAGCCGGTCCAGCGGGGTCCTCGGGGCCGAAGCGGCGCCCACCGGGGGCGGCCCGTCCCACGCGGGAGGGCCGGTCGGCGGCGGTGGCTGCTCACCCGCCTTCCCCTCCCCCTCGGGGGGCCCGGACTCCAGCCGCTCGCTCCTCCAGACGCCCCGCTCGGAGTGAGGGCTGATCATCGGGTGGGTCGGCACCGACTCGCGGTTCTCGCCCACCGGGACGAACGTCGGGCGTTCCTCTCCCCCGCCTGCCGGAGCGCTCACAGCTTGTACCCGACTCCGGGCACCGTCTCGATCACCTGGGGCTCGCCCAGTTTCTTTCTCAACGTCATCATGGTCACGCGCACCACGTTGGTGAACGGGTCGATGTTCTCGTCCCAGGCCTTGTCCAGCAGGTCCTCCTGGCTGACGACCGCGCCCTCGGCGCGCATCAGCTCCTCCAGGACCGCGAACTCCTTCTTGGTGAGCGCGATCTCCGCGCCCTCCCTGGTCACCAGCCGCTTGCCGGGATCCAGGCGGACCCCCGACCGCTCCAGCACCGGCGGCAGGGCCGGGGCCGAACGGCGGCCGAGCGCCCGCACCCGCGCGACGAGCTCGATGAACACGAAGGGCTTGGCCAGGTAGTCGTCGGCCCCCAGCCCCAGCCCCTCCACCTTGTCGTCGACGTCACCGGACGCGGTCAGCATGAGGATCCTCGACGCGGTACGGGAGGCCACCAGGCGGCGGCAGACCTCGTCGCCGTGGACCTTGGGCAGGTCCCGGTCCAGGACGATGACGTCATAGTCGATGTATCCCGTCCGCTCCAGCGCCCCGGCACCGTCGTAGGCCACGTCCACGGCCATCGCCTCGCGCCGGAGACCGGTCGCGATCGCGTCGGCGAGCACCCGCTCATCCTCAACCACAAGCACTCGCACGGCCTATGGCACCTCCCGTCACATTCCCTGAGCAACCGCTGGGACGGCTCCCCATTCTCCCCTCACCACCTGTAAGCACACGGTAAGGCCCTCACGAGAGCGGGCACTCCGTGTGATGTCGGAAACACACAGGTTTAGCTCGTGGTTCACCCTGGGTACAGCCGGTTCCAGTCTCTATCGCGGTATCTTCCGTCCCCATGAGCCCGTGAGAAAGAAGGTGAGATGGGCGAGTTCACCACGACAATCGAACACCGCCTCGACCAGGCACACAGGAACTTGCAGGAGGCCAGGTCCTCCGGCGACGACTACCTCGCCGACACCTTCACCGCCGAGATCGAGGATCTCCACCGTCTAGCCACAGACAACGGCGTTCCCATTCAGCGCTGATGGGAGGGAGCCCCCCGGCCGACCGGCCGGGGGGCTCCCTCACCCACTCCCCGCCCCGCCCCTCACACCGGGGCCGGGACGGGGAGTGCCGATCGCTCTCCGAAGATCGGGCTTCGCGCTCTTCGAGGGTCAGGCGTCGCGTTCGGGGTCGAGCGGGAGCAGCAGGTCGTGCAGCTCCTCGAACAGGCCGGGCGCCGCGCACAGGGTGAGGCCGGGATTGGCCGGCCTGCCCTCCAGCCCGCCGACCCTGGCCCCGGCCTCGGTGGCGATGAGAGCCCCGGCCCCGTAGTCCCAGTACTGGGGGCCGCGCTCGTAGTAGCCGTCCACCCGCCCCGCCGCCACCGCGCACAGGTCGGAGGCCGCCGAGCCGCCCCTGCGGATGTCGCGCACGCGCGGCAGCACGTGGCGGAGCACCTCCGCCTGCACCTCGCGCCGCCCGCTCTCGTAGCCGAACCCGGTGGCGATCAGTGCCCGGTTCAGCGGTACGCCGGTGTTGCAGCTCAGCCGCTCCCCCGCCAGCCACGCGCCCCCGCCCCTGACGGCGGTGAACACCTCGCCGCGAGGCACGACGTTGACCACTCCCGCGATCACCTCGCCGTCCACCTCGACCGCGATGCTGACCGCCCACTCGGGCACCCCGTACAGGAAGTTGACGGTCCCGTCGATCGGGTCGACGACCCAGCGGACCCTGCCCTCGCCGGTGGAGCCGCCCTCCTCGCCGAGGATCGCGTCCTCGGGCCTGACCGCCTTGATCCTGTCTCTGATGAGATCCTCAGAGGCCCGGTCCAGGGCGGTCACCACGTCGGTGGGGCTGGACTTGGTGACGAGCACCTCGGGCCGGGCCGGCCGCTTGGCCAGCAGCATCTCACCGGCCTCCCTGGCGATCTCCTCCGCCAGCCGGCCGAAGGTCACGGCGCTGTCCACGATCCCCTCACCACTCCTCACTCGCTCCGGCGGGCTCATGACGGCACCCGCCGCCACCCCCATGCCCAACCGAACGTACGGCATTCCCCACCCGTCCCGGCGGCCCCCCGGTCCTCCCGCGCCGCTCCCGGCCCACGGCGATCCCCGCTCGCCGCGCCGGGCTCACGACAGCGACTCCGGACGCTTCCACTCGCGCCCGAGGACATGCTGGTCGAGGAAGGCCAGAACGGTCTCGTACCAGACGACCGCGTTGCCCGGCTTGAGCACCCAGTGGTTCTCGTCGGGGAAGTACAGGAACTTCGACTCCACCTCCGAGCGCTGCAGGTCCCACCACAGGCGCAGCGCCTCCCCGATGGGGACCCGGTAGTCCTTGTCGCCGTGGACGACCAGCATCGGGGTGGAGATGTTCTCCAGCGACAGGTGCGGGGAGAGCTTCGCGTACAGGCCGGTGCCCGGGGAGCCGAACTCGCGCTGCCAGTACATGGAGGCGTCGGTGGTCCCGGCGAACTGGTCGAGGTTCCAGAGCGAGGCGTGGGTGACGATCGCCCTGAACCTGTCGGTGTGCCCGGCGACCCAGTTGGCCATGTAGCCGCCGAACGAGCCGCCCATGGCGGCGGTCCTGTCGGGGTCGACCTCGGGAAGCTCCAGGGCGGCGTCGGTGATCGCCATCAGGTCCGCGTGGGTGCGCGGGCCCCAGTCGGCCCAGCCGCGCCGGATCATGTCCGGCCCGTAACCGGTGGACAGGCACGGATCCGGCAGCAGCACGGCGTAACCGTGCTGGGCCATGACCCATGGATTCCAGCGCCAGGACCAGTCGTTCCAGCTGGCCAGCGGGCCACCGTGGATCCACAGCAGGAGCGGGGCGGGGTTCTTCTCTGAGGCGCCCTCGGGCAGCACCAGCCAGGCCCTGATCTCCGCGCCGTCGTCGGCGGTCACGGTGACCTCGGTGAGCGTGCCGGGCAGCTCCTGTTCGGGGACGGGGGAGACCAGCTTTTCCACCGTGCCGTCCGGTGCCACCCTGGCCGGGGCCGCGGGCGCGTCCACGGCGCTGCGCAGCGCGTAGACGGTGCCGTCGGGCGCGACGTTGAGCGAGGAGTACGCGGCGTCGTCGAGGGTGAGCCGCTCCGGCGCGGACCCGTCGGCCGGGACCCGGAAGATCGGGCGGCGGCCGTGGTCGTCGGCGACCACGAACAGCGAGCGGGAGTCGGGTGCCCAGACGACGTCGGACGGCCAGAGCGCGCCGCCCGCCGGGTGGCCCTCCCCGGTCGCCAGGTCGACGATCCACAGGGTGCTCTCGGGGATCCGGTCGATGTCGGCGTGGTTGTTCCTGACGCACGCGACCAGGCGCCCGTCGGGGGAGACCCTGACCGGCCCGTCGAAGTCGTGGTCGTCCGCGGCGGCCAGGACCCGCCGGGCGCCGCCGTCGGCCGTGTCGATGGCGACCAGCTCGAAGCGGAGCTCGCCCTGCGGCATCGACACGCCCCAGGTCGTCACGACCGTGGAGCCGTCCGGCGTCACGTCGCACGCGCTGTGGCCCGACAGCGCCTTGCCTGGCTGCGGGGTGAGGTCCCTGACGTCGGTCAGCCGCTCCTCGTCGCCCAGGGTGCCCGCGAACAGCCGGGGCTCGCCGGGACCGAGGTCGTGATCCCAGTAGCGGACCGGGTAACTCTCGTGCAGAATCGCGCTGATCCCCGCGTCCTTGCGTGTCTTGCGCCGCTCGGCCTCGCCCGCCTCGTCGCCGGGGAGCACGTCGGAGCAGAAGACCACGGTCCTGCCGCCGGTCACGAAACCGGCGATGCCCCCGGGCCTGGAGGCGATCTGCCGGGCCTCGCCTCCGGCCGCGGGCAGCAGCCAGAGCGCGGGAACCTCCTCGTCCGCCTCCTTGACGGTCGGGTCGGGCCGGCGTGAGCCGAAGAGCAGGTCGCCGCCTCGCGTGAACTCGGCCCCGGCCTCGCCCTTGACGGATCTGGTCAGCCGGTACGGCCGGCGGCCGTCGAGAGGGACCTCCCACAGGGAGGTCCCGTAGGATCTTCCGTCGGGATTAAGCGCCTGCACCACGCTGACCAGGCGCGCTCCATCGGGGGATAGCCGCAGGGATGCCACCCGCGGCACGCCGACATAATCGCGGATGTCGTTAAATGGGGTCACGGTTTCGAACTTACCCCGGCGATCGTCTCCGAACATGCATCCGAACATGCATCCACAAACCTTGTTGATAACGAACCACTCCAGGTGACCATGCGAGAGGACCCCCCGGCATACGGTTTGATAAATGTCATGGGGAATTACGACGCACTTCTCGTCGTCTCGTTCGGGGGCCCGGAGAAACCAGACGACGTGATGCCGTTCCTGGAGAACGTGGTCCGGGGCAGGGGGATCCCGCGCGAGCGGCTGCTGGAGGTCGAGGCGCACTACCAGCGCTTCGGAGGGGTCAGCCCGATCAACCAGCAGTGCCGCGACCTGATCGAGGCCGTGAAACCGACCGTTGACCTCCCGGTTTACTGGGGCAACCGCAACTGGCACCCCTACCTGGAGGACACGCTCCACCAGATGGCGGCGGACGGCGTACGCAGGGCCGCGGCCTTCGTCACCGCCGCCTACAGCTCGTACTCGGCTTGCCGCCAGTACATCGACGACATCGCGCTCGCCAGGGCCGCGGTCGAGGGCGCCCCGGAGGTCGTCAAGCTCCGGCACTACTTCGACCACCCCGGTTTCATCACGGCGATGGCCGATCACACCCGTGAGGCCCTGGACCGGCTGCCCGCCGAGCTCAGGGACTCCGCGCGGCTGGTCTTCACCGCTCACAGCATCCCGATCTCGATGGCCGCGACGGCCGGACCCGGCGGCGGCGCGTACGAGGCGCAGCTGCGCCGGGCGGCGACGCTGGTCACCGCCGAGGTGGGCGGCGACGGCGGAGACGGCGGAGGCAGGGCGTGGGACCTGGTCTGGCAGAGCCGGAGCGGCGCCCCGCACATCCCGTGGCTGGAACCCGACGTCTGCGACCACCTGCTGGAGGTCGACGCCCCGGCGGTGGTGCTGGTGCCGATCGGCTTCGTCTCCGACCACATGGAGGTCGTCTACGACCTCGACGTGGAGGCCGCGGACACGGCGAGGAAGATCGGCCTGCCGCTGGTCAGGGCGTCCACGGCCGGGACCCACCCTCGGTTCGTCTCGATGGTCGGGGAGCTGCTCGCCGAGCCGGAGCCCGTCGCGTGCGCGGCCACCTGCTGCCCGGCCCCGCCGCGCCGCCGCGGATAGCCACGGGCAGGCGCGGTAGGCGCGGGACCGACGACGGCCACGAGGCCGCGGGTGACCACCGGGTCGAGGGCGGTCATCGGGTCACGGGTGATCACGGGTCGCGGGCGCTCATCGGGTCGAGGGCGGTCGCGGGTGCGGGTGCCCGCGGGCGCCTCAGGGGTAGGCGGCGGCGTAGCCGCGGGAGATGCCCATGACCTTGGCGACGTACGACCAGGAGTGGTTGTAGAACCAGACGGCCTTCTCCAGCTTCTTGCCGCCCCTGCCCGCCCCGTTGGCGCACAGGTAGTTGGCCGCGCCGGGAACCGCGTCGTACGGGTTCCAGATGTCGGCGACGCCGTCGCCGTCGCCGTCCACGCCGTAGGCCTTCCAGGTGGCGGGCATGAACTGCATCGGTCCCTGCGCGCCCGCCGAGGAGGGGCCGTTGTTGCGCCCGTGCGAGCTCTCCACCTGGCCGATCGCGGCCAGGACCGTCCAGGAGAGCCCCGGGCAGACCTCGGCCGCCTTGCGGTAGAGCTCCAGATAGCTGCCTGGCCTGCCGACCGCGGCCCTCCGCACCCGGCCGGTTCCCGTCTTCCCTGTCGTCCCGCCGGTGGTGGCCTTCACGGTGGGCTTCAGGGTGGGCTTCGCCGCACGGGCACCGCCGACGGCGACCACCTGGGAACCCGGGCTCAGCAGCCTGCCCACCCGTGTCCTGAGGATGGCGGCGGCCTTCTCCGGGCCGTGCACGAGCAGTGCCACGCCCGGCAGCAGGCCCAGCCTGCGGCCGGTCTCCTCCCCCACGATGCCGTCCACGCCGGGCAGGCCGAACGAGGCGGAGGCCGCGGCACGCAGCCGGGGGCCGCCGTCCACCTGGTACTCCGAGCCGAGGACCAGTCCGAGGCGGCGCGCCGCAGAGCTGTCGGCGACGAACTCCCCCCTGGCGAGGGCGTTCCAGACCCCCTGCTGGTCGGCGACGGCCCTGGGGGCCCACGCGCGAAAGCGGGCGGGGTCGACCGCGATGAGGTTGAGCCCGACCCCGGACACCTTGACCGCCCCGCCGTCGAAGGAGTCGATCTTCTGGACGTACTTGAGCCGGGAGATGTCCTCCTTGGTCTGCTCGGTCAGCGTCGAGGGGGAGATGACCAGCAGCCGGGGCGGGGTGGAGGTGAGCCCGGGAGCGCCCGTCCCTCCCGGATCGGGGACGGGGGTCTGTCCGGTTCCCGGCCCGGGAGACGGTCCCTGGGAGGCGGAATCGCGCGGCACGGAGCTCTCGGGCGCCGGATCCCGCGAGCCCGGATCCCGCGGACCCGTGGCCGCAGGGTCGGGGTCGTCTCCGGCCGGGGCGTCCGGGTTCGGGTTCGCCGGGTCCACCGGGATCGCGGGAGGGCTGGCCACCGGCGCGATCGCCGACAGATCCCGGATGCGGGACTCCACGACGGCGCTCTCGCCGGAGGCGGCGGGAGCGGCGGGGCGACCGGCGTTGATCACCGCGAGCGCGACGCCGCCGAGGGCGAGGAGGGCGGTCATGGCGACCATCACTGGGACGAACAACCGCAACCCGGGAAGACGTGACACCGCGCTCACGTTAGCTCCAACGGACCGCGTCGTGAGCCGTTGCCCGGAAAATCACTTGCCGATCGGCGGTTCTGTGCGAAATCGTCGGCATGTTCCACGCGCGCAGAACAGCAAGGGGATCATCCGTGGTCGGGCCGTACAGGGGGCTCTTCAGCACGCCCGGCGTCAAGGGCTTCGTCATCGCGGGGTTCTTCGGGCGGATGCCGATGTCGATGCTCGGCATCGGCATCATGGTGCTCGTCAAAGAACTCACCGACTCCTACGCGACGGCGGGCGCGGTCGCGGCCACCGTCAGCGTCTCCTTCGCCGTCGCGGCCCCGCTGTCGGGGCGCCTGGTGGACAGGTTCGGCCAGGCCAGAATAGTCATCCCGCTCACGCTGACGCACGGCGCCACGCTGACCGGCCTGATGCTCTGCGCCGAGTACGGCGCCCCCCGCTGGACGCTCTTCGCCACCGGCGTCGTGGTCGGCGCGACCGCGCTCTCGCTCGGCTCGCTCGTGCGGGCCCGCTGGTCGCACCTGCTGGCCGGGTCGGCGAGGCTGCACACGGCGTTCTCCTTCGAGTCGGTGGCCGACGAGGTCATCTTCGTCGCGGGCCCGGCGCTGGTCACCGTCCTGGCCACCATGATCAACCCGTACGCGGGCCTGATCGTGGCTCTGGCCTGCACGATCGTGGGCACCATCGCCTTCGCCCTGCAGCGCGGCACGGAGCCGCCCATCCGCCCCAGGGAGACCGGCTCGGGCACCCCGATCACCATTCCCGGCGTCGCCCTGATGTCGTGCGCCTTCCTGGCGATGGGAGCGGTGTTCGGCTCGGTCGACCTGATCACGGTCGCGTTCGCCGAGGAGCAGGGCTCCAAGGCCGCGGCCGGGCTGCTGCTCGCCTCGTTCGCCGGCGGGAGCCTGGTCTCCGGCCTCTGGTACGGCGCGCGGCAGTGGAGCATCCCGCTGAGCAGCAGGTTCGTCCGCTCGCTCGGGGTGTTCGCGGTGGGCCTGACCCCGATCATGCTCATCGGCGACATCAGGGTCATGGCGGGCGCGCTGTTCCTGGCCGGGCTGGCCATCTCCCCGACCGTCATCACCGGCTACAGCCTGACCGAGCGGCTGGTCCCGGCCCGCCTGCTCACCGAGGGCATGGCGTGGATCTCGACCTCGGTCGGGTTCGGCGTGGCGATCGGCGCGTGGGCGGGAGGCAGGCTCACCGACGCGTTCGGCGCCTCCAACGCCTACGGGTTCTCCTTCGCCTGCGCCCTGCTGGCCGTGGCGATCGGCGTCGGCGGCTCCGCCTGGTTGCGGACCCCTGTTGCCCAGCAGCAATCGTGAGTATCGTTCATATTCGCTGGCGAAGCGCGCGAACGTGAACCGGCGGTGGCCCACCTGATCGTGGGCGGGACTCCCGCGTGAGCCGGGCGTCGGCGCCCCCGTACGGCCGGGTGCCGCCCGCTGGGCAGGAGTGAACATGGGCGAGACCTTCCGCAACTGGGCGCGAAACCAGTCCGCCACCCCCGCGGAGGTCCGCGCGCCCTCCTCCGCCGAGGAGGTCTCGCGGGCCGTACGGGACGCCGCCGCGGCGGGCCGCCGGGTGCGCATGACCGGCACCGGTCACTCCTTCACCCCCGTGGCGCTGACCGACGGCCTCCTGCTGCGGCCCGACGCGCTGACCGGGATCCGCGAGGCCGGAGACGGCTGGGTGACGGCCGAGGCCGGGACGACGGTCGGCGCCCTCAACCGGGAGCTGCACCGGAGGGGCCTGGCCCTGGCCAACATGGGCGACATCGACGCGCAGACCGTGGCCGGGGCCATCCAGACCGGCACCCACGGCACCGGCAGGGACGTCGGCGGGATGGCGGACCAGGTGCTGGCACTGGAGATGGTGCTCGCCGACGGCGAGATCGTCACGGTCCGCGGCGACGGCGAGGGGAAGATCCACGGGGTGGCCGAGCGGGACCTGTTCGACGCCGCCAGGGTGAGCCTGGGCGCGCTGGGCGTGGTGACCGCGGTGACCTTCCGGGTGGAGCCGGCCTTCCTGCTGCGCAGCGTACGGGAGCCGATGCCGCTGACCGCGATCCTCGGCTCCCTCGACACGCTCGTCGCCGGCAACGAGCACCTCGACTTCTTCTGGCTGCCGCACACCGACACCTGCCTGACCAAGCGCAACAACCGCAGCCCCGGCCCGCCCAGGCCCCCGAGCGCGCTGAAGTACTGGCTCGACAACCACTTCATGGAGAACACCCTGTTCGGCGCGCTGTGCGGCGTCGGCGGCCGCTACCCGGGCGCCATCCCCCGGCTCAACGCGCTCTCGGCCGCGACGCTGTCGGCCTCGGCCCACACCGACGCCTCGCACCGGATCTTCACGAGCGTGCGGGAGGTGCGCTTCCTGGAGATGGAGTACGCCATCTCGCGCGAGCACCTCGGCCAGGCCCTCCGCGAGGTGCGCGACCTGCTGGAACTGCGAGACTGGAAGATCAGCTTCCCGGTCGAGGTGCGCGTCACCCCGGCCTCGGACGCCTGGCTGTCCACCGCCTACGGCAGGGACTCGGCCTACATCGCCTGCCACGTCTACCGGCCGACCCCGAACCCGGCCTACTTCGAGGGCGTCGAGGAGATCATGACGAGGCTCGGCGGCCGGCCGCACTGGGGCAAACTACACACCCGCGACGCCGCCTACCTGGCGACGGTCTATCCCCGTTTCGATGACTTCCTGGCCGTGCGGGAGGCCCTCGACCCGGGGCGCGCCTTCGCCAACGACCATCTCGACACCGTCCTGGGCTGAGGAACGCCACCCCTCGGACGGAAATCCCCTCCGCTCCGCCCTCGCCACGCGGCCCCGGGGCGCGTCGCGTTCCCCCGAATCGGCCGCTTCTCACCAGCTTTCGGTAAAGGGTGACGCAAAGGCTCGCTCGAAGAGTGACGCGTCCGCGTGTCCCGCCGTTCCCCGGGCGCGTACGAGGGGCAGATTCGCAGACGCCCGCGCCGCTCGACCCCGAGGGAGTCCGCTGGAGATGACCTTCTCCCGCCGTCCATGCCAGCCGCCGCCGCGTCCCGTCGTCACGGACCGCGACGACCGGCCCCCGCACAACGCCGCGATCGCGGCACATCCTGCCCGGACCGGCGGACCGGCCTCACCGCCATCTCCCGGTTCTTGGTGGAAGTCCGCAGCGGTTCCCGGAGTTATCCGTGAGAATCCCTGGAGGACCCCGAAGTTGCTGCTCCAGACCGGTGCCCTGTATTAGATGAATGGAGCAAATGTGACCGGCGTCACATCGCTGCGAGCCCCATCCAGGAAGGCGATGTTCGGACATGCCGGGTACGGTGCTGGCAGGCAACCGGCACACGCGAGAGACTCAAGGGTCCGGGGGAAGATTGAGCACGACGACGAAGGGACTCGCATGCAGGAGCTCCGACTCGTCGCGGTGAGTGAGGACGGGACCTATCTCGTGCTGGCGACAGCCGGCCGGGGCACCCGGTTCACGCTGCCCGTCGACGACCGGCTCCGTGCTGCCGTCCGCGGCAACTTCTCCCGTCTCGGCCAGTACGAGATCGAAGTGGAGAGTCCGTTGCGCCCCAAGGAGATCCAGGCCCGGATCCGTGCCGGCGAGACCGCGGAGGAGATCGCCAACACGGCGGGAATCCCGGTCGAGCGCGTGCGATGGTTCGAGGGTCCCGTGCTCCAGGAACGTGAGTACATGGCACAGCAGGCGCAGCGCTGCGCCGTACGCCTGCCCGGCGACTCCGCTCCCGGTCCCACCCTCGGCGACCTGGTCGCCGAGCGGCTGACCCGCCGTGGCGTCCCCGCCGACGAGATCGAGTGGGATTCCGCCAAGCGGGACGACAACATGTGGCGCATCAAGCTCGGTTTCGTGTGGAACGGTCACACGCGCAACGCCGAGTGGCTCTTCGACCCGCGCCGGCGTCACATCACGCCCCACGACGACGAGGCCCTGCGGCTCTCCAGCGGAGAGGACGTCGAGCCGGTCGAGGACACCACGGTCACGCCGTTCGTCCCGAGAATGGCCAAGCTCGCGCCGGTGCCGCCGCTGGCGCCCGAGCCGCTGAACCAGCCGCCGGTGGCCTTCCCCTCGGTCCTGCGGCACGAGACCCCGGTTCAGCCCCGGCCCGCCTACGCCCAGGTCGAGCCCCCGGCGCCCCCCGCGCCGTCCGTGCCGTCCCCGGCCGCCTACCAGCAGCCGCCGATGCCCCCGCTCCCCGCCGGATACGAGGCGCCGAGGGTGTCGGTGCCGCCGCTGCGCGCTCCCGACCCGGCCGGATACCAGCCGGAAAGGGCTCCGGAGCCCGCCGCCCCCGCGGCCCAGGGTTCCGCCCCCGTCACGCGGGTCAGGCCCCCCGAGCCCGTGCTGCCCGAGCCCGTCGCCCCGTACCCGCCCCCGTACGAGCCGGTCACGCCGGCGGCGCACGAGCCCGTCACGTACGAGCCGGTCACACCGGCCGCGCACGAGCCCGTCACGTACGAGCCGGCCGCGTACGAGCCGGTCACACCGGCCGCGTACGGGCCGCCTTCCTCCCCTGCGCCGGAGCCCGTGACCCCCGACGCGTCGCGGCCCGTCCCCGTGTCGCGGCCCGCCGCGGCGACTGTCGAGCCGCCCGCGGTGACCGCGCCGGAGCCTGAGCCCGCCGCGCACGGATCCGCCACCGCGCGGGAACGGGTCCTCCCGCCGGAGGCGTCGTCTCCCGCGCACGGACCGGCCGCCCCCTCCGAGGGAGCGGTCACCGGGCAGGAGACCGCGGCCGAACCCGAGGTGGTCAAGGTTCCGGAGGCTGCGCAGATCCCGGAGGCCGTGAAGGCTCCGGAGGCCGCCGAGATCGCGGAGCCCTCGCCCCCCGCCACGACCACGCCGGAACCGGCCGTGACCGCTCCGGCCGCCGTCCTGCCCGACCCCGCCGACCAGCCGTCCCCCCCGGCCGCGAAGGCCACCGAGCAGGCTTCCGCGGAAGCGGAGAAGCCCGTCGCGGCGAAGGAGACCCCCGCCTCCGACCCCGCACCGGAGACCGGAGCGGCCCAGGAGGGTCCGATAGCCGTACCGGCGGCGCGCGTCAGCGTGGACGAGCGGGCCAAGGCCGAGCCTGGCAGGCAAGAGACACAGGGGGACACGGGGGCAATGCAGGAGAGCAAGGTCGACAAGCCCGCGGCGGAAAAGCCCGCGGATCCGCCGAAGCCGGCACCGGCTCCGGCCCGGCCCGCCAAGAAGTCCCGGGGACGGCGCGCGTCCGTACCGACCTGGGACGAGATCATGTTCGGCGCCCGCCGCCAGGACTGACCGCACCGCGCCAGGCGGGGGTGACCGGGGACACCGGTCGCCCCCGCCTCGCCGTATGGCGGCCGTTCCCGGCGGACGCGGGAAGTCCTCGGAGGGAAGTCCTCGAAGGGGAAGTTCTCGGAGAGGGAGTCCTCGGAGGCGACGGTTTCCGGACGCGGGAGTTTCTGGACGCGGGCAGCCCTCAGCGCGAGAGCGGCCCGCCGGACGCGGGGGCCTCCGGGGTCGCGGAGGCGTCCGGAACGAGGAACGGGGTGAGCCAGGCGGGGGTGACCTCGGCGGCGAATGCCGGCCCCTCGGCCTCGCCGACGTCGAGGGCGGCGTAACCGCCGGTGCCCGCACCCACGCCCGCGGTCACGGTCAGCAGACCGGCGCGACGCTGGAACCAGGTCTGGCTCAGGGTCCAGCCGACCACGGCCCGCTCCTCCACGACCGCCTGGGAGCGTCGCAGCGAGCCCGACCTGACCGACAGGCGGCTCCCGTCGTAGGTGTGGCCGAGGGACCGGTAACGGTCGAGGCCGAGCGGGACGCCCAGCAGCGCGAGGAGCAGGGCGGGCACCGCGAGCACCCACCAGAACCCGGACCACAGCAGGGCGGCCGCCACCGCGCAGGCGGCGATCACCAGCCACGGGAAGATCGCCCGGAACAGCCTGCGCCTGCGCGCCGCGGGCGGGTGCGGCCGCAGCCCGGTGGCGATCGGGCCGATCGCCTCGCCCACCACGTCGAGCACGATGTCCCTCGGAGCCACGGGCATCAGCTGCCCCCGGGTCTCCGAGTCGCCGAGACCGGTCACGATCGCCCAGGCGCGGCCGAGTCCCGCCCTGCGCTCGGCCGGGCCCTCGACGAACTCGAACCCCCGCACCCTGCGCCGCTCCAGCGACACGCTCCTGCGCGTGATCAGACCGCGCCCGGCGACCAGGTATCCCTCGCTGGCGCGGAGGGTGAAGTCCCAGTTGAACACCACGTACATGATCACAGCGATCACCGGCATGGCCAGGAGCAGCAGTATCAGGGCCGCGATGAGCAGGGGCGGGTGCGCCCAGAGCCACTCCCCGAGACCCACCACGACGCGCCTGTCGATCCTGAACTCGCTGCCCCACTGGAACGCCAGGCCCACGGCACCGGCCACCAGCGCGAACGGGGTCAGCAGGTAGGCGCCGGAGATGGGGCCGTACACGAGCCACTTCCTCGGCATCACGAAGAACACCCGCTCGGGGGTCGTGTCGCCCACCTCGTGGCGGGTGGAGGATCCGGCTGCCCGCTCCTCCGACCCGGCCGGCACACCGGACATGCCGGACGCGCCGGCCGTGAGCTCACCGGAGCCGGAGGCGATCCCGGCCGCCGAAGCCGCTTCGCGCGCCTGGACACGTCTCGCCGTACGGGCGCGGGCGTGCCAGAGCAGCACGGCCTTGAGCCGCTCCCCCTCCTCGACGGTGACCCCGTCGAGCTCGCCCTCCTGCTTGTCGTCGCCGCCCGCGCCGGTGTCGATCCTGAGGACGGCGATGCCGAGCAGGCGGTGCAGGGGCGGGGCGCTGACGTCGACGCCGCGGATCCGCTCCAGCGGGATCGTCCGCACCGACCTGCTGATCAGCGACCGGGTGAGTTCCAGCCGGTCGCCGACGATCTGGTAGGTGAAGGTGGCCCAGCGCACGGCCGCGAACGCGACGGAGCCGACGACGCCCACCGCCGCCCACACGAACGATCCGGGGGAGAACCCGCCGAGGAACAGGACACCGGCCAGCGGCAGGAAGAGCGAGGGCAGCATCCGGATCGGATCGGTCAGCAGCACCTTCGGGCTGAGTCTCAGCGGCCTGCCCGTCGGCACCCCCGGCTCGGCTCCCATCCCCTGCGCGTCCGGCGGCCCCCCTTCCGGTACGGCTCCCGCACCGGCCACGCCACCGCCCGGCACGCCCGGGAAACCCGGTCCGTCACCGGCCTGGGCGTGCGGCGAATGCGGCGCGCCGCCGGGCGCGGTCCATCCGCCCGCGTCGGAGCCGTCCGGATCGGCCCGCGGATGGGATCCGGCCGGTGGGCGCCGGTCAGGCCCCTGCTCGGCCGGCGGTCCGCCGATCGAAGGACGGTCGGCCGGAGACTCGCCGACCGGAGAACGGTCGGCCGGAGACTCGCCGGCCGGAGAACGGTCGGCCGGGGGACGGTCGGGGGAGGATTCGGTCACGTCGCGTCGTCCCTGAGTTCTTCCGCGCGGCGGGCGAGGCCCTCGGCCAGCTCGGCGGCGACCTCGTACTCAAGGCCCTTGATCGTGGACGAGCCCGCGTGGGAGGCGGTGCGGATCTCGACCGTGGCCAGGCCCAGCATGCGCTCGAACCAGCCCTGCGCCTTGTCGACCGTCTGGATCCTGCTGACGGGGACGAACACCCATTCCCTGCTGAGCCAGCCGGAACGGGCGTAGACGACGTCTCCGCTGAGCTCCCAGCGGTGCACGGCGTATCGCCAGAACGGCTCGATGAGCGTGCCGGGGATCAGGAGCAGCACCATCAGCCACGGCAGCCACCAGATGTTGTCGAGCGCCCACCCGGGCAGCCAGGACCACTGGTCCTCGTCGATCCACCTGGCCAGGAAGAAGGAACCCCCCGCCAGGAGAACGGACCAGAACAGCCCCTCCAGCAGCCACAACGTGATGGCCTTGCGGGAGACCGGGTTGGCGGGGGCGCGCAGGGAGACGCCGGCGCGCCCGGGAACGCCGGCGCGGCGCTCACCCGGCAGACCGGCCGCCCTGGCCTCCTGGGAGGCGGCGCTGTGCTCATCGGCTCGGTCGCTCACGCTGTCAGCCTAAACGCTCTTGTCGCGACGGGCGTTGCGGCCGCATCACGGAAGGAACTCCTCCGGGCACCGCGGCGGGCCGGGAGGCGGGGCCGGGAGCGGGGGACGCGGCCCGGGGAAGCCGGAGGCGGCGCGGCGGACCCGGGAGCGGGGGATGCGGCCTGGGGAAGCCGGAGCGGCGCGGTGCCCGGAGGCGGGTGCTCAGAACAGATGCTCCGGCATGACGGCCCTCGCCTGCCGGTCGCCGGGGTCCGCCGGCGCCCCTTTCGCCTCTTCCCCAGTTGGAGGTCGAAAAAGTGTCGGTGGCTCAGGGCATGCTGGGGGTCCGAGAATTACGGAGAGGTGCGAATGATGACCTATGCGATCCAGGCCGAGGGGCTGGTGAAGCGCTACGGGGAGACCCGCGCGCTGGACGGGGTGGATCTCGCCGTGCCGCAGGGGCGGTTGCTGGGCGTGCTCGGCCCCAACGGGGCGGGCAAGACCACCGCGGTGCGCATCCTGGCGACGTTGCTGCGCCCCGACGCCGGCACCGCGAGCGTCGGCGGCTACGACGTGACGCGCCAGGCCCACCAGGTGCGCTCGTTGATCGGCCTGACGGGCCAGTACGCCGCCGTCGACGAGATGCTCACCGGCGTCGAGAACCTGATGATGATCGGCCGCCTGCTGGGCATGACACGCCCCGATTCCCGGGCACGCGCCGGCGAGCTGCTGAAGCGTTTCGATCTGTCCGACGCCGGGGGGCGCGCCACCAAGACCTACTCCGGCGGCATGCGCCGCCGCCTTGACCTGGCCGCCAGCCTGGTCGGCCGGCCCCAGGTGCTCTTCCTCGACGAGCCCACCACCGGGCTCGACCCGCGCAGCCGCACCGACCTGTGGAGCGTGGTGCGCGGTCTGATGGCCGACGGCGTCACGGTGCTGCTCACCACCCAGTATCTGGAGGAGGCCGACCAGCTCGCCGACGACATCGTCGTCTTCGACCACGGCAAGGTCATCGCCTCCGGCACCTCCGACCAGCTCAAGGCGACCACCGGCGCCCAGGTCCTGGAGGTGCGCCCCCTGCGGGCCGAGCACCTCGAACTCGTCGGCAAGATCATGGCCGACGTGCTGGGAGAGAAGCCCGACCTCAACGGGGGCAAGGCCACCGCCTCCGTCCACGACCCCGCCGTCGTCCCGGCGATCGTGCGTCTCCTCGACGACCAGGGCGTCACCGCCTCGGAGCTCGCGCTGCGCAAGTCCAGCCTGGACGAGGTGTTCCTGTCCCTCACCGGCCGCCTGCCGGACGACGAGGCCGCCCCCGACGACGAGGGCACCCCCCGGAAAGAAGAGGCTTTCGCATGACCACGCTGACGACGACCATCCCGCAGGTGGCCGCCAAGCGCGTCACCCCCCTGGCCACGCTGCAGCAGACCATGACGCTGGCCTGGCGCAGCCTGGTCCAGATCAAGCACAACCCGTGGGAGCTGCTGGATCTGAGCATCCAGCCCATCATGTTCCTGCTGCTGTTCACCTACGTATTCGGCGGTGCCATCTCCGGATCCACCGGCGACTACCTGCAGTTCGCCCTGCCCGGCCTGCTCGTGCAGAACGCCCTGTTCTACACGCTGTCCACCGCCATCGGCCTCAACACCGACATCACCAAGGGCGTCTTCGACCGGCTGCGCAGCCTGCCCATCGCCCGCACCGCACCCCTGTCGGGGCGCATCATCGCCGACACCGTCAAGCAGGTGTGGGCGTTCGCCCTGCTGATCGGTTTCGGCATGGTGCTGGGCTTCCGGGTGACCACCAGCGTCTTCGGCCTGCTGGGTGCCCTGGCCCTGCTGGTCGTGGTCGCCCTGGCCATGTCCTGGATGTCGGTGCTGATCGGCCTGAAGGCCTCCAGCCCCGAGAAGGTGCAGATGATCTCCTTCTCCACGATGATGCCGCTGACCTTCACCAGCAGCGCGCTGGTGCCCTCCGCCACCTTCCCGTCCTGGCTGAAGACCTGGTCGGACATCAACCCTGTGACGCACCTGGCGGACGCCATCCGCGGCCTTCTCATCGGCGGTGACGTCGGCCAGGCCACCTTCTTCTCGCTGCTCTGGGCCGCGGGCTTCGCCCTGGTCTTCGCCCCTCTGGCGATCCGCGCATTCCGCAGCCACGTCTAGTCTGTCCGCAGGCCGGGCCCGGGGGCGGCGCCCGCCACACGACGAAGAACTAGGGGTGGTCAGGTGCTCGTGGTCCATGGCGCGTGGGTGGACGGGCTCCTGGGGATCTGGGCGGAAGACACCGCCCGGACCCCGGCGTCCGTTTCCCGCGCCGCCCTCCGCCCGCACCCCTTCGCAGCGTCCACGGCCGCACTGGCCGCCGCCCTCGGGGGAATTTCGGATGATTCACCCGAGGAAGCCCTAAATGGGACGCTGAGCGAAGTTTCAGGTGGGGCCCTCCCTGGAGGTGGGGGCGGGGCCCGCAGGGGCGGGGCGACCCCTCAGAGGGCCGCCCCGGGCATCCCGGCCGTCACGGGTGCTCCCATCGTCACGGGTGTCCCGGCCATCGCGAGTGTCCCCGCCGTCGCACACATCCCGGGCGTCACGAGCACCGGGACCATCGCGACCCCGACGAACACCACGGCCGCAGAGGGCGAGCTGGTCCTCCTGCTCCCCGGCTCGGCCTCGGGCCCGCTGCCCTCCCCCGAGTCCGGCCTGGCCAGCCGGGCGCGGAGTCCGAAGATCTCCGCCTGGCGGGTTCCCGCCCTGCTGTTCCATCCGGCCGGCGCGCTCCGCCTGCTCGGCTCGCTGTCGGATCTCGGCCCCGGCCCTCCCGGCCTCGCCGCCGGGGGCGTACGCGGCGCCGAGGATCTCGCCTGGGAGCCGGCCCTCTCCCTCCGCTATCTCGCCGTGGTCGCCGAGCACGCTCGCGGGCTGGTCCGGCGCGGCCGGATCCTGCCCCAGCTCGTCCTGGAGGGCGACGTTCACGCGGCCCGCTGGCGCCCGGTGCTGACCGGCGCCGACCTGGCCGCGCTGCCCGGCCTCGCCGATGCGATGCCGCCCGTGTGCAGGGCGGTGGCGCACGAGCGACCGGCGGGAGAGGTGCTGGACGAGGTTTTGACCGGCCTGGTCGACGGCGCGGCGCGGCTGTCGCTGCCCGACCGGCTGATCCTCGGCAACCGTCCCGGCCCCAAGACCGCTCTGCCCGACCGCTGGCTGTACGCGCTGACCTGCGAGGACGCCTCCCTCCCCGGCGCGAGACCGGACGAGGCGGCGGCGCTCGGCGAAGCTCTGACCCGCTGGTTCGACTCCGCGCACGAGCTGGGCGGGCCGGTCAGGGTCTGCTTCCGGCTGATCGAGCCCGCCGGCGACGGCGACTCCTGGAGGGTCGAGTTCGGCCTCGCCCCCGCGGATCGCCTCGACGACGCCTCCGGCGGGGCACGCGAAGGCGGCGGAGAGCAGGCGGGAGACCGGGGACGCGAGGGCGGCGGAGACGACGAGCGCGGCGAGACCGGTCAGTGGCGCGAGGAGCGCGAACCCGTCGGCTATCTGTCCGCCGAGCGGATCCGGGCCGGTGAGCGGGCGCCGTGGCTGCCCGAGCGGCCCGAGGAGCTGATCCGCGCCGACCTCGGCCGGGCCGTACGCCTCCATCCCGACCTCTACGTCGCGCTGCGCGTCCCCGAGCCGGTCACCCTGACGGTCGAGACGGGGTGGGCGTTCTCGTTCCTCCGCAACGGCGCGCCCATGCTCAGGGCGGCGGGGTACGGCGTGCGGCTGCCGGCCTGGGCCGGACGCCAGGGGCTGGGCCTGAAGCTGACCACCCGCGCGCTCACCGGCGACGAGGACAGCGACGGCGGCGAGGGGTCCGGCCTCGGCGGGCGGGTGAGCGTCCGGCTGGAGGTCGCCGTCGGCGACCACACGATCGGCGCGGAGGAGCTGACCGGGCTGGCCGGGCTTCGCGTCCCCCTGGTACGGGTCAAGGGCCGGTGGGTCGAGCTGGACGACCAGCAGGTCAAGGCGGCCCTGAGGGTGATCGAGCAGCGCGGCGGCGGCGAGCGGACCGTCGGCGAGGTGATCCGCGAGGTCGTGGAGGGCGGTGACGAGAGGCTGCCGCTGATCGCGGTCGACGCCGACGGTCTCCTGGGCGACCTTCTCTCCGGTGAGGCCGACCGCCGTCTCACCCCGGTCGCCCCGCCCCGGGCGCTGCGCGGATCTCTCCGCCCCTACCAGGAGCGCGGCCTGTCCTGGCTGAGCTTCCTGTCCGGGCTCGGGCTGGGGGGCATCCTGGCCGACGACATGGGCCTCGGGAAGACCATCTCGACCCTGTCGCTCCTGCTGTCCGAGCGCGAGACCGGCACGCCCGCACCGACGCTGCTGGTCTGCCCGATGTCGCTGATCGGCAACTGGCAGAAGGAGGCGTCCAGATTCGCCCCGTCGCTGCGCGTCCACGTCCACCACGGCGGCACGCGCAGGCGCGACGAGGAGCTGGCCGCCGCCGTGCGGGAGGCCGACCTGGTCGTCACCACGTACGGCACCGCGCTCCGGGACCTTGGGGCGCTCGCGGGGCTCGGGTGGGAGCGGGTGGTCTGCGACGAGGCGCAGGCGATCAAGAACAGCTCGGCGCAGCAGTCCAGGGCGGTGCGGTCCATCCCCGCCCGCACCCGGCTGGCGCTGACGGGCACGCCGGTGGAGAACCATCTGGCGGAGCTCTGGTCGATCATGGAGTTCTGCAATCCCGGCCTGCTCGGCCCGGCCAGGCGGTTCAGGACCCGATACCAGGAACCGATCGAGACGCGGCGCGACCCCGACGCCACCGCGGCGCTGAAGCGGGCCACCGGGCCGTTCGTGCTGCGGCGGCTCAAGACCGACCGCTCGATCATCTCCGACCTGCCCGAGAAGCAGGAGATGAAGGTCTGGTGCACGCTCACCCCGGAGCAGGCGGAGCTGTACAGGGCCGTGACCGGCGAGATGCTGGGAAGGATCGACGCCTCCACGGGCATCGAGCGGCGTGGCAACGTGCTGGCGACCATGACGAAGCTCAAGCAGGTCTGCAACCACCCGGCCCAGCTGC
>NZ_JBPJUQ010000073.1:0-39132 GCF_051192615.1 Streptosporangium sp. G11
AGTAGTAGCTCCCTGACGATCACCCGAGCCTGAGCGTCCAAACCTCAGACTCACAGCACCACCAGCATTACTTAGCTTCACCCGAAGGGGCCCGGCACCAGCCGGGCCCCTTCGGCCATCCCCCACCGGAAGCCTCCGACGAGATCCCCCAGCGGCGAGATCCCCTAGCCGGCGCTCAGGCGGGGTTGAGCTCCCCGACCCGCTCGTTCAGCTCCACCACCGGTCGCTCGGCGGCGTGGGGATCCAGCCTCCGCCGCAGGTCGGCGACGTACGACCTGGTCCTGGCCGACTCCAGTCCCTTCGCCAGCTCCAGCGCCTCCACCGCGACGGAACAGGCCTCCTCCAGCTCCCCCGAGGCGAGCAGCCCGGCCGAGAGCAGCGACAGGTTGAACATCCGCCCGCGCACGTAGCGCCCGTCCATCTCCAGCGAACGCCTGGCGTGCCGTACCGCGCCCGGCCCGTCGCCCAGATCGCGGAAGCAGTGCGCGAACTTCGCCGACAGGTAGGCCTCGTCGAAGTAGGAGATCCAGTCGGGCTCGTGACCGGCCCTGCGCCGGTCGAAGGACAGCTCGGCCTCGTGCAGGGAGCTCGCGCACGCCGCGCGATCGTCCAGCGCCGCGTGGGCGTGGGCCTCCAGGACATGCGTCTCGGCCAGCAGGGCGAAGACCCCGGCCCGGCGGGCGGAGAGCTGTGCGGCCCTGGCCAGGTCGAGCGCATGGGCGGGTTGTCCTATATATATGGCCTGGTGGCTCATCCCGGCGAGAATCTCGCCGCCGAGCCCGTGGTCGCCCGCCCCGCGCGCCAGGCGCAGCGCCTGGATCAGGTAGCGCTGGGCCAGGCCGTGCTGTTCCAGGTCGTAGGCCATCCACCCGGCCAGCCGGGTCAGCTCGGCGGCGGCCGACGCCAGCGCCTTGCCCGTGTTCTCGGCGTACGAGCCGTCACTGAGAAGCGGCGCGACCGCCGTGTCCAGATATTTCACGACAGCGGGGCGGACCCTGCCGCCGCCGAACCTGTTGTCCAGCTCGCCGAAGGACCGGGTGACCTCCCGGATCGCCGCGATGTCGTCCATGCCGACGCGCCGGGTGCCCCGCCCCTCGGGGTGGCCCTCCAGCGGAAGGGTCAGCCAGCGCAGCGCTCCGGCGGACCCGGCCCCGATCGCGAAGGTGGAGTCGAGCAAGAATCTTCGTCTCTCCACGTCCCCGCGCCACAGTGCTGTCACGGTCGAGATTCCCTCCTGCCAGGTGTGGTTGAACTCCTGCCCGAGGTCGAGAGGCGTCAGGACGGCCGGCAGGCCGAGATCCTCGGGGCTCACGGCCCTGCCGAGCCGGAGCGCGAAGATCTCGGCGAGCAGCCCCGTGACCGGGTCTCTCGGCCGCTGGCCCGCGATCCAGCGCAGCACGGAACTGTGGTCGTACCTCAGACCGGACAGGCCGCGAGCCGCGCCGAGATCGTTGAGCCGGCGGGCCAGTCCCTTGTGGGTGAAGCCCGCCTCGGCGATGCGCCTCTGGAGTAGTCGGTTGGGCTCGCGTTCCATAGCTCCCCTCACCGCGAGAACCACCCGCGCGCCGACGGCGCGCGTGATCTGTCCCCGCGCGCATCGGATGCCTGATGCACACCTTACGCACATAGGTAACTGAGAGCTCTTTTTATAGCACGATCCGTGACGTATATCGGGGTTTCCGGAAAGCACGGACGCCCCTCGCCGGTCCGGCGAGGGGCGTCCGCGATCGCGTGCCTGGTGGGCATCAGCCGAGCATGAGGTGGGCGGGAGCCCGCGCTGTACGGCGGGATCACCCACCCGGAGAGGTCGCGCCCCTAGAGGCGGGCCACCCCGTCGGCGCGGGCCTGCGCGGAGACGGCGGCGATGACCGCCGGGGCGACACGCTCGTCGAACGGGCTGGGGATCACGCAGTCGGCCGACAGGTCGTCCCCGACCACCCCGGCCAGCGCCTCGGCGGCGGCGACCTTCATGTTCTCGGTGATCGTGGTGGCGCGGACGTCGAGCGCCCCGCGGAAGACGCCGGGGAAGGCCAGCACGTTGTTGATCTGGTTGGGGAAGTCGGAGCGGCCGGTCGCGACCACGTGCGCGTACTTGCGCGCGATGTCCGGCCGCACCTCGGGCGTCGGGTTGGACAGCGCGAAGACGATCGAACCGGAGGCCATCGACGCGATGGCCGCCTCGGAGACCGTCGAGCCCGAGAGCCCGACGAACACGTCGGCCCCGGCCAGCGCCTGCTCGGTGGAACCGCGCAGGCCCGCCCTGTTGCTGTCGCGCGCCAGGGCCTCCTTCACCGGGTTGAGCCCGTCGCGGCCCTCGTGGATGAGGCCCTTGGAGTCGGCCACCGCGATGTCGCCGATGCCCGCGTTGAGCAGGATCCGGCTGACCGCGATCCCGGAGGCTCCGGCTCCGGCGACCACGACCCGCAGCTCTCCCAGCGAGCGGCCGGTCAGCCGCGCGGCGTTCTTCAGCGCGGCCAGCGTGACGATCGCGGTGCCGTGCTGGTCGTCGTGGAAGACGGGGATGTCGAGGAGCTCGCGAAGGCGCGACTCGATCTCGAAGCAGCGGGGCGCGCTGATGTCCTCGAGGTTGATCCCCCCGAAGGAGGGGGCGAGCCGGACGACCGTCTCGACGAGCGCGTCCACGTCGGTGCAGTCGAGGCAGATGGGCACCGCGTCGACGCCCGCGAACTGCTTGAACAGCAGCGCCTTGCCCTCCATGACCGGCATGGCGGCGGCGGGCCCGATGTCGCCGAGGCCGAGCACCGCGGTGCCGTCGGAGACGACGGCGACCACGTTGGAGATCCAGGTGTAGTCCTTGGCCAGCTCGGGCTCGTCGGCGATCGCGCTGCAGACCCTGGCCACACCCGGCGTGTAGGCGAGCGCCAGGTCGTCGGCGTCACGGACCGGGACAGTCGAGCGGACCTCCAGCTTGCCCCCGCGGTGCAGGGCGAAGGCCGGATCCAGATCGAGGGCTTCGAGAGCTTCGGGAGAGATGGAGGATGGCATGGCAGCCACAGCGACCCCTGTAGTTCAGTCAGACAGACGGATGTTTCCTTCGGAAGCGGCCGGAGGAAGCCTGTCCCGGGCTTCTGTAGCCGCTCGGGGCCTGCTCACTGAGCACGGTCGCCTGGAGGGGTACGGGGGTCACCCGTTGCTCGATTGTGCCACATGTTGAGACTGCCTCCGGTGGAGTAAGCCGTTCACTTTCGCCGTCCCGGTGTTAACCTCACCGCATCGTGTAATACTCAAAATCCATGCCGCCTCTTACATCGACGGATCCCCAGATGGACCTGACCTCCTACGCGGAGCTGGCCGTACTACTGATCAACAGTCCCGACCGGCTGACCGGTCTCGAAGGGCTGCGCCTGCTTCTGGAAGAGGGCGGCCGCTACCGGCCCGGCTGCCGAATCACCAGGAGCGACCTGGAGGCCCTGCGTGACCTGCGCGAGGAGCTGATGATCGTGTTCGAGACCGCCGAGGCGGGCGACGAGGAGGCGGTGGTCGACCGGCTCAACTCGCTGCTGATCCACCATCCGGTCCAGCCGCAGATCTCCGGTCACGACGGCGAGCGCTGGCACCTGCACCTCACCGAGGGCGGCCGGATGGCCGACCAGTACGCGGTGGGCGCGGTGATGGGACTCGCCACCATGATCACCGACCTCGGCGTCGACCGGCTCGGCCTCTGCCAGGCGCCGCCCTGCCGCAGGGCCTACCTCGACACCTCCTCCAACCGGTCGCGCCGCTACTGCTCGGAGCGGTGCGCCAGCCGGGCCAACGTCGCCGCCTACCGGGCCCGCCAGAAGGTCGTCCAGTAAGCGGGCGCCGTGCCTATCGGGCCCGCCAGAGGCCCGGCCAGTAGCGCAGCACCACCCGGCCGACGATCGACGACGGCGGCAGCGCCCCGAAGTCCCAGCTGTCGCGCCGGCCGGGGGCGCGCTGGTTGTCGCTCTCCAGCCACCAGCCGCCGTCCGCCTCCCACGCGGCGCGCTTGACGATGAGCACGGCCGGGTCGGAGGGCAGCCGGGCGACGACCAGGTCTCCGGGCCGCACGACCGCGCCGCGCCGTACCCAGAGCCAGTCGCCGGGTCGCAGCGCGGGCAACATCGACTCTCCCGCGACACGGACTCTCATGGAGCGTAACCCCCTCCCACACGGGCATTCGGAGACGAGTAAGGTCGTTAACCGGACCATTCTGAACCTGGCATCAAGGAAGGATTTCCGATGCTCGCACGACTTATGCGCCCCAAGCACATCGCCTCGGCGCACTGCGACCTGCCCTGTGGCGTGTACGACCCGGCCCAGGCCCGCATCGAGGCCGAATCCGTCAAGGCCATCATGGAGAAGTACGCCGGAAACGAGGACCCGGTGTTCCGCTCCCGCGCGCTGACGATCAAGGAAGAGCGGGCCGAGCTGGTCAAGCACCACCTGTGGGTGCTGTGGACCGACTACTTCAAGCCCCCGCACCTGGAGACCTACCCGCAGCTGCACCAGCTGTTCTGGGAGGCCACCAAGCTCGCGGGCGCGGCCGGCGGCAAGGGCACGGTCGACGTCGCCAAGGCCGACGAGCTCCTCGGCAAGATCGACGACATCTCCAAGATCTTCTGGGAGACCAAGGCGGCTTAAAACCCTCACAACGATGTCGTGAGAGGGTGCCGGTGGTCCGGATCAAGGAAACGTCCTCGCGACACTCCCTTGATCCGGATCAGGGGTCGGCGGGAACACGCCGCCGTCGGCACGGCGTCCGGGCCGCGACGCCCCGGCCTCGCCGAACAGGGCGGATCTCGGCGCGTCGGCGCCGCCCGGTACGGGCCGGACCGCGACGCGTCGGAGCCGCCATAAGTACGGTGCCCCTTTTGCGTATCTTCAGGGGTTCTTGACGGTGGCAAATCGCCCCGATCGCGAGTCCAAGCGGGCCAACTACCGTCTCAGGGCTGTAGGTTGCAGTCAGCGACTCTGCGAGGAGGAACGTGACCGAACACACCGAGGCGCCCGCAGTCGGCATGGGCGGGATCCGTGACGTGGTGAGCGTCCGGCTGCCGGCGACGAGTGCCTATCTGTCCGTGCTGCGTACGGCGACAGCCGCGCTTGCCGTGCGGCTGGACTTCACGCTGGACGAGATCGAGGATCTTCGGATCGCGGTCGACGAGGCGTGCGCGATGTTGCTGACCCAGGCCGTTCCCGGCACCGATCTGACTGCCGAGTTCGAGCTCACCGGGCAGCTGATGAAAGTGCGGGTCGAGGTCAGCACGGTGGGAAACACCCCCCCGAAGCGCGACGACTTCGCGTGGATGGTGCTCACCGCCCTGGCCGACGATGTGGATGCCGTAACCGACTCCCCCGACCGTATGGCGATCGTCCTCCGCAAGCGCCGAGGCGCGGCGAGGCCGGCGTGACGGAAAGGACTCGTGCCATGGCCGCCAGCGACCACGCGGTGCCCGACCGGGTGCGTGCGCGCCTGCTCTTCGCGGAACTGGTGGAGTTGACCCCCGACGACCCGCGGCGTCAGCGCATCCGTGACGAGCTCGTCGAGCTCCACCTTCCCCTCGTCGAATATCTCGCCCGCCGGTTCCGCAACCGGGGCGAGTGGCTGGACGACCTCACCCAGGTCGCGACCATCGGGCTGATCAAGTCGATCGACCGCTTCGATCTCGGCCGCGGGGTGGAGTTCTCCACCTACGCCACCCCGACGATCGTGGGCGAGATCAAACGCCACTTCCGTGACAAGGGCTGGGCGGTCCGCGTGC
Source organism: Streptosporangium sp. G11 (assembly GCF_051192615.1). NCBI lineage: Bacteria > Bacillati > Actinomycetota > Actinomycetes > Streptosporangiales > Streptosporangiaceae > Streptosporangium > Streptosporangium sp. G11. The sequence goes on from NZ_JBPJUQ010000073.1 coordinate 5,745, forward strand.
CGCGCCGGCTGCAGGAGCTCAAGCTCTCGCTCACCAAGGCGATCAGCGAGCTCTCCCAGCGGGAGGGGCGCGCGCCGACCGTGGCCGAGCTGGCCGCGTTCCTGAAGATGAGCGAGGAGGAGGTGCTCGAAGGGCTGGAGTCGGCCAACGCCTACTCCACGGTCTCCCTCGACGCGCCCGACTCCGGTGACGACGACGCGCCGGCGGTTGCCGACTCCCTCGGGATCGTGGACGACTCCCTGGAGGGCGTCGAATACCGCGAGTCGCTCAAACCCCTGCTGGAGCGGCTGCCCCCGCGTGAGAAGCGGATCCTGCTGCTGCGTTTCTTCGGCAACATGACACAGTCCCAGATCGCCACCGAGCTCGGCATCTCGCAGATGCACGTGTCCCGGCTGCTCGCCAGAACCCTCGCCCAGCTCCGCGAGGGCCTGACCGTCGACGACTGACGAACGGCTAGTTGTCCTGGTCCCCGTAGAGGGCGTGCGTCGTCGGCGGGGACAGCAGCGTGACCAGTCCGATCACCGCGAGAGCGATCAGCGAGATGCCGATCACTCGCTGGTCGGACTGGATCAACGTGACCGAGACCGGGATGGCGAAGATCTGCGTCAGCACGCCCGGACTCCGCGCCCATCGCTCTGACTGGAGCATTCCCCAGCCGACCCAGAGCAGGGCGGCACCGACGATGATCCCGAACGCGGCGACGGCGATCGAGCTCACCAGGTCGGACGGCCGGCCGATCACCGTCTCCACGCCGACGTAGCCGCCGAGGAGCAGCGCGGTCATGCCTTCCAGCGCCATGACGGCGGCGGCGACGGTGAGGGTCATCGGGCGGTTCGACACGGGGCCAACCCTATCGCCGGGTATCGTCGCCCGGCTCTTCGCCGCCTCAGCTCGGTTTCCGGCGGATACGCTGAGTTCATGCGCGCGATGCTCCTGGTGAATCCGAAGGCGACGACGACCAACCAGCGAACCAGGGACGTTCTCATCAGGGCGCTGGGCGCGACGATGAACCTGACCGTCGAGGAGACGGCCTACCGGGGGCACGCGACGCGGTTGTCCCGCAAGGCGCATGCCTCCGGCTACGACGCGGTGGCCGTGCTGGGTGGTGACGGCACCATCAACGAGGCGGTGAACGGGCTCCTCGACCCGGTGGACGGCAAGGCGGGCGACGAGGGCAGCTCGGCCGACCGGCCCGCCCTGCTGGCGATCCCCGGCGGCAGCGCGAACGTCTTCGCGAGGGCCCTGGGCCTGCCGAACGACCCCGTCGAGGCGGTGGGGGCGATCCTGGAGGCGATCCGCGACGGCCGGAGGCGGACCGTCGGGCTCGGCCAGGCGATCTGGAATGACCACAGTAGATATTTCACGTTCTGTAGTGGCCTGGGGTACGACGCCGAGGTGATCAGGGCGGTCGAGGGGATGCGCGGCACCGGCCGCAAGGCGACGCCCACCCGCTATGTGAACACGGCGTTACACCACTATCTTTCGACCGACAAGCGCCACCCGCCGATGACCGTCGAGGGCCCTGACGTGCCGCGGACCGGCGGCATCTTCATGGCCGTCGTCTCCAACACCTCTCCGTGGTCGTACATCGGTCCGCGACCGGTGTCCCCGACCCCGTGGGCGAGCTTCGAGACCGGGCTCGACCTGCTGGGTCTCCAGCGCCTCGGCCTGCCCTCCATGCTCCAGCTGATGCCCCAGATCATCGGTGACCGCGACACCCTGCCGACAGGCCGCCACCTGGTGCAACTCCACGACGAGAAGGAGTTCACCCTGAGTGCCGGGCGTCCCGTGGCGTTCCAGCTGGACGGGGACTACTTGGGGGAGGTCGAACGGATAACGTTCCGTTCTATCCCTGATGCGTTACAGGTCTTGGTCTAATCGGTTACGTACGGGCCTGTGTGACGCATCCGACATCCATTTCAGGCAAAACGTTCCCCCAAACCTCTTGCGTGCACTAAGCGTGGCTGACAATCTCGAGATTGACGTCGGAACGTAGGACCTTTGAGCGGCCACCTCGCTCCCAGGCCACCGGCGATCGAGCGGACAGACCCCCGACCCGAACCAGGGACCGGGGATTCGTTCGCGCTGGTTAGTGAAACTCTTCACAAAGTGAGCCGCTGGAGCCAACGCAAAGGGCTCCTCATACGAAGGAGTGGACGCATGGACTGGCGCCACCGAGCTGCCTGCCGTGACGTGGACCCCGAGCTGTTCTTCCCGATCGGCAACACCGGCCCCGCCCTGATGCAGATCGAGGAAGCGAAGCAGGTCTGCAACACGTGCAGCATCAGTGAAGCATGTTTGAAGTGGGCCTTGGAATCCGGGCAGGACGCCGGCGTCTGGGGCGGCCTGAGCGAGGACGAGCGACGCGCGCTCAAGCGCCGCACGGCCCGCGCCCGCACCCGCACGAGCGTCTGACCCCCTGCGACACTCCTCCTCTCCCCGGGCCGGGCGATCGTCCCGTCCCGCGGTGAGGGCGTGACCTGACGCGTTTCCCTTCCCCCGCTCAGACCGCGGGGAGGGGGATGCTCAGGCCCACCTCGGTCCCGCCGCCCTGGCGCGGCTCGATGGTCAGCCGCCCGGACAGCTCGCCCACCACCAGGGTCCGTACGATCTGCAGGCCGAGACTGGTGGTCTGGTCGAGGTCGAAGTCCTCGGGCAGCCCGCTGCCGTCGTCGGACACGATCACGTCCAGCCGCTCGGCCCCGCGTGACACGATCACCTGAAGCTTGCCCTGGCGCTGCGCCAGCCCGTGCTGGACCGCGTTCTGCAGCAGCTCGGTGAGAACCATCGCCAGCGGCGTCGCGATCTCCGAGCGCAGCACCCCGAACGTCCCGACGCGGCGCGGCACCACCTGCGTCTCCGGGGCCGCGACCTCTCCCGTCATCGCGATCACCCGGTCGGCGATGTCGTCGAAGTCGACCTGCTCCTCGGGCGTGTGGGAGAGCGTCTCGTGCACGATCGCGATCGACCCGACCCTGCGCACCGCCTCCTCCAGCGCCTCCCTGCCCTCCGGCAGCTGCATCCGCCTGGCCTGGAGCCTCAGCAGCGCGGCCACCGTCTGCAGGTTGTTCTTCACCCGGTGGTGGATCTCCTTGATGGTGGCGTCCTTGGTCATCAGCTCCCGCTCGCGGCGCCGCAGCTCGGTCACGTCCCTGATGAGCACCAGCGCGCCGATCCGCCCGCCGCCGACGATCAGCGGGATCGCCCGCAGCTGTACGACCGTGCCGCCCGACTCCACCTCCGTCTCCCTTGGCTCCCGCCCGCTCGCGACGAGCATCAGGTTCTCGTTGATGGGCTCGTCGGAGTAACAGAGCGTGGCGGTCGTACGGCCCAGCTCCGCGCCGACCAGGTCGGCGTTGAGGCCCAGCCGCCGGTAGGCCGACAGCGCGTTCGGCGAGGCGTACGTGACGCGGCCCGCCCGGTCGAGCCGGAGCAGCCCGTCGCCCACCCGCGGCGAGCGGACCAGGATCGGCTCGGCACCGGAGAACGGGAAGCGGCCCTCGGCCACCATCTGGGCCAGGTCGGAGGCACTCTGCAGGTAGGTGAGCTCCAGCCTGGACGGGGTGCGCGCGGAGGACAGGTTCGTTGAGCGCTGGATGACGCCCAGGAAGTGGTCGGCCCGCCGCACCGGGATGGTCTCCTCGCGGACCGGCACCCCGCTCGACCAGTCGGGGTCGCCCTCGCGGCAGATGCGCCGCTCGTTCCAGGCGGTCTCCAAAAGCGGCCGTTCCCCCTTGGACGCCGTCATGCCCACGATGTCGTCGTGATAGACCGTCGGCCCCGTGGTGGGTCTCATCTGCGCGATCGCGATCCAGCCAGAGCCCTCCTTCAGCGGGATCCACAGGATCAGGTCCGCGAAGGAAAGGTCGGCGAGAAGCTGCCAGTCGGACACCAGCGAGTGCATCCACTCAAGGTCCGCATCGTCGAGCGCGGTGTGACGAACCGCCAGGTCGCTTAGAGTCGGCACCCGTGCATCATGCGTTCTTTGCAGGCCCGAACGCGAATCGGGTGAGTCCGGCTGGAAAGATGCCGCCTATGGAGCAGACCCCCGACCCGCTGGCCCGGTTCCGCACGGCAGCGGCCACGAGGGAGGCGTCAGGGCTGCGGCGGGTCCTGCGCGCCCGCACACCCGACGACGACGGCCTGATCGACCTGGCCTCCAACGACTACCTCGGCCTGGCCAGGGACGAGCGGCTGGTCGAGGCAGCCGTGGCGGCCACGCGTGCCTGGGGCACCGGCTCCACGGGCTCTCGCCTGGTCACGGGCTCCACGGCCCTGCACGCGCGCCTGGAGACGCGTCTGCGCGCCTTCGCCGACGCGGAGGGCGCCCTGGTGTTCTCCTCCGGCTACCTGGCCAACCTGGCCGCCGTCGCGGCCCTGGGCAGGGACGCCCTGGTGGTCTCGGAGGCGGGCAACCACGCGTCGATCGTGGACGCCTGCCGGCTGTCGCGCTCACGGGTCGTGGTCACCCCGCACAAGGACGTGGTGGCCGTGGAGAAGGCGCTGGCCGGCCGGGACGAGGAGCACGCGATCGTGGTCACCGACGCGGTCTTCTCCGTGGACGGCGACCTGGCCCCGCTCGCGGAGCTGCACGCGGCGACGGTGCGGCAGGGCGCACTGCTGGTCGTCGACGAGGCGCACTCGATCGGGGTCGTGGGCGCCCGCGGGCAGGGCGCCGTACACGCCGCGGGACTCGCCGCCGAGCCGGGCGTTGTGAGAACGATCACACTGTCCAAATCCCTGGGATCGCAGGGCGGGGCCGTGCTGGGCGCGCCCGAGGTGATCCAGACCCTTGTCGACACGGGCCGCTCGTTCATCTTCGACACCGGGCTGGCGCCGGGCAGCGTGGCGGCGGCACTGGCCGCCGTCGATATCCTTCACCATCAGCCCGAACTGCCCGGACTCGTGCGGACCAGGGCGAGGGAGCTGGCCGCCATGGCCCGCGATCTCGGCCTGGAGACCGGCGATCCAGCGGGTGCGGTCGTCCCCATCGTGCTCGGCCCACCCGAGACCGCGCTTCGGGCCGCCCTCATCTGTGCGGAACACGGGGTGCGCGCCGGATGCTTCCGGCCGCCCTCGGTGCCGGTCGGCCGCTCTTGCCTGCGGTTGACGGCACGGGCCAATCTGAGTTCCGATGATCTAGCGGTGATCCGGGGTGCACTCACCGCCGTGGCCGAGATGAAGGTGACCATGTGAGCGACGACTCCCCGCGGATCCCGAAGTACTACGACGTCAAGCGCAGCCTGCTCACCCTCACCAAGAGCCTGCCCGCGGGCAGCGCCCTGCCCCCCGAACGGGCGCTCGCGGTCCGCTTCGAGACGTCGCGCACGACCGTGCGCCAAGCCCTGTCCGAGCTCGTGGTCGAGGGCCGCCTGGTGCGCATCCAGGGCAAGGGGACATTCGTCGCGCAGCCCAAGGTCGCCCAGGTCCTCCAGCTGACCTCCTACACCGGGGACCTGCGGACCGTCGGCCTCGAACCCGACACCAAGATCCTCGACATCAGTTACGTCACCGCCGACGAGCCGCTGGCCCGCCGCCTGGCCATCAACGCCGGTGGCCGCGTGCTGCGCATCCACCGGCTGCGCCTGGCCAACGGCGAGCCGATGTCGATCGACACCACCCACCTGTCGGCCCGGCGCTTCCCCCGCCTCAGGCGGGAGCTCGAGGTGCACTCCTCGCTGTACGAGACGCTGTACAACGCGTACAACGTACGGCTGACCGACGCCGAGGAGATCATAGAGACCGTGCTGGCCACCCCGTACGACGCGCAGGTGCTCAGTGTCGACGTCGGCCTGCCGATGCTCCTGCTCACCCGGCACGCCTTCGACGCGGACGGCAACCCGGTCGAGTGGGCCCAGTCCCTGTACCGGGGAGATCGCTACAAGTTCGTCACCCGCCTGCGCCGCCCCTGATCCACGCGCGCCCCGCTCCACCCGACGCGCACGACGGCGCCGCCCCGTCCCGCCTAAGGTGAGACGGGTGAGCATTCTCGTGGTCACCGGGACCGACACCGGGGTGGGAAAGACGGTCGTCACCGCGGCGGTGGCCTCGCTCGCCAGGGAGCGGGGCTCCTCGGTCGCGGTGGTGAAGCCCGCGCAGACCGGGGTGTCGGCCACCGAGCCGGGCGACGTGGACGACGTCATCCGGCTCTCCGGGGTGCGGACGACCTTCGAGCTGGCCAGATACCCCGCCGCGCTGTCCCCGGCCGCGGCGGCCCGCCTGTCCGGCCTGCCGCCGGTCTCCGTCGCGCGGGCGGCGGCCCGGATCGAGGAGCTGGCCGCCTCGCACCGGCTGGTGATCGTCGAGGGGGCGGGCGGGCTGCTCGTCCGCTTCGACGAGGAGGGGGCGACCCTGGCCGACCTCGCCCGCGCGCTCTCGGCACCGGTGCTCCTGGTGACCAGGGCCGGGCTGGGCACGCTCAACCACACCGCGCTGACGCTGGAGGCGATGGCCCACCACGGGCTGGAGCCCGCCGGGGTGGTGATCGGCTCCTGGCCGGCCGAGCCCGGTCTCGCCGAGCGGAGCAACGTGGCGGACCTGGAGATGCTGGCCGCCCGGCCGCTGGCGGGCGCCGTCCCGGAGGGGGCCGGGCTGCTGGAGCGCGACGCCTTCGCCCGCGCGGCCCGCGCGGGGCTGGGCCCGGCGCTGGGCGGCGGCTTCGACCCCGCTTCCTTCCGCGCCACCCTTAGGCTTTCCCCGTAGCCGAAGCCGCGGATCTTCTCCACGCTGGAGGTATTTGATGAGCGACATCCTCGAGATCGCCCGGACGCAGGTGCTTGGGGAGGGCCGTGGTCTCGACGCGGCGCAGGCGCTGAGCTGCCTGGAGCTGCCCGACGACCGTCTCGCCGCGTTGCTGGCCCTGGCCCACGAGGTACGGATGAAGTGGTGCGGCCCGGAGGTCGAGGTCGAGGGGATCGTCTCCCTCAAGACCGGCGGCTGCCCGGAGGACTGCCACTTCTGCTCGCAGTCGGGGCAGTTCTCCTCCCCGGTCCGCGCCGTCTGGCTGGACATCCCCTCGCTGGTCGAGGCCGCCAGGGAGACCGCGGCGACGGGAGCCACCGAGTTCTGCATCGTGGCCGCCGTGCGTGGGCCCGACCGGCGCCTGATGGACCAGGTCCGCCAGGGCGTGAAGGCGATCCGCGAGGCGGTCGACATCAACGTCGCGTGCTCGCTGGGCATGCTCACCCAGGCGCAGGTCGACGAGCTGGCCGAGATGGGCGTGCACCGCTACAACCACAACCTGGAGACCGCGAGGTCGCACTTCGAGAAGGTCGTCACCACCCACACCTGGGAGGAGCGCTGGGACACCTGCCTGATGGTGCGCGAGGCCGGGATGGAACTGTGCTGCGGCGGCATCGTGGGGATGGGCGAGACCCGGGAGCAGCGGGCCGAGTTCGCCGGGCAGCTCGGCGAGCTGGCGCCCGACGAGGTCCCGCTGAACTTCCTCAACCCGCGCCCCGGCACCCCCTTCGAGTCCCTCCCGCTGCTGGAGGGGCCGGAGGCGCTGCGGACGATCGCCACCTTCAGGCTCGCGCTGCCCCGTACGATCCTGCGCTACGCGGGTGGCCGTGAGCTGACCCTGGGCGACCTGGGCACCCGTGACGGCATGCTCGGCGGCATCAACGCGATCATCGTGGGCAACTATCTGACCACCCTGGGCCGTACGGCCGAGGCCGATCTCGGCCTGCTGGCAGACCTCAAGATGCCCATCAAGGCGCTCTCCGACACCCTCTGAGCCCCGAGTCCGCCACCTCGCGAGAAAAGCCCGTGAAGCCTCACGAAGGCTCGTAGAGGACCTGAGGGGTCCCGCGAGCCGGATGTCACCCCGGCGGGCCCGTGTGCCTGGCCCGTGCCCGGCTCCCCGGCGGGCCCGTGCGCTTCGGTACGCACCCGGCTCCCCGGCGATCCCGTACGGCCCGCGGGGGCCGCGGGGGCCCGCCACCAGGCGTTGGGCGGCCTGTTTCCGGATAGACGCGACATGTCCCGGCCGCATTAGACGAAGGGATCTGGGCAGGGGGAACAATCCCTGTTCGGCCAAGTGACTGACTGGTAGGTTGCGCGATATGGAGTCTCCCAAGCACGCAGGTGACATAGCGGTCGCCGTCTCCAAGGCATATGGCATCGAGACCATGTTCACTCTCTCCGGCGGGCACGTCTTCCCGCTCTACGACGGTGCGGTCCACGAGGGCATGCCCATCCTGGACGTCCGCCATGAGCAGAGTGCCGTCTTCGCCGCGGAGGCGACCGCCCGGCTGACGCGCAAACCCGGGCTTGCTGTGCTCACCGCGGGCCCCGGCATCACCAACGGCGTCAGCGGGGTGGCCACCGCGCACTTCAACGGGTCCCCCGTCGTGGTAATGGGAGGCCGTGCCCCGCAGTCGCGCTGGGGGTCGGGTGCGCTGCAGGAGATCGACCATCCGCCGCTGTTCGCCCCCATCACCAAGCTGGCCTTCACCGGCTCCGGCGCCGACTCCATCGCGCAGGACGTGGAGATGGCCTTCCGCACGGCCCTCGCCCCGCACCGCGGTCCCGTCTTCCTCGACTTCCACATGGACCACCTCTTCTCGGCCGCGCCCCCGCTCGAGGGGGCCCCCGAGACGCTGACCCCCTCACCGCTCGAGCCCGATCCCGGGGCGCTGGCCACAATCGCCCAGCTGATCGCCGAGGCCCAGCACCCGGTGCTGGTGCTCGGCTCCGACGTGTGGATGGATCGCGCCGAGGAGGTCGCCAGGAGCTTCGTCGAGGAATACCGCCTGCCGGTCATCCCCAACGGCCAGGGCCGCGGCATCCTGCCCGCCGGTCACGAGCTGCTGGTCACCCGCGCCAGGGGGATGGCCTTCTCGCAGGCCGACCTGGTGATCGTGGCGGGCGCCCCGATCGACTTCCGCCTCGGCTACGGCTGGTTCGGCGGCAAGGACGGCGCCCCGCTCGCCAAGGTCGTGCATCTGGCCGACGCCCCGTCACAGCTGACCACGCACATGGATCCCGCGGCCGTCGCCGCCGGCGACCTCTCGCTGCTCTTCTGGAGCCTCGGCGCGGCCTGTGCCAACGCGGGCGTCTCCCCCAAGACCTACGCGCCCTGGGTGACGCAGTTGTCCGAGGCCGCCTCGGCCGCCATCGCCGCCGACGCCGGCCTGCTGCAGTCCGCGTCCGACCCGATCCATCCGATGCGGATCTACGGAGAGCTGAGCAAGATCCTCGCCGACGACGCCGTGGTGATCGGCGACGGCGGCGACTTCGTCTCGTACGCGGGCAAGTACGTCGAGCCGCGGCAGCCGGGAAACTGGCTCGACCCGGGCCCGTACGGCTGCCTGGGCACGGGCCTGGGCTACGCCATCGCCGCCAGGATCGCCCGTCCCTCCTCGCAGGTGGTGCTGCTGCTGGGCGACGGCGCGGCCGGCTTCTCGCTGATGGACGTCGACACGCTCGTGCGACACCGCCTGCCCGTCGTGATGATCTGCGGCAACAACGGCATGTGGGGCCTGGAGAAGCACCCCATGCAGATGCTCTACGGCTACGACGTGGCCGCCGAGCTGCAGCCGCAGTGCCGCTACGACCAGGTGGTGACCGCCCTCGGCGGCGGTGGCGAGCTCGTCACCGACCCGTCCGAGATCGGCCCGGCCCTGCGCCGCGCGTTCGACTCCGGCATCCCCTACATGGTCAACATCGCCACCGACCCCTCGGTGGCCTACCCCCGGCACACCACGGGCATCTAGGAGAGCGCCACCGGGCTCGCGCACGGGGACCGGAAGGTCCGCGGCGCGAGCCGGTCGTCACACCTGGCGAGACTAGGGCTTGCCGGTCGGCGTGGGGCTGGGCGTCGGCGGACAGTCGGCGATGGCGGCGATGATCTCCACCGGCTTGGACGGGTCCCACATCGTGCCCCCGTTCGGGCGGGACTCGACCACCTCGGTGCAGTTCTCGGGCTTGACGTCGGCGCTGTAGGAGAGCGTCACCTTGAACCCCGCCTGCTTGAGCGCCGCCTCCGCCGCCCCCGGCTTCATACCGATGGTGTCCGGGACGTTCCTCTTCGGCTTCGGCGTCGGGGTCGGTGTAGGGGTGGGAGTCGGTTTCGGCGTCCTCGTGACCGTCGGGGTGGGGGTCGGCGACTTCTCTCCCCGGGTGGACGTCGGCGTGGGCCGGTTTTCGTGTAGCTCGCGTGTCACTCTCGGACTGGGCGACGGTGTCTTGCGGTCCGGCTTTCTGGGCCCCGTGGTCTTCGTCGTCTTGTCGGAGCTGGACGTGGGCACCGGGTGCAGGAGGGGATCGGAACCGGCGGTGTTCTCGGAGGCCGCCATGCTGTTGATCGCCACCGCGACGAGGCCCGCGCACATCACGGCCGCGACCGCCGACGCCGCGACCAGCCCGCTCTTGCGCCGCGGCTTCTGCGCGGCGCGGCGGCCTCGGCCCTGCGCGCCCGCCTCGACGGCTCCCACCGTCGGCGCGGTGGAGTGCTGCGATCCCTGCCAGCTGCCGGTCGGCTGCTGCGACCCCTGCCAGTTGCCGGTCGGGGCCTGGGCACCCTGCCAGTTGCCGGTCGGAGCGTGAGCTCCCTGCCAGCCCGTCTGCGAAGTGGCCGATCCCTGGCCCTGCCACCCGGTCTGCCCCTGTGAGCCTCCCTGGGGGGCCTGCGCGTGCCAGCCGGTCTCCGGCGGCGCGGGCTGCTGCGCGGACGCCGACAGCGTGTCGCCGCCCTCCGCGCCGAAGGCGGCCTGCCTGGCGGCGGCGCTCATGGCCGCGGCGCTGGGGAAGCGCCGGGCCGGATCCTTGGCGAGGGAGCGCTCCACAAGTGCGCGAACCGCGGGCGGCACATCCGGCGGCAGCGGCGGCGGCGCCTCGCGGATGTGCTTGAGCGCGATCGTGACGGGCGTGTCGCCGTCGAACGGGCGCTGCCCGGCCAGGCACTCGTACGCCACCACGCCCAGCGCGTAGATGTCGACGGCCGGTGTCACGGGCGCGCCCTCAGCCTGCTCGGGCGCGCAGTAGGCGGCGGTGCCGAGCACCATGCCCGCGTCCGTCAGCCGGCTGGCGGTGTCGGACCTGGCGATGCCGAAGTCGGTGAGCACGAGCGTGCCGTCGGACCGCACCAGCAGGTTGCCCGGCTTGATGTCCCGATGGACGATGCCCTGGTCGTGGACCGCCTGCAGTGCCGAGGCCGCCTGGGCGATGAGGTCCATCGCGGCCCCGGGGGCGATGCGCCGCAGCCGCCCGAGCAGGCGGTCGAGCGGCTCGCCGTCGACGAACTTCATCACCAGGTATGCCGTCGCCCCCGCGCCGGGCACCTCGTGAACCCCGTAGTCGTACACGTCGACGACCCCGGGGTGGTTGATCGTCGCCATCGCCCGAGCCTCGCCCTGGAAGCGAACCAGGAAGCCCGGATCGTCCGTACGGCCCGGAAGCAGCACTTTTACGGCGACGGTGCGGGCCAGGACGATGTCCTCGCCCCTCCACACCTCGCCCATACCGCCGGCGCCGATGCGGGTGCTTAGGCGATACCGCCCCGCCAGCGTCGTGCCTTGGGCCACCATGACTCCCCCGTAACCCTCTCCACTCCTACCCCAGAGCTCTCCAACAAAGCGGATCCGCATCGCGGCACCGTCACGGCGCTGTTACGAAACCCTGCATGCCGTATGGCTCACAAACGAGACGCGTGCCGTAGCATCGCACAAAACCCAGCACTTTTGGGCGTACTTGTACACCTTGCAGGCCCTTGCGCCCAAGGCCACCCGGAGGTCCCACAGGAAACAGTCAGCCCGGGAGCCACGGCGTCACCCAAGATATCGGGAGCGAACTCCGTAAAACCCTACAAGGCTACGCAAAGAGCGCGTAAGCCAGGGTGGAATCAAGCGATATCAACCGCTCGTGGTGCCGTGCTCGGCGCAGCGCGCGGACCAGCCGCCCGGGGTCACCTGCACCACCATCCGTCGGCGGCAGCGGGAACAGTAACGGGGCGGCTCCATCGCGCGGGCCGACAGGCACGCGGCGTGGTCGGCCTCGCCCTCCGGGAGCCCGCAGTGGTCGCAGTACGAGGTCACGGGATCAGACCCTATGCTGACGCGCATGACGCTCGCTCCTGGTCTGCAGGCCCGGCTTCTCATCATGGTGGAAAGGGAGGACACCGCGCCGAAGGTCGGCAGCGGTGACGTCCCGGTGCTGGCCACGCCCCGTGTGCTGGCCCTCGCCGAGCGGGCCACCGTCCAGGCGGTCGCGGGTGCCCTGGCCCCGGGCCAGACCTCCGTGGGCACCCGGGTCTCCCTGGAACACCTGGCGGCCAGCCCGGTCGGCACGCACGTCGAGATCGCTGTCGAGCTCACCGAGGTCGACGGGCGCCGCCTGGTCTTCGGCTTCACCGCCCGCGACCGGAAGACCGTCGTCGCCTCGGGAACGATCGAACGCGTGGTCGTCGACCGCGAGCGCTTCCTCGCGCGGCTCACCCGCGGCGGTGAGACTACTCGATGACGGCGATCAGGTCGCCCTCTTGGATGACGTCACCCTCGGCGACCTGCAACTTGGCGATCACCCCGTCGTCCTCGGAGAGGACCGGGATCTCCATCTTCATCGACTCAAGGATGACCAGGGTGTCGCCGTCCTCGACGTTGTCCCCCTCGGCCACCAGGATCTTCCAGACGTTCGCCACCATCTCGGCGCGGATCTCAGCCACCGGAAACTCCCATCGCTCGACGTTCTTCAACTGTGCCAGAAAGAGCTGATCACGCCCGCCTGCGGGACACCAGTCCCGTGTCGTAGTTTCCGCCGACGAACTCCGGCCGCTCCGGCCGCTCGGCGGGTTGCTCTTCGGGCTCTTCGCGCGCGAACCCGTCACGGCCTCGCGGGCGCACTCCAGCGCCTCGCCCCTCGTCCCCCCGGAACACGCACGGCCTGGCCATGAGCGGATCGTGGAACGGCACGGCCGTGTTCCCTGGGGCGTACCCGGAGTCGACGCGGACCCCCTCGCCACCCGGCGACTCCCACACGTTGGTGGACCCCTTTCGGCCGCTCCACCCTAAGGCCCGGAATTCCACGGAATCCTTCGCTGGAAACCACCGGTCACGCCATCGTGATCTATAGGAATCCCATAAATATGAATGCCCGGAAACCCATCGAAATCACGCACAGGCGCACGTAAGGCCTAAAGCCGGTGAATCGGGGCCAGCCTGTCGATCACACGGGCCATCGCCTCGACGACCGTCGGGTCATACTCCTGGCCCACGCCGAGACGGAGCCGTTCGAGGGCGGCGCCCGCCCGGTCGCGGTCGCTGGAACCGCCGACGAGGTCGTCGTAGGCGTTGGCGGCCTTGATGATGCGGCTGGCCATCGGAGGCATCTCCGCGCAGGTGTCGCACTGCCGGCGGACGATCTCGGCCACCCGGTCCAGCACCCCCGTCTGCCTGATCACCTCCGCGCCCAGCTCGGCGATGCGCCGCGCCTGATCGGGGTCGGTGAGGACCGTGGCGCCGCCGGGGATGGGATCGCGCAACGACAGCTGGCCGATGTCGTGCATGAGCGCGGCGTACTCGAGCTCCAGCAGCTCGGGCTCCGCCGTGCCGAGCTCCCGCCCGATCGCCACCGACAGGCGGCTCACGCGGCGGGAGTGCCCCGGTTCGACGTATCCGCCGACCTCGGTGACCCGCGCCAGCGCCCGTACGGTCTGCAGGTAGGTGGCCCTGATCCCGGCGTACTTACGGAAGGCGACCTGGGTGACCAGCAGCGGCGCGGCGAAGACCAGCAGCGCGGTCATGCCCATGCTGTGCGAGGCGAGCGCGAGCAGGATGCCCGAGGCGGCCACGGCGGCCCCCAGCGGCGCGGCCATCCGCAGCTCGTCGTGGACGGCCACCCTGAGGGCGGCACGCACCTGCTCGGCCCGGAGCACGGCGGCCAGCAGCACGTCGGCCATCACCATGAGCAGGATGAGCAGGGCCATCACGCCGAGCGCGGGCCACCAGCCGCTCTCCCCGCCCCCGGCCACCTCGAACAGCGGCCCGGCCAGCGGCCGGTAGGCCAGCGCGAGCAGGGCACCGGTGAAGAGCCTGCGCGCCATCCCGTCCAGCTGGGGCGGGCGGCCCACCGCGAGGTGCGGCAGCGCCCCCGCGACCATGCCGACCGACAGCACCGCCACGACCTGCAACGCCGAGTGCCGCGCGGGAACGCCGCCCATGTCCAGCAGGAGCGTGTAGCCGAGCGCGGCCGCCGCGCCGATCGGCGCCACCTCCCTGTTGCCGGGCATGGTGAGCCTGGCCAGCTCCCCGATCGCGATCAGCGCGCCGAAGGCGACGGCGATCTGGGGGTCGAGCAGGCCCGTCGCGGCGGTGTGGGCCACCCCGGCCACCGCCAGGAGCCCCGCCGCGCAGATCAGCAGGAGCTGGCCCGAGTCGAGCGTCTGGAAGACCCGGTTGGTGTCGGCCCTGCTCATCGCTCGGACACCACCTGGATGGGCACGGTCGGGTCGTCGTGGTCCTTCGCCGTGGTCTCCGCCACGTCGGCCGGGGGCGTGACGACCGTGCGCGGCGGCTCCCAGCCGTCACGGTCGACGGCCTTGACGAACGCGACCACCATCACCGGGTCGAACTGGGTGCCGGCCCCCTTGCGCAGCTCGGTCATCGCCACCTCGCGCGAGCGGGCGTTGCGATAGGAGCGGTCGGAGGTCATCGAGTCGAAGGCGTCGGCCACCGCGATGATCCTGGCGAACTCCGGGATCTCGTCGCCCGCCAGCCCCATCGGGTAACCCTTGCCGTCCTGCCGCTCGTGATGGTGCATGATCCCGGCGAACGCCTCGTCCAGGAAGTCGATGCCGCGCACGATCTCCAGCCCGCGCATCGGATGCAGCTGGATGGCCGCGAACTCCTCCTCGCTGAGCGGGCCGTCCTTCTGCAGCACCTTGGTCGGCACGCCCAGCTTGCCCACGTCGTGGAGCATCCCGGCGTAGCGGATCGCGCGCAGCCGCTCGGACCCCATGCCGATCTCCTCGGCGATCATGCCCGCGGCCAGGGAGACGCGGGTGCAGTGGCCGCGCGTGTAGTAGTCCTTGGTCTCCACAGCCTGGCAGAGCGCGGCGATCGTCGCGTCGTAGGAGCGCTGCTGCGCGAGATACTGACCGAAGGCCCAGCGGGCCACGAAGAGCGGGAGCAACACGAGCACCGCGGAGATCGAGTTGACCGTGGCCCACAACCCGGCGATCAGCAGGCCGAAGGTGGCGTAGCCGAAGTAGGAGACCATGAACTGCGCCACGCCACGCAGCGGCACCTGGTCGGCCTGGCCGGTGAGCTTCAGCACGAGCGCGATCAGGACGAAGTTGAGGGGGACGAAGACGGCCGCCGCGCCCGCGAACGGCACGATGATGTCGTCGAACCCGGCGATGGTCGGCACCCCGGACCTGCCGCCGAGCCACACGTAGACCCGGCCGGCGACGTAGCCGCAGATGGCGAACTGGGCGCTGTTGAACAGCCGCTTCACCAGCGGCAGGCCTGGCCGCACGCTGAACATGGCCGTCATGCCGACCAGTGCCGCCCCCTCGGGGCCGAGCAGCACCACCGCGGCGAGCACGGCGGAGAAGCTGACCGACACAGCCGCCTGGCGGACGTGCAGCAGGGTGGGCACCGACTCGCACACCAGGAACAGCAGGGCCAGCACCATGAGGTTGGACCAGTCGAGCAGATCCAGCCGGCCGTCCGCCGCCACGCTGTATCCGAGCAGCGCGAACGCGGCTCCGATGACAAGGATTAGATAGACCTTGGCAAACCACGGCAGTCCACGCAAAGCGGCCACCCTAGGAGTTCCTAAAGGGCGCGTGCTCAGGTCCAGGAAATCCCAGGAAAGACTGGGGTGACCGTTTCCTTCAACATGCGCTGCCTCCACGTCGATTTCGCACCCAGGCTATCGAAGCGAACCTGATCAGGAGAGCGAGACGGCCAATCGCAAGCAAAGCGTAATCAAGCAATCACCGGCCGCCATCGGCGGCCGAGACCCCCCGGGGGCCGCCCGGCGTCACAGGCTCGCGCGCTTGGTCCTCGCCCAGTCGACGGTGCTCTTCAGACCCGCGGCCAGATCCGTCTGGGGACTCCAGCCGAGCCCCTCGAACGCGGGGGCCGGGTCGACGGCCATCGCCGGCAGGTCGCCCAGGCGGGCGGGGGCCTCGCCGGGATCGTCGGCGACGCCCGCCGCCTCCGCGACCAGGGAGTGCAGCCTCCGGTCGGTGGTCTGGACGCCGGTCCCCAGGTTGAACCGGCCGCCGCCGCCCTCGGTGCCGCAGGCGCGGGCGAAGCCGTCCACCACGTCGTCGATGAAGATGTAGTCGCGGGTCTGGTCGCCGTCGCCGTACACCACCGTGGGGGTGCCGTTGAGCAGCGCGTCGGTGAAGATGGCGACCACCCCCGCCTCGCCGTCGGGCGACTGGCGCGGGCCGTAGACGTTGGAGAGCACCAGCGTGGTGTAGTCGATGCCGTGCAGCGCCTTGAACGTGGCCAGGTAGGTCTCCGCGCTCAGCTTGGAGGCCGCGTACGGGGAGCGCGGGTCGGTCGCCGCGCCGCCGGGGACCGGGATGACCGCCGGCCTGCCGTACACCGCGACGGAGGAGGCGAAGACGACCTTGCGGGTGCCTCCGTGGTGGGCGGCCGTCAGAACCGACGCGGTGCCCTCGACGTTGAGCCGGGCGTCGTGGACCGGGTCGGCGACGCTCTTGCGCACGCTGATCTGCGCGGCGAGGTGGCAGACGACCTCTGGCCTCCATTCGGCGGCCAGGCCGATCAGGGCCGGGTCGCGGATGTCCATCACGTGCAGGGCGAACAGGGGACTCTCCGCGGCGCGGACCAGGTTGTCCCGGTCGCCGCCCGACAGGTCGTCCACGACCGCGACCTCGTGCCCGTCGGCCAGCAGCCGGTCGACAAGGGTGGATCCGATGAATCCCGCCCCGCCGGTCACGAGTATGCGCATGGTGAACCCCCATCGTCGTATGGCCAAGGCCGTACGAGAGATCTTAGGAGGTCAGCGAGCCAGTTCGGAGCGCACCTGGTCGATACGGCCGAGCACCTTGGCCCTCAGGTCGGCCGAGACGTGCTCGCAGCCGCAGTGCTTGGCGACGAGTTGCTTGACGACCTGCTCCAGGCCGTACTCCTCCAGACAGGGGTGACACTCGTCGAGATGCTGGCGGATGTCGGCGCAGTTGCTCTCGTCGAGCTCGCCGTCCAGGTAGGTGTAGACCTTGTCCAGAATCTCACGACAGTCGGTGTCGTGGTGGTTGCCACAGCTCATACGATCACCCGGCCCCAAGGGCGGGAGCCCGTGCCGGCGGGCTCGTCGTTCCTGTCTCGCTCACTCACTTCGCACCCTCCGCGGGAACCAGGCCACGCTCGCGGGCGTAGTCCTCAAGTTGGGTCCGCAGCTGGCGGCGGCCACGGTGCAGCCGCGACATCACGGTCCCGATGGGGGTCCCCATGATGTCGGCGATCTCCTTGTACGGGAAGCCCTCGACGTCGGCGAGATAGACCGCGATGCGGAATTCCTCGGGAAGCGCGGCCAGCGCTCGCTTCACGTCGGTGTCGGGGAGGTGCTCGAGTGCCTCGATCTCCGCCGACTTCAGCCCGGCCGAGGTGTGGGACTCGGCCCTGGCCAGCTGCCAGTCCTCGATCTCCTCGGCGCCCGACTGCTTGGGCTCCCGCTGCTTCTTGCGGTAACTGTTGATGAAAGTGTTCGTCAGGATCCGGTAAAGCCACGCCTTGAGGTTCGTGCCTTGCTGGAACTGGTGGAAGGACGCGAAGGCCTTCGCGAAGGTCTCCTGAAGAAGGTCCTCGGCGTCCGCGGGGTTTCGGGTCATCCGAAGCGCGGCGGAGTAGAGCTGGTCGAGATAGGGCATGACATCCCGCTCGAACCGTGTGCTCCGCTGCTCCAGAGTCTCCTCGTCTGTCGCAGGGACCGGACCCACCCCCTTAAGATCGCCGGAGTCCTGCTGACGCGGGACACCGTACTGAGCGGAGAATACCCGCTCATCGGGGATAGGCCGATCACCGGGGCGGGTGACGGGTTCGATCAAGGCGAGCATTTGCTTGCCAACCTCCGAAAGGATCGTGCGTTGTCCGCTTGCAACACGCCCGCACCGCCATCTGTTCCCGCAAGATAGAAGGTGACGAACGACCCGGTACGGGGAAAAAGAACATACGTACCGGTAGGTAGTTGAAAGACCACCGGATCCTCCCGACGCCAGGAGCTGCTTGTGCTGCCCATCCCGGCCGAAGAGCTGAACGGCTCAGGTGCGCTCGGGCCGTACTGGACCTTTTACCACGCGGTCGTGGCCGAGCAACTGAGCCGATGGCTGCCGGAAAAACCGTCCACCGTCCTCGACATGTCCTGTGGCGACGGACGCTGGGCCGTCCAGGCGGCGAAGGCCGGACACCGGGTGATCGAGGTGGTCGACTTCCGCAGGCCCGCGGACGGTCAGCCGCTGCACGACATCTCCAAGGTCAGCCAGGTACGCGCCGACGACCTGCGCTTCCTGCCCGACTGCAGCGTGGACGCCGTGCTCGCCGAGGAACGCGCGATGTCGGTGGAGCTCATGGCCGAATCCGCGATCGGCGACGTCGCCCGGGTCCTTCGTCCCGGCGGCCGGGCCCTGGTCTGCGTCGACTCCCTGGTGCTGGGGATGGCGATCCTCGCCGAGCAGAACTACTGGGCCCATCTGCGCCAGACCGGCGAGGTCATGCTCGTTCCCTGGCCCGACGGCAGCATCACCCGGTGCTTCAGCAGCGCCCAGCTCCGCGAGCTGCTCACCGACGCCGGGCTGGAGGTCGAGTGGATACGGCCCCGCACGGTGCTGTCCCCCTCGACGGTCGACCACGTGCTCGCCTCCGACTCCCGTGCGCTCACCTGGCTGGTCAACACCGAGCTGGACACCCATCCGGACGACGACGACACGGTGGGCATCCACCTGGTGGCCAGCGCCCGGCGCCCCTAGCCCCGCCCTCTCCCGTTCGGCCCCGAGGGCCGGACGGGGTCGGGGTCAGCGCCTGCGCTCGCGCCTGGACTGGCACTGCACGCAGCGGGCGGCCTCGGGCCGGGCCTCCAGCCTGCTCTCGGGAACCGGCGCGCGGCAGTCCGCGCAGAGACCGTAGTCTCCCTCGTCCATCCGCTTGAGCGCCTCCAGCACCGAGCGGCGGTGCCGGGTGGCCACGTCCAGCAGGGCCTGGTTGCGGTCGGAGTCGGTCAGGTCGGAGCCCGCGTCGGCCGGGGACCGATCCCGGTCCCGTACGGCGGGGGAATCCCCGCGCAGCACTCCGATGGACCGGTCGAGTTCGGCGAGCATGGTCTTCAGGCGCTCGCGCGCGGTCGCGACATCCACGAATCCGCACCTCCGGGAAGCGGGGGCGGCCTGTGAGGGGATCCCCGACTCTCCCGTCAGGCGCAAAGGGGGCTGCTCTGTGACGGCGACCTCGCGACCTTTCCACCTTGTCCTGAGGCACCGCTTTCACACCGGATGCCCATTTGGCGGAAGTTTTACACCGGATCACCCGGCGTTTTCCAGAAGAGCGCCCGGCCGTCACGCCCGGCCGCTACCCCGCCCTACGCCTCCTTCATCGGCTCGACGAGCTCCGGGCTGTTGTTCCGCACCGAGTTGACGGCGGTGGAGACCGGATAGATCTCCAGCCCCGTGGAGCCCGCCGGGATCAGGAACCCCTGCGCGTCGGGCACCCCGGGGTCGAGCCACTCCCCCCAGCGGTCGCGCTCGATCAGCATGGGCATCCGGTCGTGGACCCTGCCCGCCTCGTCCACGGCGTCGGTCGTGATGATCGTGCAGGTCACCAGCCACGAGAGCGGGTCGTCGTCGGCCCGGCCCCGGTCCCGCCAGAACTCGTACAGTCCCGCCATGGCCATCACGCCGCCGTCGGCGGGGCGGACGAAGTAGGGCTGCTTCTTCGGCTTCCCCTTGGCGTCCTTCTCGTCCAGCACGGCCCACTCGTAGTAGCCGTCGGCGGGGATCAGGCACCTGCGCTCCGCGAACGCCTTGCGGTAGGCGGGCTTCTCCGCCACCGTCTCCACCCGCGCGTTGATCATCTTCGAACCGATGGACGGGTCCTTCGCCCAGGCGGGAACCAGCCCCCAGCGGACCACGCGGAGCTGCCGAACCGGCTGACCGTCCGGCTCGGACTTCGGCACCCGGCTCATCACCGCGTACACCGGTTTCGTGGGCGCGACGTTGTAATCAGGCCTGAGTTCCTCGTCGGACGCTCCGTCGAGCTCGACCTGGAACTCCTCCAGCAATTCCTGCTTGCCCCGCGCAGACGCGTATCTCCCGCACATATCTCCACTTTGCCACGCCACGACGCGCCGGGGAGCGCCCCACTCCTTTTTCCGATCTTGCCGCGCCCGGCACGAACGGACGGCGCGGGGCGGGCACCGGTAGGCTTTTGCCCATGTCCGCTCCGCTGTGGCCCGCGCCGACCGCGACCGAACCCGTCCGCGCGACCGTCCCCCTGCCCGGGTCGAAGTCCGTGACCAACCGCGCGCTGCTGCTCGCCGCGCTGGCCGACGGCCCGGGGACGGTACGCCTGGCCCTGCGCAGCCGTGACGCCGACCTGATGGCCGACGCGCTGCGGGCGCTGGGCGCGACGATGGTCCCCTCCAACGAGAGCGCCTCCAGCGTCGACTGGGCGATCACGCCCGGCCCCGTCACCGGCGGGGCCCGCATCGACGTGGGGCTGGCGGGCACGGTCATGCGCTTCGTGCCGCCGATGGCGGCGCTGGCCGGGGGCGAGGTCTTCTTCGACGGCGACCCGCACGCCCGCAAGCGCCCGATGGGCCCGATCCTCCGCGCGCTGCGCGCCCTCGGCGCCGAGGTGACGGGCGACGCGCTGCCGTTCACGGTGAGAGGGCCGCTGGCGGGCGGCGAGGTCAGGCTCGACGCGTCCGGCTCGTCGCAGTTCCTCTCCGGCCTGCTGCTGGCGGGGGCGCGCTTCGAGAAGGGCGTGACGGTACGTCACGAGGGCCCGCCGATCCCCTCGCAGCCGCACATCCAGATGACCGTCCAGATGCTCCGCGAGTTCGGCGTCGTGGTGGACGACTCCGAGCCCGACGTCTGGCGGGTCGAGCCGGGCCCCATCGGGGCGAGGGACTTCGTCGTGGAGCCCGACCTGTCCAACGCGGCGCCCTTCCTGTCCGCGGCCATGGTGACCGGCGGCACGGTCACCATTCCCGACTGGCCCGCGCGGACCACCCAGCCGGGTGACCAGCTCCGTACGCTGCTGGCCGACATGGGCGCCTCGGTGGAGCGCACGCCCGAAGGGCTGGCGGTCACCGGCACCGGGCGGATCACCGGCATCGAGGCGGACCTGCGCGACGTGGCCGAGCTGACCCCGACGATCGCCGCGCTGGCCGCCCTCGCGAGCTCCCCCAGCAGGATCGGCGGTGTCGCCCACATCCGCGGGCACGAGACCGACCGGCTGGCCGCCCTGGTCGCCGAGATCAACGGTCTCGGCGGCGACGCGAACGAGACCGAGGACGGCCTGGAGATCAGGCCCCGTCCGCTCACCGGCGGGGTGTTCCACTCCTACGCCGACCACCGGATGGCCACCGCCGGGGCGGTGATCGGGCTGGCCGTGCCCGGCGTCGAGGTGGAGGACATCGCCACCACGGGTAAGACCCTCCCCGAGTTCGCCTCCATGTGGGCGGACATGCTGCGCGGCGCGCGGTGAGGGGCAATCGGCCGGCAGGCCCCACCGCCCTCCTCGGGGGCACACCGGGCCGGACAAGGCGGAGAAACTGAGAAAGCGCGAGTACGACGAGGACGACGTCAGGGTCAGGCCGGGGAAGGGATCTCGGCCCCGGACCCGGATTCGCCCTGCCCACGAGGACGCGATCCCCGCGTTCGTGGTCGCCGTCGACCGCGGCCGCTACACCTGCCTGGTCGAGTCGGCGGGCGAGAAGGGCCGCCGTCGAAAGAAGGACCACGCGGAGGGCGCCGCGATGAGCGGCAGGGTCGTGGTCGCCATGAAGGCGCGCGAGCTGGGCCGCAAGGGCATCGTGGTCGGCGACCGGGTGGCCCTGGTCGGCGACGTCTCCGGCATGGCCGACACGCTGGCCCGCGTCGTGCGGGTGGAGCCCCGCACCTCCATGCTCCGCCGCTCCGCGGACGACACCGACAACACCGACGGCATCGAGCGCCCCGTGGTCGCCAACGCCGGCCAGCTCGTCATCGTGACGGCCCTGGCCGATCCGCCGCCCCGGCCCCGCATGATCGACCGGATGCTGGTCGCCGCCTTCGACGCCGACATCGATCCGCTGCTCTGCCTCACCAAGTCCGACCTCGCCTCGCCCGACGAGCTGGTCTCGCTGTACGACCCCCTTGGCGTGCCGTACGTGGTGGTCCAGAAGGGGGGCGGCCTGGAGGAGGTGCGGGAGCGCCTGAAGGGCCAGATCAGCGTGCTCGTCGGCCATTCGGGGGTGGGCAAGTCGACCCTGGTCAACGCCCTGGTGCCGGATGCCAACCGGGCCGTCTCCCACGTGAACGCGGTGACCGGCCGGGGCCGTCACACCTCCACCTCGGCCGTCGCCCTGGAGCTGCCGGAGGGCGGCTGGATCATCGACACCCCCGGGGTTCGCAGCTTCGGGCTGGCCCACGTCTCGGTGGAGACGGTCCTGGCGGGCTTCCCCGACCTGATCGAGGGCACCGTCCAGTGCCCGAAGGGCTGCAACCACCTCTCCGAGGAGTGCGCCCTGGACGCCTGGGTGGCGGCCGGACACGCCGACCCGACCCGGCTGGCCTCTCTGCGCCGCCTGCTCGCCAGCCGCGAGGGCGCCTCCGACGACGACCAGTCGTGAGGGCGCGCCGGCCGACCGGGCCGTGAGCCGAGGCGGACGAGCGGCGGGCGAGACGGGTAAACGACGAGTGAGAGACGGGTGAGCGGCGAGCTTCGCTCGTCGCTCACCGCGACGCGCCGCGGGGCCTCCGTCCGCGCCGCCGTCTCCGTCTCCGTCAACAGAGCGTCAGCGGTTCACCACGGCGTCAGCGGTTCAACCGGAAGGCCCAGGCGATGGTCATCTCGGACACGAGGGTGCCGTCGGCGGTCCTGATCTCGACGGCGACGTCGAACTCGGGGCGCTCTCCCGCGTCCAGCGTGGCCACGATCTCCTCACGGGACCCCCGGAGATGGGCCTCCGCGACGACCTCGCCCTTCGCCAGCTTGAGGTAGCGGATCGCCGCGCTCTTGGCCAGCGGGGTGGCCCGTGACAGCTGGTCGCCGAAGGTGGAGAGCATGGCGGCGCCGGAGGCCGTCTCGGCGACGCTGAACAGGGCTCCGGCGTGCGGGCCTCCCACGTGGTTGTGCAGCTCGGCCCGGTCGGGCATGCGGGCGACGGCGAAGCCCGGTTCCACCTTGTCGAACGAGATGCCCAGCGTCCGGGCGAACGGGACGCTCTGCAGCATGAAATCACCCACGTCAAAGGTCATACCGGAATGCTACTCGCGAGTAACACCGATGCCAACGGATGTTTCACGCGGTATCCCGGCCTGGTGGGACGCGACACGATTACTCCGCTTACTCCCCGATCTCCGCCGTTCGGCCATCGGCACGATACCGTTGGCCCCCGTGACGGGTTACAACGACGATCTTCGCCTCGCGCACGTCATGGCCGACGCGGCCGACGATCTGACCATGCGCCGGTTCAAGTCCATGGACCTGCGGGTGGAGACCAAGCCCGACCTCACACCGGTGAGCGACGCCGACCAGGCCGCGGAGAAGGCGATCCGCACCGCCCTCGGCCGGGCTCGTCCGCGCGACGCCGTCATCGGCGAGGAGTTCGGCTCGAGTGGCCACGGCGAGCGCTCATGGATCATCGACCCGATCGACGGCACCAAGAACTACGTGCGCGGAGTGCCCGTCTGGGCCACGCTCATCGCCCTGATGGACCAGGGCCGCGTCGTCGTGGGCCTGGTCTCCGCCCCCGCGCTCGGCCGCCGCTGGTGGGCCGCCCGCGACAGCGGCGCCTGGACCGGCAAGAGCCTCACCAAGGCCACCCGGTGCCAGGTCTCCTCCGTCTCCCACCTGGAGGACGCCTCCTTCTCCTACTCCAGCATCGGCGGCTGGGAGGAGGCCGGGAAGCTCGACGCGTTCCTCGACCTGAACCGCTCCGTCTGGCGCAGCCGCGCCTACGGCGACTTCTGGTCGCACATGCTGGTCGCCGAGGGCGCGGTCGACGTGTCGGCGGAGCCCGAGCTCTCCCCCTGGGACATCGCGGCGCTGACCGTGATCGTGGAGGAGGCGGGCGGCATCTGGACCGACCTTTCGGGCGTCCCCGACGTCGACGGCGGCAGCCTGCTGTGCAGCAACGGCCCCCTGCACGGCGAGGTCCTCAAGCGCCTCGGCACCGGGCCGCTGACCCTCCCCGCGTAGGACTCCGCACTCCTCCCCCACGAAACCACTGACCCTCCCCGCGCAAAGCTCCGCACTCCTCCCGCACGAAACCACTCACCCTCCCCACGCAGGGCTCCACACCCCTCCCGCACGAAACCACTCACCTTCCCCGCGTAGGGACGGACACCCCGAGGCGACTCCTCGCGCGTATCCCCCATCCGCCCCATCCGACCATCGCGCGGTCCCCGTACACCCTGGTACGCCCCCGTACGGAGCCCGTAGGGTTCCGTCCCGCGTCGGAGATCCGGCCGCGTTACCTTCCGCCGGATGTCGGGAAGATGAACAGATCGGCAAGTCCGCGAGGACGGCGGCCCGAAACGGGGTGCCCCGGCGACCTGGCCTCGGAGGCGGGTCATGCCCAGACCAGGGAATCCCCGAGGCCCAGCCCATCGGGGGTACGGAACCGGAAACCGAGATCAAATTTCCGTCGACATCCCGGTATTCACATCCGTGGGCCTACCTCTTCCGGCCACGGTCATGGCTCGTTTCACTTCCGTTCACTTTGCCCCACTTTCATCGGAGACATCGAGAACAGATCTCACTACGGAGAAGGAACATACCGTGACCAGTGGACAGCGCCGCCTCAGCGCGGTGGCGACGGCCGCGCTCGTCGTATCGCTCGCGGCCGCTTGTGGTGGCGACGCCAAGCCCAACAGTGACGGCAGCACCACCGCCGCCACCGCGCCCTCCGCCGAGGCGGGTGCAGGTGCGGCCCTGAGCGGCGAGATCAAGATCGACGGTTCCAGCACCGTGGCCCCCCTCACCCAGGCGGCTTCCGAGCTCTTCGGCGAGGAGCAGCCGCAGGTCAAGGTGCCGGTCGGCACCTCGGGCACCGGCGGCGGCTTCGAGAAGTTCTGCGCCGGCGAGACGGACATCTCGAACGCCTCCCGTGCGATCAAGGACGAGGAGAAGGCGGCCTGTGACGCCAAGGGCATCAAGTTCACCGAGCTCACGGTGGCCGTCGACGCGCTGACCGTCGTGGTTCCCAAGGCGAACGACTGGGCCACCTGCCTCACCACCGACCAGCTCAAGAAGATGTGGGAGCCGGCGGCCGAGGGCAAGGTCAAGACCTGGAAGGACGTCGACGCCAAGTTCCCGGCCGAGGAGCTCAAGCTCTACGGCCCCGGCACCGACTCCGGCACCTTCGACTACTTCACCGACGAGATCAACGGTGAAGAGGGCGCCAGCCGCAAGGACTACAGCCCGAGCGAGAACGACAACGACATCGTCACCGGTGTCGAGGGCGCCAAGGGCGGCCTGGGCTACTTCGGCTTCACCTACTTCGAGGAGAACGCCGACAAGCTGAAGGCCCTTGAGATCGACTCCGGCAGCGGCTGCGTGGCCCCGAGCGTCGAGGCCGCCCAGGCCGGCAAGTACACCCCGCTCGCCCGCCCGCTGTTCGTCTACCCCTCCACCACCGCCGCGAAGCGGCCCGAGGTCGCGGCCTTCCTCGACTACTACGCGGCCAACATCAACGCGATCGCCAAGGACGCGAAGTTCATCCCGCTCAACCCTGAGCAGGAGGCCAAGCTCAAGGCTGACATCACCACGCTGAAGAGCGCCGGCTGATGTCGGCTCAGCACCGCACGACCGTTCCAGGGGCCCCGGGGTCCCTGGCGCGGTCGCGCCCGCGTTACGGCGAGTTCGTCATCAAGGCCATTCTCCTGGCCGCGGCGCTGGTGTCGGTGGTGACCACGGTCGGCATCGTCATCGCGCTCCTGGAGCCGACCATCGAGTTCTTCGGCACGGTGAGCCTCGGGGAGTTCTTCGGCTCCACCAACTGGGGACCGCTGTTCAACCCGCCGTCGTTCGGCGTGTGGCCGCTTCTCGTCGCGACCCTGGAGATCACCCTCATCGCCGTCGTGGTCGCCGTGCCGCTCGGCCTGGCCGCCGCGATCTACCTGTCGGAGTACGCCTCCCACAGGACCCGCAAGATCTTCAAGCCGGTGCTGGAGGTCCTCGCGGGCGTCCCGACGGTGGTCTTCGGCTTCTTCGCCCTCACCTTCGTCACCCCGCTGCTGAGGGACGTCTTCCCCTTCCTGGACCTGGACGGCAAGAACGCGCTCGCCGCCGGCCTCCTGGTCGGCGTGATGATCATCCCGATCGTCGCGTCGCTGTCGGAGGACTCGATGGCCGCGGTGCCGAACGGCCTGCGCGAGGGCTCGTACGCCCTCGGCGCCTCCAAGATGCTCACCTCGGTGCGCGTCGTCGTCCCCGCCGCGTTCTCCGGCATCGTCGCCGCCATCATCCTGGCGATCTCCCGGGCCGCGGGCGAGACGATGATCGTCGCGATCGCCGGCGGTTTCAAGTCCGTCTTCACGCTCTACCCGGGCAACGAGATGGCCACGATGGCGGCCTTCATCGCCCAGGCCGGCTCCGGCGACGCCTCGGTCGGCTCGATCGCCTACAAGACCATCTTCGCGGTGGGTTCCCTGCTCTTCGTGATCACCTTCGCGATGAACTACCTCAGCGCCCGCATGGTCCAGAAGTATCGCGAGGTCTACGACTGATGGCCATCCTCTCCACCCCCCGCTCGGCCGTGCAGCTGGCCAGTAAAGGGCGTCCTCTCAAGGAACACCTCTTCCGCATCGCGCTGCTGGCCAGCCTCGCGATCGCCCTCCTGTTCCTGGCCATGCTGCTGGTCTACGTCGTCGAGGAGGGCTGGCCGCGGCTCAACTCGATGCTGTGGGAGAACCAGCCCTCGATCCGCCGACCGGAGACGTCCGGCATCCAGTCGGGCATCTTCGGCACCCTGTGGATCATCGCGCTGACCGCGATCATGGCCCTGCCCACCGGCATCCTCGCGGCGATCTACCTTGAGGAATACGCCGACAAGACCAAGTGGTACAACAAGCTGATCGAGCTGAACATCTCCAACCTGGCGGCCGTTCCCTCGATCGTCTACGGCATCCTCGGCCTGGGGATCATCGCCCGCTGGATGCAGTTCGGCTTCACCGTCATGACCGGCGCGGTCACCATCTCGCTGCTCGTGCTCCCCATCGTGATCATCTCCGCCCGCGAGGCCATCCGCGCGGTGCCGCCGTCGATCCGCGAGGGCTCGCTGGCACTGGGCGCGACCCAGTGGCAGACCATCTACCGCCAGGTGCTTCCGGCATCCATCCCGGGCATCGCGACGGGCTCGATCCTGGCCCTCTCCCGTGCGATCGGCGAGGCCGCCCCGTTCCTGATGCTCGGTGCCGCGACGCTGGTCCGGTTCAACCCCGAGGGCGTCTGGAGCAGCTTCACCGTCCTGCCGTTGCAGATCTACAGCTTCATCAGCCGCCCCCAGGAGGAGTTCGCCATCCTCGCCGCGGCGGCGATCGTGATCCTGCTGGCAATCCTGCTCCTGATGAACTCCGTCGCCATCTGGCTCCGTAACCGCTACCAGAAGCGCTGGTGAGGTAAGAAATGTCCGAGATTGGAATTTCCGTGCCGAACGTGAATGTGCGCGGCCCCGAAGTCCCCCGCACCATCGAAGCCCTCGACCCGGTCTTCACCGTTTCCAACCTCAGCGTCTTCTACGGCGACTACGAGGCGGTGCGCGGGGTCAACCTGACCATCGGCAACCGCGAGATCACGGCCATGATCGGCCCGTCCGGCTGCGGCAAGAGCACCGTGCTCCGCTGCTTCAACCGGATGAACGACCTGATCCCCGGCGCCCGCGCGGCAGGCGAGATCCTGTACCACGACGAGAACCTCTACGGCGACCACGTGGACCCGATCGAGGTCCGCCGCCGGATCGGCATGGTCTTCCAGAAGCCGAACCCCTTCCCCAAATCGATCTACGACAACATCGCCTACGGTCCCCGGGTCAACGGGATCAAGGGCAACATGGACGAGATCGTCGAGGAGGCGCTGACCAAGGCGGCGCTCTGGGACGAGGTCAAGGACAAGATCAAGCAGAACGCGCTCTCCCTGTCCGGCGGACAGCAGCAGCGTCTGTGCATCGCGCGGGCGATCGCGGTGAAGCCCGACGTCATCCTGATGGACGAGCCCTGCTCGGCCCTGGACCCGATCGCGACCACCAAGATCGAAGACCTGATGCAGGAGCTGACGCGCGACTACACGATCGTCATCGTCACCCACAACATGCAGCAGGCCGCCCGTGTCTCCGACCGCACCGCCTTCTTCACCGCCGAAGTGGACGAGGCCGGCGTGCGGCACGGCCGCCTGGTGGAGTTCGACGAGACCAGCCGCATCTTCACCAACCCCAGCGACAAGCGGACCGAGGATTACATCACCGGCCGCTTCGGCTAACCCATATTGGAGGATCCGGGTGATCCAGCCGCAGACGGCACCAGAGGTGGACGGGGACACACGGACGGCGCCCATGCTGCTGGTCGCCGATCCCGAAGTGGCCATGGTCCATGACCTGGCCGCGGCCCTGGAACGCGAAGGAGTGCAGGTCATGGGCGTCACCGATGGCGCCCAAGCCCTGTTGCAGGCCGGGGCGCTCCGCCCCGACGTGGTTCTCGTCAGCGCCTCGCTACCGGTCATAGGGGCGGTGGAGTTCGTCCGCGCGGTACGGCTGACGCGGGCGATCCCCGTCCTGCTGGGCGTGGGCGAGGGGCATGCCCAGCAGGCCGTCCAGGCACTGTCGGCCGGGGCCACCGCGTGCGTGGCCCGGCCCTACCGGGTGCCCGAGCTGCTGCCCCTGATCCACGCCGCGTTCACCGGCGAGTCGGGGGCCCGCAGGGCACTCGTGGTCGGCAGGGTGGAGCTCGACGTCAACGCCTATCAGGTCAGGGTCGACGGCAGGGTCATCCACCTGCCGCTGCGGGAGTTCGAGCTGCTGCACTATCTGATGCGCAACGCGCACCGCACGGTGACGCGGGAGCAGATCATGCGGCATGTCTGGAACTCCACCGACACGACCTCGACCAACACCATCGCGGTGCACGTCAAACGCCTTCGTGCCCGCCTGGGCGACACCGACGACCAGCTCATCCAGACCGTACGAGGGGTGGGCTACCGGCTGGTCGACAGGACGGCGTAACACGTACTCGCCGCGGGTCGCGCGCTTTCGCGACCTCGCGGATTCACGGCTCACGAACCGCCGCTCAGTTCGCGGTGGCCTCGCAGCCGCCCCTGAAGGCGTTCATGAGGCGCTCGGTCACGCCCTCGATCCTGGCGATGCCCGTCTCCATGGTCGGGCTGTCCTCGGTGAGGACGGCCACCGCGTAGTCGTGCCCGTCCGCGCGGATCAGCCCGGCGCTGGCGACCGCCCAGCGCCCGTTGGCCACATGCCGCAGCCAGCCGTTCTTCAACGCCACCTGGTCGGTCTCGCACGCCCCCGCGCTGATCCCCCACTTCTGCTCGGGGGTCACCTTCTCCATCAGCCCGAGCACCTTGCGGCGTTCCGGGGACGCCAGCGGGCTCTTAGCGGTGGCCAGCGCCTTGACCAGCCGGATCTGGTCCTCCGCGGTGGTCTGCGCGACGCCCCAGCAGTACCGGTCCTCGCATCCCCCGCCGGGAGTGTAGGTGCGCTTGAGACCGAACCTGCGGTTCGCACTGGCCAGGCCGGACTCCAGCCCGATCCGCTCGTACAGCCGGTCGGCCGCCTCGTTGTCGCTGAAGCGGATCATGTTGCTCGCGTCGGACCTGGCCCGCTCACCGAGCTCGCGCCAGCGCGTCCCGAGCAACAGCGCCGTCAGGATGCTCACCTTGGAGGTGTTGGCCGACGGCAACTGCAGGGTGTGGTGGTAGTGGTAGTGCCGGCCGGTGCCCAGCTCGCGCACCGAGGCCGCGGTCCTGCCCCCGTACCCGGCGAGAAAGACGTCGAGGGCGCGGCCGAGCTCCCTGGGGAGGATCTTCGGTGAGCGTGCGGCCCGCACCCGTCCGGAGGCGCGAGGTGCCCCGGCGCCGGGGAAGACAGGCGCCGGGACCACGGCCAGGAACGGCGCGGGGGGAGGGTGACCGGACGTCGGAACGACCGGTGCCACCCCCTGCACGGGCGACGGTGTCGGCATGCTCACGGGTGTCAGGCTTTGACACGTGCTGCAGGCGGTGGCCTGCGCGGTGACCAGCAGGACGGCGGCCGTGGCCACCCGATTCCTTGCTCCCATCATCCACCCCAACCGTCTCCCCCATTACGTGACGATCAGGGATATATCCCACAACACGTAACAATAAGACGATGAAGCGAAACCTAGCCTGAAACAGGGCGTGCGCTATAGAGCATCCCGCCGAACCGATGCCCGCTCTTAGCGAACGTCCGCGATTAGCCGGGCGATGACCTCGTCATCGCAAGTCGCCCAGAAGTCCCCGACGGTGTCCTCGAGGTGCTCCAGCGACTCCGCCCGGAAGAGTACGTCCTGATATTTCGTGATGTCGTAGTGCGTGGTGCCCATGGCGGCGATGTCCAGCGGACGGATGTCCATCCCCCGGAACTCCTCGATCTCCCCGTACGAGGACAGGATGCCGGCGCCGTACGCCCGCAGCTCGTCCTGGTCCGTCATCACGCCGAACTCCATGGTGAACCAGAAGATCTTCGAGATGAACTCCAGCGCCTCCTTGCCCTCGACCCGCCGGGCCGCCGACCCCGCCAGGCGGTAGAGCCGCGAGTAACGGTCGGAGGCCAGCGCGTTGGCGTGCCCGATCACCTCGTGGATCACGTCGGGCTCCGGGGTGTACAGCGGCGTGGAGTGGTGCCGGATGTACTGCGTGGAGTGGAAGAGGCCGTCCGCCAGGACACCGTAGAACTCCCTGAGCGGCACCAGCCCGGCGGCCGGCACGTAACGGAACCCCGTCAGCGGCTCCAGCAGCTCGCTGACCTCCTGGAGCTGCGGGATGCGCTCGGCGGGCAACCCCAGCCGCTCGGTCGAGCGCAGATACTCGGCGGTCGCATACCTGCGGTGTTTCAGGCCCAGCTCCCGGCTGACCAGGGCCCACACCTCGTGCTCCTGGTCGGTGTACTCGGCCGTCGGAATCGGCGTACCGGGCACGTACCCCACGGCGAGCGCGGCGATCGCGTTGCGGCGTGCACGGTAGACCGGGTCGGCGAAACCGGGGTGACCGGCGCCGAGCTCGACCTCGATCGAGCCGTCGTCACGGGTCGCCACCGGCGCAAAATACTGTGCTTCCTCGAACATAAATGAAATGACAGCAATATCCGGAAACGTTGGCAAGAGCAGCCAGTTCTACTGGGCGATCCGCACAGAAACGTATGGTCATACCTCGTCTATGCTGGTCGAATCGCCCAATCTGACAGGATCCTGAGGAGATGTCGATCGACGAGCTGGACGGCCGCCTCCTGGTCACCATGCGCGCCAACCCGCGCATCGGCCTGACCGAGCTGGCCCGCCTGCTCGGCGTGGCCCGGGGCACCGTGCAGGCCCGCGTCGAGAAGCTGATCGCCCGAGGCGTCATCGCCGACTTCGGTCCCACCGTCACCCCCGAGGGCGCCGGATACCCGATCCTGGCGTTCGTCTCGCTGCAGATCGCCCAGGGCCGCCTGGACGAGGCCGTACAGGCCCTGGAATCCCTTCCCGAGATCCTTGAGGTGTACGGCACCAGCGGCCAGGCCGACCTGCTCTGCCGCGTGGTCGCCCGCAGCACCCCCGACCTTCAGGAGATCATCGCCCGCATCCTGGCCTCCCCCGCGGTCCAGCGGACGGACACCACCATCGCCCTCTCCATCCAAGTGCCCTACCGGATCGAGCCCCTGCTCCGCGCCGCCTCCGGCGCCTGACCTCGGAGCACGACCGCCCGTCCTCCGCGGCTTGTCGTTCCCTCACAGCGGCTCGCTCTCACAGCGGGCCGTCCCCAGAGCGGGCCGTCCCCACAGCCGATCTCCCCGGTACCGGTCTTTCCGGTGCCGAGCCACGACATGGGTCATCGACGGGCCTCAGACGCCCTGAGGCCGGCGAAGACGATGGCCAGCGTGCGACGCTGCAGGTCACCGTCCCAGCCCGCGTGGAGGGCTCCCTGGCAGATGCCGGTGAGCAGGGCGATCACCTCGTCAAGGCGGACGTCCTCGCGGACAGTACCGGCCTCCTGGGAGCGAACGAGGAGTGTCTCGATCCCATCGCGCAACATCTGCACCGAACTCGCGACCTGGAGGTCGACACCCGTCTCGGCCAGGAGGCCGACGACCGTCCTTTTCCGCGCCGCCTGTTCGACCATGCGGGTGACGAAGGTGAACAACGCCTCTCCGGGAGCGTCATCGGCGGCGAGCTCGGCCATCTCCCCGTCCAGCCTGCCCAGAAGGCCCTTCATGATGGCCTGCAGCAGGGCCTGCTTGGTCGGGAAGTGCTTGAAGACCGTGCCGATGGCCACCCCCGCGCGGGCGGCGACCTCCTCGGTCGACGCCGAGGGGCCCTTCTCGGCGAAGACGGCCTCCGCCGCGGCGAGGATGCGCTCCCGGTTGCGCTGGGCGTCCGCGCGCAACGGCCTGACTCCACCGGGAGCGCCCGCGCCGCTCCGCGAAGGATTCGTGGGAGTCATCCTGCCAACCTTCCCTGCCCCTGTCCCCGCCGCCTCCGTCGCCCTGCCCTGGCCCGCGAAGTGTGGCATTTCCGCGCTCAAGGCACGGCATCGACAAAGTGAGTTTCTACTCATCTTAATACTCGTCACGAAGGAGATCCGCCATGACCGAAACCACCGTCCCCTGACCCTCGTGAGATCTTCGAGCGCATGCATCCGTGTCGTTTGAGAACCGCGGCGGTGTCGGCGGCGAGCCGGCCGGGGACGCCGTCATCGAGACCCCCTTCGCTCCGCCGGGCAGGGCCACACATGGCACGAGGGAAAGGAAATTTTCCTGCTGCGAGCGGGCCACAGGGATAAAACCCGTGAGAAGCCGCGAGCGGGCTGCGAGTGACAGACCCGTGAGAGGGCCGCGAAGCGGGAAAGACCCGGAAAACATGAAGGCCCGGAACAGGGAGGCCATGAAGACCCAGAAAAGACTCAGGAAAGACCCGAGAAAGACCTGTGAAAATACGAAGGGCCCCCACCACTGGTGGGGGCCCTTCGAAAAGATTGTCCGGCGGTGACCTACT
>NZ_JBPJUQ010000074.1:0-38976 GCF_051192615.1 Streptosporangium sp. G11
TCAGGCCGTGCAGGTTGGTGATGAATACGACAAAGCACATCAAAATACCCATCGTAAATCGATGTCAAACGCCCACTCAGAGGCGGTTTCGTGGGATTTCCGGCCGGTACCGCCGGCCACGTGGCAGATCCTGGTCGCGGTTCGCGATCGTCACGCGAGGCGAGATCCGATCGCCGGATCACACGTGACCTGGCGGATTCTCGGCCCTTGGCGAACCCTTCCGCGGGTGTGACGCTCACGGTCGTCCGGAGGCCGGCTCCTCCACGGAGGTGAAACGTTCGGCGAACGCGGCCCGGTTGGCGGAGTCGGGTGAACGATCCCAGACCGCGAACACCACCCGTTCGAACACCGTCGAGAACGCACCGCCCGCGGCGAGGTGGGTGTGGAACGCCTCGGCGACCTCACGGGGGTCGTTGCGGAACACCCCGCATCCCCAGGCGCCGAGGACCAGCCCGCGCGCGCCGTGATGGGCGGCCACGGCCAGCACTCTCTCCGCGCGCTCGTGGAGCACGCGCCGGATTCGGTTCCGCACGCCCGGGTCACGGCGCAGCGCCTCTCCGGCGTTGGGAGCGGGAGAGGTCAGGAAGGAGACGAGGTACGGCTCGCTCAGCAGCCGACCGTCGTCGCCGCGGTGCACGGGAACGTCGGGAGACCAGATGACGCGATGGCTGTAGAGCAGGTCGGAGGAGGCGCGGTGGGCGGCGTAGTGGTCGGGAGCCCGCAGGAGACAGGGATACAGCAGGGCGTTGCGGCAGAGATCCTCCTCCTGGGCCTTGGCGCCGCCGAGGTAGCCGCCTCCGGGGTTACGGGCCGAGGCGAAGTTCAGAACGGCGATCCGCCCGGCCCCGGCGAGGTGCAGCCGTCGCGCGGCCTGGAGGCTGCCCTCGGCGGTCACCTGGAAAGACGTCCGGCGGTGATCGGTCACCGGGTGGGGCACGTCGATGTGCCCGTCCGCCGGGTGGCTCACCGTGCCGGAGAGCGCCGCCTTCAGTGCCGGGCCCACGACGACGACGGTGCCGTCGTCGGTCGAGTACTCGCCCTCGGCGGCGATCCGCGCGTTGACGGCCGCGATCCCACGCAATCTTCTGCTCACGTGTCCGCATGGTAGGCCGTGACCATCTCACCGGCCGAACGGTTTTCGCGGCTACGCGACCTACCTCACCGCGGCTTCGGGGCTCGTCGCGCGGACCAGGGTGGAGGGCCCTCGCGGGTCGTACGTCCGGGTGACCGCGACGAGATCGCCGTCCTCGCGGGTCGAGGCCACCAGGCCCGTCCGTCGCGACGCGCCTGTGGCGTGTCGACAACGAGCGCATGGAGTTCCTGCGGAAGATGTTCGGCACGTTCGTCACCGACCCCGACGAGATCGAGGCACGCAGCACCCTGGCGTTCGCGCTCGCGATCGGCCGCCACTTCATCGTCGTGGACCACCCCGGGCACACCAGACGCGAGGCCGTCCAGCTCGCCGGAAACCACCTCCTGCGCCCGTGACCGTGAACGCCCCCGGTTCGGACAGGGCCTTTGCCGAGGTCGGCGTGGTGGGCCGACCTCCGAGAGGCGGGAATCAGAGTTCGAAGCGGGCCACGCGGCGGAGTTTGTTCATGGCGTCCAGGGCGGCGACCTTGTAGGACTCGGCCAGGGTGGGGTAGTTGAAGACGGCGTCGACCAGATAGTCGATGGTGCCGCCGCAGCCCATGACGGCCTGGCCGATGTGCAGGAGTTCGGTGGCGCCGGTACCGAAGACGTGCACGCCGAGCAGGGCGCGGGTCTCCGGGGAGACCAGGAGTTTCAGCATGCCGTAGGTGTCGCCGATGATCTGGCCCCGGGCCAGCTCACGGTAGCGGGAGATGCCGACCTCGAAGGGGACGTGGGAGGAGGTCAGCTCGTCCTCGGTGGGACCGATGAAGCTGATCTCGGGGATGGTGTAGATGCCGATCGGCTGCAGGTGGTGGATGCCGCGCAGCGGTTCGCCGCAGGCGTGGTGGGCGGCGATGCGGCCCTGCTCCATGGAGGTGGCGGCCAGGGAGGGGAAACCGATGACGTCGCCGACGGCGTAGATGTGGGGCACGGTGGTGCGGTAGTGCTCGTCGACCTGGATGCGGCCCCGGGCGTCGGCGGCCAGCTCCGCGGCCTCCAGCACGAGCTCGTCGGTCATGCCGTGGCGCCCGGCCGAGTACATCACCGTCTCGGCGGGGATCCGCTTGCCGCTCTCCAGCACGGTCAGCGCGCCCCTGGAGCGGCGCTCCACGGCGGCGACGGTCTCGCCGAAGCGGAAGGTCACCGCCAGGTCGCGCAGGTGGTACTTGAGCGCCTCGACGATCTCCAGGTCGCAGAAGTCGAGCATCCGGTCGCGGCGCTCGACCACGGTCACCTTGGTGCCCAGGGCGGCGAACATGGAGGCGTACTCGATGCCGATGACCCCGGCCCCCACGACCACCATCGAGTCGGGAATGTCCTGCAGCTGCAGGATGCCGTCCGAGTCGATGATGGTGTGGTCGTCGAACTCCACCGTGTCGGGGCGGGCGGGCCGGGTGCCCGTGGCGATGACGATCTTGTCGGCGGTGACCTTGGTCTCGTGGCCGTGCTCGTCGACGACGCCGATCGTGTGCGGGTCCACGAAGTGGCCGAACCCGTTGAGCGTCGCCACGTGGTTGCGCGACAGCTGGCTGCGGATCACGTCGATCTCCCGGCCGATCACGTGCTGGGTGCGGATCCCCAGGTCGGCCGCGGTGATCTCGTCCTTCACCCGGTAGCTCTGGCCGTACATGCCGCGCTGGTTGAGGCCGGTCAGGTGCAGGACGGCCTCGCGCAGCGTCTTGGAGGGGATGGTGCCGGTGTTGATGCACACCCCGCCGAGCATGTTGCGTCGCTCGACGAGCGCGACACGCCGTTCAAGTTTCGCCGCGGCGATCGCGGCCTTCTGCCCACCCGGCCCCGAACCAAGGACGAGGACATCGAAATCCCACATAGGCCCCAGTGTGAGGGCAGGAGGCGATCTCAGCCAGACTCATGGAATACCAGATCGTGGCAGTCTCGTTAATACCGCCTCACACCATCACGCGAGTGCGATGCCCCCGGCGGCCGGGCGGCGGTGCGCGCCGTCACCTCGCGTCAACCCCGGGCCGCGACGCGCCACCGGCGTCTCATACCTTGGCGCCGACCCTGTCCACGATCGCGTCCGCGCCCTCCTTCCGCGCGCAGTGGGCGCAGCAGAACCAGTGCCGGTCGGCCTCGACCCCGTGCCCGACGATCCGGACCCCGCAGTGCTCGCAGATCGGCGCCATCCGCTGGATCGCGCACTCGAAGCTGTCGAAGACGTGCACCTTGCCCTGGGCGTGCACCTCGAAGCTCAGGTCGTAGTCGTTACCGCAGATCTCACAGCTAGCCATGTTTCCCCCCGAAAACTCGTGGCTTTTCCGGTGAAGGTCTTACCCACGTATCCGCAGGTCAGACAATCCATCCCATCGCGATCACCCCCGCGGCCAGCGCCAGCACCACCGAGACGGCCAGCAGCAGGGGAAGCAGCCGGGCGAACCTCTCGCGCGCCACGAGGCGGGCGCGGCCGGCCTCGACCCACGCCCCCAGGCGGGGCCAGGCGTACGGAAGCGCCTGGTGGACCAGGGTCGCCGTGTCCTCCCGGTGCGCGACCAGCCCCGCGAAACCGCGCAGGACGCGCTCGGACCCGGCGGGCACCCTGGCCTCGCGGGCGACCGGCTGCCCGTCGGGGGCGATGGCGACGAGCCTCAGGAACACCGCGGGCGCGCGCTCCCTGTCCGCCGGGTCGAGCGCGGCGTACGCGGCCTCGGCCAGCGCTCCCAGCCCGGGATCGTCGCAGGCCGTACGGACCCTGGCCGCCACCTCGGCTCCCGAGCGCAGCAGCGAGACCTCCTCGGGAGCCGGGGCGCCCCTCGGGGGAGCGGCCAGGTCGCCGGAGAGCAGGGCGATCAGCAGATCGCGGGCGGCGGGCCTGGCGCCGGCGTCCTTGGCGAGCGCGGCGAAGGCCAGGGGCCGCAAGGCGCCGGGCAGCGGGCCCAGGTCGGGGTCGAGCGAGAGGATCCGGTGCATCACCGCGCCCAGGCTGCCCGCCGCGAACGGGTCCTCGCCGGTCGCGGCGTACAGCACGATCCCGCCCCAGGCGAACACGTCGGCGGCCGGGCCCGCCGCACCGCCGGTGAACACCTCAGGCGCCGTGTACGACGGCACGCGCGTCCTGAGCCCGGTGGCGGTCAGCGACATGCCCCGCCCGGGGGCCATCCCGAATCCGGTGACCCTGGGCCCCTCCCCGCCGAGGATCACGTTGCCGGGCGCGAGATCGCGGTGCACCACCCCGGCGTCGTGCAGGGCCGTCAGCGCCGTGGCGACCGCGGTCGCGAGGCCGTACAGGTCGTCGCCGCCGAAGATCCGCCCGGCCCGGCGCAGGCTGGGCCCCTCCACGTACTCGCTGACGATGTACGGCCTGGGCCCGTCGAGGTCGGCGTCCAGCACGTTCGCCGTGCAGGGCGAGACGACGCGACGGGCGGCGGCGGCCTCGGCGGACGCGTCGGGTCCCGGGCGGCCGTGCAGGACCGTCACCGCGACCCGCCTCCCCGCCGGGTCGTACCCCTCGTAGACCACACCCCGGACGCCCGCCCCCAGCCGCCCGGCGAGGCGGTAGCCGCCCAGCCGCCACGGGTCACCCACGATCAACCCCTGCGCCACTCTCATGGGGTGTTTGATGCGGCCCGTGGCGAAAAAGTTGCTCCTAAGCAGGGCAAACGTTGCGATAGGGCAGATCCCCCAGGTAGGTGCGCCACTCCTCGTGCGACAGGGTGCGGCCCGCGCGCTCGCAGACCGCCCGCGCCACCGCCTCCGGCTCGACCGGGTACTCGCTCAGGGTGCCCGCCGTGTCGACGGCGATCAGCCGGGCACCGTCGGGGCTGAACGCCAGTGCCCTGAGATCGCCGGTCTGGGCGGCGATCGGCTGGCCGAGGCGGCGGCCGGTCGCGACGTCCCAGATACCCACCGACCGCTCGGTCATCGCCGCGGCGATGACGTCGCCGCGGGGCGAGTACGTCAGGTCGGCCCCGGTCCCCTCCTCGCCCCGGATCATGTCGCCCACCCGCTTCCTGCCCCGGGTCTCGAACACCGAGATCCGCCCTTCCCGATCGGCGACGGCGAAGCGGGCACCGTCCGCGCCGAAGGCAAGCGCGATCGCCGGGATGCGGACGCTGGACGAGCCGTAGGTGTCGCCGAACGGCTCGCCGGTGCCCGCGTCCAGCAGCCGGTGCTCACCCCCCGCGACCGCGAGCGCCCCGCCGTCCGGGGTGAACGCCAGCCCCTCGGCCGGGTCCTGGGGCCGCGACCAGCGGAGCCGGCCACTGGGCACGTCCCAGACGTGGATCTCCCCCTCGGGTGCCACCGCCGCGTCGTAGTAAAGGGTGTACGAGGCCACGGCGGTGCCGTCGGCGCTGATCGCCACGGCGGGCACCTGGCCGCCGCGGGTGAGGGAGACGGTGGCGATCCGCTTGAAGGTGGAGGTGTCCCAGACGGTCAGCCGGGGGCTGTGGGAGCCGTTGTTGACCACCAGCCGCCCGCCGTCGGCGCTGAAGGCCATCGAGAAGTTGCCGTCGGAGCCCCCGGGCCCGATGTCCAGCGAGCCCACCCGGGTGCGCCGCCGCACGTCGCGGATCACGACCTCGCTCGCCTCGGCGCCCCTGGAGGCGAGGAACCGCCCGCCGGGACTGAGGGCCGCCCAGCCGGTTCCCGGGCCCTTCAGCGTGACGGGCCTGGTCAGCGCGGAGACGTCGAGACTCGTCACCGCGTCCTCCGTGAGGTAGCGCAGGGTGCGCCCGTCCGGGTCGAAGGCCACGACGGGTTCGTACGCGTCGATCCTCTGGGTGAGCAGCAGCCTGCCGTCCTGGACCCGCCAGAGCCGCAGGGCCGTATTCGTCGCCGTGGCCAGGAAACGCCCGTCGGAGCTGAAGACGAGTTCCTCGGTCGCGCCCTCCTCGAAGAAGGTGTCCAGCTTCGCCCCGGTGGACGCCTCGCGCAGCTCGACGTTCCTGCCCCTGCCGACGGCGATGGTCGCGCCGTCGGGACTGTAGGCCGCCCTCGGCGCGCAGGTGCCGCAGCGGTCCCCCAGCGGGATCCTGCGCAGGTCCTCCAGGGTGAAGGCCACCACCTCACCGTTGATGGTCCCCGTCGCGATCCCGCGCCCGTCCGCCGAGACGTCGGTGCCGATGGCTCCCACGACCGGGGAGTGCCGCCGGCCGGTCACGACGTTCCAGGCGATGAACCCCTCTCCCTGCCCGACCAGGAGCCAGTCCTCCGACTGCCCGAAGGACGCGGTGGTGTCGCCGCCCGCGGTCAGGCCCTGGACCTCCATGACGGCGCCGGTCGGCCTGCCGGTCCGCACGTCCCAGATCCTCAGCCTCTGGCCGCTGATCACGGCGAGCCGGCCGCCTTTCGGGCTCAGCGCGATCCCGCGCAGCTCGCCGCCGATCCCGGTGAAGCCGCCGGCGCGCCTGCCGGTCCGCACGTCCCAGACGCGCGCCTCGCCGTCACTCGCGCTGACGAGCGTGCGCCCGTCGGCGCTCAGCGCCCTGAGGGTCTGTATCCCCGTGGCCGGGTCGTGGAAGGTCGCCGTCTCCCGCTGGGTCAGCGAACCGGTCAGGCTCGCCCTCGCCTCGACCACCGGCGCCAGCCGCCAGGCGGCCACGCTGAGCAGCATGGCCCTGACCGGCTCGGCGGTCCGCAACGTGTCGGCCGTCGCGGCGAGCCTGGCGGCCGTCGCCTGGTCGCGCTGGGAGGCGATGACGGCGCTGCGCGCGTCGGCCACCCTGCTCTGCTGCACGGCGAACGCCCCGGCGGCCAGCGCGACGACCAGCAGCACGGCCAGCGTGCCGGAGAGCACCCTGCCCCTGCGGGCGCGGCGCCGGGTGAGGGCGGCGCCCGCCTCCAGGAAGTCGCGTTCGACCGGGCTGAGCGTGATGTTGCGGCGCCCGGTGGCCGCCCAGCTCATGGCGTTCTCCAGGCTGCTGCCCTGGAACAGGTCCCCGTCCCTGCGTCCCTGGACCTGCCAGCGCCGCGCGGCGGTGAGGATGCCCCGGTGCACGGCCAGGCCGTCCCGGTTGGCCTGGACCCACCCGCGCAGCCTGGGCCAGGCCTGCGGCAGCGCGGGCCGCGCCAGCCAGACCTCCCGGTCGTCGTGGGTGAGCAGGTACGCGAAGACCTGCACGAGCCGCCGCACCGCGGCGGCCTCGTCCTCCCGGCGCCCGTCGAGGAGCTCGGCCCACTGTGCCTGGCGTACGACCAGCTGGTCGTCGTCGGTCACGGTGACCAGCCGCAGGAAGACCTCGGGGGCCAGCTCCCGCTCGGCGGGGCCGAGCGCGACGTAGGCGTCCTCGGCGAGGGTGCCGAGCGCGGGGTCGGCCGAGATCGCGCGGACCTGGGCCCCGGCGTCGCTGCCCGCCGCGAGCAGCCTCGGGGTGTCGAGGGCCCCGTCACCGCTGACCAGGGCGAGCAGCAGATCCCTGGCGGTGGGCCTGGCCCCGGGGTCCTTGGCGAGCGAGGCGGCGACGAACGGCCGCAGGTGCTCGGGGAGCATGTCCAGCTGGGGTTGTACCGACAGCACGCGGTGCATGATCCCGCCCAGGCTCTCCGCCCGGAACGGGTCGGCGCCCGTCGCGGCGAAGACCATGATCCCGCCCCAGGCGAAGACGTCGACGGCCGCGGTCGCGCGCTGGCCCATGAAGATCTCGGGGGCCATGTACGTCGGGGTGCCCGCCACCATGCCGGTCGCGGTCAGCGACATGTCCTCCGTGCGGGCGACACCGAAGTCGATCACCCGCGGGCCGTCCGGGCCCAGCAGCACGTTGTCGGGTTTGAGGTCGCGGTGGATGACCCCGGCCTCGTGGACGGCGGTCAGCGCGGTGGCGATCGCGGTCGCGAGGCGGTGCAGGTCACCCCCGGTGAAGCGGCGCCCCTCCGCGACGGCCCTGCGCAGGCTGGGTCCCTCCACGTACTCGCTGACGATGTAGGGCCTGGGCCCGTCGAGGTCGGCGTCCAGCACGCTCGCCGTGCAGAAGGAGGCCACGCGGCGGGCCGCGGCGGCCTCGCGGCCGAACCGGTCGCGCAGCTCGGGATCGGTCCCGGCGTCACCGTGCAGGACCTTCACCGCGACGCGCGCGCCCTCGGCGTCGTACGCCTCGTAGACCACGCCCTGGCCGCCCGCGCCCAGCCGCCCGGCCAGCCAGTAGCCGCCCAGCCTCTGCGGATCACCGTCGATAAGTGCCGTACTCAACTCACACTCCGTTCGCCGGTGGATTGGACGCCCCGGAGGACGGCGAGGTTCGGGCGATGTCACAAACTTGGGACATGTCTCGTCCTCCTTACGTGAACGGCGACGAAGCTCTCGCGGCGGAGTCGGCGGCCGTCCGGCCACGGCTGGCCGGCGTGGCGTACGGCCTGCTCGGCAGCGTCGACGAGGCCGAGGGCGTGGTCCAGGATGCCTGGTCTCGGCTGGGCGGGCGGAGCGTTCGGAGATCGGGGACATCATGGGGCGGCTGGTGGTCACAGTATCGAGACTCGCGCCGGACGTACTGCGTTCGGCGCGCGTACGGCGCGAGGAAGTACGTCGGGCCGTGGCCGCCGGAGCCGGTGGCGGACTCGCCGTCCAGGGGCTGACCGTCTACGGCGGCCGGATCACCGTGATCGGCGTCGTGAGGAACCCGGAGAAACC
Source organism: Streptosporangium sp. G11 (assembly GCF_051192615.1). Classification (NCBI taxonomy): domain Bacteria; kingdom Bacillati; phylum Actinomycetota; class Actinomycetes; order Streptosporangiales; family Streptosporangiaceae; genus Streptosporangium; species Streptosporangium sp. G11. Next base: position 8,717 of record NZ_JBPJUQ010000074.1, read on the forward strand.
AAGGAGTGTTCGATGAAGCAGCGGATGAACATCGGGGAGCTCGCCCCCGAGGCCTACCGGGCCATGCTGAGGCTGGAGAAATACCTGACCGACAGCGGGCTGCCGCACACCACGAAGGAACTGGTCAAGCTGCGGGTCAGCCAGATCAACGGCTGCGCCTTCTGCGTCGACATGCACTCCCACGACGCCAAGGCGGCCGGGGAGAGCGACGAGCGGCTGTTCTCGGTGGTGGCCTGGCGGGAGACGCCCTTCTTCAGCGACGCCGAGCGGGCGGCCCTCGCCCTGGCCGAGGAGGCCACCCGGCTCAGCGACCGCGGCGAGACGGTGCCGGACGACGTGTGGGAGGAGGCCGCCAGGCACTACGAGCCGGAGGTGCTGGCCGCGCTGGTCGTGGCCATCTCGACGATCAACGCGTGGAACCGGATCGCCGTCACCACACGTATGGTTCCGGGAGCCCTGCGTAGCCAAAGCGGTTGATCGAGAGGGGCGGGGCGGACTAGGTTTGGCTCGCACGGGCAACCGTGCGAGCCGGGCGCGCGAGCGTCCGGCGAACCGGTGTCACAGGACCCGGTGTCATAGGACTCCGAGCACGGCGAGCCCGGGAAGGGGGCAGATCATGCGGCGACGCACCCAGACCGTCCGGCGGCGGAGCCCGCGCCGTCCCGGCCGCACCCCGGGCCTGGACCTTCGGTCCCCCTCGGGGCGCCCACTCCCCTATTGACCTGGTCTTTACGACAGTCTTATGCGGCGATCTGTAGATACTTCTTATAACGGAACCATCACGCCGGGGGGCTCAATGAAGAGACTTGTGGTCGTGCCACCATATGTCGCACGGCTCAAGATCAGGGATATTCGTTCCGCGACACGCCGGGGAGTGACCGGTGACGCCAAGGTCGTCGACCTCAGCGCCTACACCGGTCGCAACGTCCTCCGCTTTCCACGGACGAGCGGCCCCACATCCGCCGCCTGACTCTCCGCCCCTCCTCGCGAAAGACCCGCCCCGGCGGGTCTTTCTCCGTTCCGCCGCCGTTCCTCCCACGGGTTCCCGGCGCGGGCCCCCTACGGGTCCTTCCCAAGGCGCCCCGAACCCCGGCGAGGCGCCCCGGATCCTCCCGAGGCGGCCCGGATCCCTCCGGGCCGATCCGAACCGTGAGACACCGAACCGCGAGATCTTCGAACTCCGAGGTCACCTGATTGAATGTCGCCCCATGAACGAATTGTCGACAACCGAGCGCACCCGGCACCGCCGCCTGCGGGAGAAGGGCCGCACCGATCGCGCCGCCCTGTACGAGGTACTGGGCGCCGGATTCGTCTGCCACCTGGGAGTGATCTCCGGCGGTGTGCCCATGGTGGTCCCCACGGTCTACGGCTTCGACACCGACAACCTCTACGTGCACGGCTCGGTGGCCAGCAGGAGCCTGACCGCCCGGGAGCCCGCGCGGCGCCCCGCCGGGCCCGGGTCCGAAGACGCGGGCGCCGACACGGACGCCGACACGGACGCGGAAGGGGCGGCGGGCGCGGGCCTGGGAACGGTCTGCGTGACGGTCACCCACGTGGACGGCCTCATCCTGGCCAGGTCGGTGTTCGAGCACGGCGTCAACTACCGCTCCGCCATGGTCTACGGCGTGCCCAGGTCCCTGGAGGGCGAGGAGAAACTGGCCGCGCTGCGAATCCTGACCGAGCGGGCCGCCCCCGGCCAGTGGGACTACGCCAGGCGACCCAGCCGCAAGGAGCTCGCCGCGACGACGATCCTCGCGATCTCCCTGGCCGAGGCGTCGGTCAAGGTGAGCGCGGGACCGCCCGACGACGGCGACGGGCCCGATGCCGCGTTGGGGATCTGGGCGGGCCGGCTGCCCCTGGCCACCACCTGGCTGGCCCCGGTCCCCGACCCCCTGCTTCCGGCCGGGATCGACCCTCCGGATCACATCGCCGCCCGTACGGGCACGCGGGCCACCTGACCCTCCGGACCCTCCCGGTCATCGCCCCCGTGCCCGGTCCGAGGCCGCCGACACGAACTCCGCGAACGTCCTGCGCCCGTCGGGGTGGCCGGGATCGAGTACTCCCTCGACGACGGCGGCTGGAGGCCGTACACCGAGCCGGTGAACATCTCCGGCGACGGCACCCACACCCTCGCCTACCGGGCCAAGGACAAGGCCGGGAACGTGGAGACCGAGAAGGCCGCCACGCTGAAGATCGACGGCACCCGCCCGACGGTCCTGATCTCCGGCATCTCCGGCGGCCAGATCTACGGCGACAGCCAGGATCTGCGGATCAGCTGGCAGGCGGTGGACAGCACCTCGGGGGTCAAGACCCTCAAGGGCACGCTCGACGACAACCCCTACCAGTCCGGCCTGCTGCGCCCGCTGTACGAGCTGAGTCTCACGACCCACTCGCTGAAGGTCACCGCGACCGACAACGCGGGCAACAAGACGAACCAGACGGTCATCTTCGGGGTCACCACCTCCACGCGTGACCTGGGCAACCTGATCGACCGGTTCGCCGCGACGGGCAGGCTCAGCCAGAAGGGCGCGAACAAGCTGCACAACCAGCTCACCAAGGTCCGCAAGGCCGAGGCGAACGGCAACGACGCCAAGACCGTCAAGGCGCTGCAGCAGTTCCGCGCCGTGGCCGTCGACGCGTCGGTCGTGACGGTGGAGGAGGTCAGGCAGGTCCTGGCCCGCGACACCGACGCGCTCATCGCGCGCCTGTCCTAGCTCTCTCCCGGAGGCCGTGGCGTATCCGACCGGTACGCCACGGCCGCGACCCGGACGTCTTTCGGCGCGCTCGCGGCGGTCGGCCGCGCGCCGCCCCTTCGGCGGAATCGGGCCGTGACCGTCGGGACGAACGCCGGCCACGGCCGGGGTCACCGGCGGGGCACGTCGCGGTGACGCCTCGAACGGCGGGCCGCCCGGAGGGTCTCCGGGCGGCCGCGCTCGTCACTTCCCGTCGGTGTTCTCCGGCGTCTGGGACAGCGCGCTGGCAGCGGCGGACTTCTCCGTGCCGCCCTGCTCCGGGTCCGACAGCGTTTTGGACGAGGCCGAGGCCGCCTCGGCTCCGGTCTCTCCCTGGCTCTCCGGGGCCTGCGACAGCGCGCTGGCGGCGGCGGACTTCTCCTCCGCGGTCGCATTGGGGTCGGCCAGCGTCTTGGCCGCGGCCGACGCCGCCTCGGAACCGGTCTGTCCAGAGTTACTCGTCACGATCTCACCTTTCCTAGAACCGTATTCGCATCCCGATCCGGTAGGTGACGTCGTGCGGGCTCCCGCGCCGCGCACGACCTCGCCGTCCGTGCCGCGGCGGGCGCCGGCCCTTCACAAGGATCGGGTGCCCGCCGTTCCGGCCGGTGATGACGACAGCCCAGCCCGGCTACCCCGGTCGCGGGGTTCCAACCGCGAACCCCTCGGATGGGCGGTGATTCAGCCGGCGGCGGTGTCGCGGACCCGGCCGTGGGCGTCGTGCGGGAGGTCGGCGTAGTGCCACTGGTGGTCGCGGGCGTGCTTGCAGGCCGTCTCCAGGTCGCCGCGCTCGATCACCGCCAGCAGCTCGGCGTGGTCGCGGGCGATGTCGTGGAGGTCCACGCCGGTCGCGAGCATCGTGACCGACGTGCGCGCCTCGATCTGCAGCCCCTCCCAGGAGAGCCTGAGCAGCTCGTTGCGAGCGGCCTCGACGATGCGCCGGTGGAAGGACACGCTCGCCCGCATGGACGCCTCGCCGTCGCCCTCGGCGGCCGCGGCCCGCATCGCCGCCACGTCCGACCCGAGCGCCTCCACCGGGACGGACCCGGCGAGCAGGGCCAGCCGGATGGCGGTCTCCTCCAGCGCGGCCCGCACGACGTAGCTCTCCCTGAGCGTCTCGTGGACGAAGGGGCGCACGAAGGTGCCCCTGCGCGGCAGGGTCTCCACCAGCCGCATGACCTCCAGCTCGCGCAGCGCCTCGCGGACGGGTGCCTGGCTCGTGCCGTACGTCGCCGCGAGACGCGTCTCCACCAGTCGCTCACCGGGTCTGAACTGGCCGGAGACGATCCGGCTGACCAGCGAGTCGCGAATCTGCCGCGACAGCGTCAGCCGCGGCAGCATGGAGGGCTCCTCGGTCATGGAGCGCATCCTACCGAGTATCGATTCTCGCTCACGATCTCCTCCTGATCCCCCCTTGACGCCGGGATGATGCCCAGCCTACGGTTCCGATAATCAATTATCGATATTTAACCCGCTTGTAACGCAGGGGGTCCGGACATGATGATCCAGGCGGTCCACGTGCCCGAGTCCGCGGAGGCCGTTGTGGCCCACTCGGCCAGAGGCGGCCGGATCATGGGCGGCGGCACCGTCGTGATGCCGCTGGTCACCAGCGGGGCCGCGGCAGAAAGCGAGCTGATCAGCCTGCGCAGGGCCGGGCTGGCGGGGATCGAGGTCCGCGACGGCGTGGCCAGGATCGGCGCGGCGGCGCCCCTGTCCTCCGTCGAGGAGCACCCCGGGCTCGGCTTCCTGCGCCCGGCGATGCGCACGATCGCCTCCCCGACGATCCGCAACCTCGCGACCGTGGGCGGCAACCTGTTCGTCGCGCAGCCGTACGGCGACCTGGCGGTCTGCCTGCTCGCCCTCGACGCGGTGTGCGAGATCGCGGGGCCCGGCGGGCGGCGCGACGCCCCGGTGGCCGACGTGCTCGCCTCGGGGGTCGCCGTGGGCGAGTTCGTCACGGCGGTGGTGGCGGCGGTGCCCGAGCCGGGAACCTGGTACTACCACAAGGCCATGCGCCGCAGGCTGAACTCGGCGTCCATCGTGACCGTCGCCTCCGTGACGCGCACCGTGGACGGCGTGGTGACCTCGACCAGGATCGCCCTAGGCGGCGTCGCCCCACGCCCGGTGCGCGCGGTGTCGGCCGAACGGCTGCTGCTGGGCCGCCCGCTGAGCCCCGAGGTCCTGACCGAGGCCGGAGAGGCCGCCCGCTCCGACGCCGCGCCCTTCGACGACGCCTACGCCAGCGCCTGGTACCGGGCGCGTGTCCTGCCCGTGCACCTGCGCCGGGCCTTCACCCCCTAGCGGTTCCGCGCGCCCGCGTGTGCCCACCACGTGCCCACCCCCCAGAAAGGGCCGGACAATGTCGTCACAGATCGTCTCGCTCGTCGTCAACGGCGAACCCCGGGAGTTCATCGCCAGGCCGGGGACCACACTCCTGGCGACCCTGCGCGACTCGCTGGGGCTCACCGCGGCCAAGCGCGGCTGCGCGCAGGGAAGCTGCGGCACCTGCACCGTGCTGGTCGACGACCGGCCCGTGACCGCGTGCCTGGTCGCCGTGGAGACGGTCTCGGGCTGCTCGGTCCGCACGCTCGAGGGAGTGGCCTCCGGCGGGGATCTCGACGAGGTGCAGAGCGCCTTCGTCGACAACTTCGCCACCCAGTGCGGGTTCTGCACGGCGGGCATGATCATGGTCGCCGAGGCGCTGCTCGACCGCAGCCCCGATCCGAGCCGGGAGGACGTGGCCGAGGCGATCTCGGGCAACGTCTGCCGGTGCACCGGCTACCAGCCCATCATGATCGCCATCCTGGACGCGGCCAGGCGCAGGCGCGGGGAGAACGCGGAGCCGGGACAGCCCGTGGAAGAGCCCGTGGAAGGGACGGTGTCGCGATGACCTACCGGCTCGCCCCCATCGACAAGAGCTCCTTCGCCGCCGAGCGCGAGGACGACTTCACCGTCATCGGCTCGGTCGTCCAGCGCTCCGACGCGCGCGGGCACGTCACCGGCAGGACCGAGTTCTTCGAGGACGTCGCCCCGCCGGGAATGCTGCACCTGAAGATGCACCGCTCGGCCCGCCACCACGCCAGGATCAGGAACGTCGACCTGACCGACGCCCTCGCCGTGCCCGGCGTCACGCGGATCCTCACCCACGCGGACATCCCGAACAACATCTACACCCCGCTCAAACTGATCGGCGTCGGGCCGGACGACGAGCCGATCCTGGCCGTGGACAAGGTCCGCTACCTCGGCGAGCCGATCTGCGCGGTGGTCGCCGAGTCCGAGGCGGCGGCCATGGAGGGCGTGGCCCGGATCAGGGTCGACTACGAGGACCTGCCCGCGGTCTTCGACGTCGAGGAGGCCCTGGCGGAGGGGGCCCCGCTGGTCAACGAGTACCACGGCCGCAACTTCTTCACGTACGAGGGACACCACTGCCGGCGGATCCGGTTCGGCGACGTGGAGAAGGCGTTCGGGGAGGCCGACCACGTCTTCGAGTGGCGCTACGAGTCCGCGCCGATCGAGCAGGCCCCCACGGAGACCACCGGCTGCGTGGTGGTCCCGCAGCCCGACGGCCGGTTGCGCATCCACTCCGACACCCAGGCGTGCTTCTTCACCCTCGACAACACCGCGCTGATCCTCGAAACCCCGTTCAACAAGCTGCGCGTCGTCGGCGGGACGGTCGGCGGAGGCTTCGGCGGCAAGGTCGACGTCGTCGTCGAACCGGTCGCGTGCGTGGCCGCCATGGTGACCGACCGCCCGGTCAGGTTCGTCTACAGCAGGTACGAGGAGATGCAGATCTCCTCGCCGCGCGCGGCCGAGCGCATCTACATCAGGGACGCCGTGATGAACGACGGCCGGATCATCGGCCGCAAGGTCACGCTGTACGTCGACTCCGGCGCCTACGCCCGGCACACCCCGTACGGCACCACCAAGGCCGCCGCCCACATGCCCGGACCGTACTCGATCCCGAACGTGTGGGCCGACTGCCACTGCGTGTTCACCAACCGCACGCCCTCCAGCGCCATGCGCGGGTTCGGCGTGACCATCGGCGACTTCGCGCTGGAGTCGCAGATGGACCGGATCGCCAGGGCCCTGTCCATGGACCCGTTGCAGCTGCGCCTCCTCAACGCCTACCGCGACGGGGACCTCAAGGCCCACCGCAAGGTCGCCGAGGGCACGGCCCTGGTCGAAGTGATCCAGAAGGCCGCGGAGATGTCCGGGCACGAGCTGCCCGAGGCGTACCGCCGGATGTCCTCGACGACACGAGAGGGGCTGTAGGCCATGGCAAGGCTGCGCGGGCGTGGGTACGCCTCGGTGAACTACCCGACCGGCATGAACCTCGGCGGCGACCCCTCGCAGGCGCTGATCCACGCCACGACCACGGGCACGTTCGTGATCACGCTGTCCTCGGTGGACCTCGGCCAGGGCATCAAGACGATCGCCGCGCAGTGCGCGGCCGAGACGCTCGGCCTGCCGATCGAGAACGTCCTGGTCAACACCGCCGACACCGACACCGGCCCGCACTGCATGGGGACCTTCGCCAGCCGGGGCACCCACCGCGTCGGCAACGCCGTCATCATGGCGGCGGCCGAGGCGCGCGGCGTGATGCTGGAGGTCGCCGCCGAGGAGCTGGAGGTCGACGCCGGGGACCTGGAGACCGACGGCACCGGCGTCATCAAGCTCAAGGGCTCGGAGGAGCGGAGCATCCACATCTCCGACCTGGCCATGGCCGCGCACTTCAAGCACGGCCGCACGATCTCCGGGCGCGGCATCTTCCTCAAGGAGCCGAGCGTGCCGGTGCCCGAGACCGGAGAGATGGACCCCGACTCGTGCCAGGCGCACGCGTGCACGGTCGCCGTCGTCGAGGTGGACGACGAGACCGGAGCGGTCGAGGTGCTGGAGCTGTACAACGCCTACGAGATCGGCCGGGCGCTCAACCCTGCCATGGCGACCCAGCAGGTCGAGGGCGGGGCCTGGATGGGCATGTCGCACGCCCTGTTCGAGACCACCGAGCCCTACTACCCGCGGCGCGACCACGGGCCCCGCGACTTCGCCGACTATCTCATGCCGGGGCCGGCCGACATCCCCGTACAGCACAGCCTGTTCCTGGAACGCCCGGCGGGCAACGGCCCCTACGGCGCCAAGGGCATCGGCGAGATGACCGCCAACGCGCCGATCCCGGCCATCGGCAACGCCATCTTCGACGCCTGCGGCGTGCGCCTCACGGCGATGCCCTTCACCCCCGAACGCGTCCTGCGCGGGCTGGACGCCCTGCGTGAGGACGCCTCGCGCGAGATGGCCTCGCGCGAGGACGCCTGAACACCCACCTGATCCAAAGGAACCGACAACCATGCTGAAAGTCGTGTCACTGCTCAAGCGCGCGGAGAACCTCTCCCACGAGGAGTTCGCGAAGTGGGTCGTGGAGGACCACGTCGAGTTCGCCAAGAAGCTTCCCGGGCTGCGCAAGTACACGGTGAGCGTCAGCAACGGCGAGGACGCGCCGTTCGACTCGGTGAACGAGCTCTACTTCGACGACGACGCCGCCCGCGTCGCCGCGTTCGGCTCCGAGCACGGCAAGGCCGCCGCGGCCGACGCCGCCGCGCACACCACCCAGCGGATCCACCTGCTCACGACCGAGCACGCCCAGTTGTGACGCCTCTCGGGGCCTCCCCGGCGCCCGGCGAGTTCTCCACGGCACCCCCCGGGACTCCTCCCGCGCCCGCCGGGTTCTCCACGACGCCCTCCGGAGCCTTCCCGGCGCCCGGCGGGTCCGCCACGGCGCCCTCCGGGGTTCCCTCCGTGCCCGCCGGGTCCTCCTCGGCGGGCCGTCACCTGGACGAGCGCGAGCTCGCCACGGCGCTCGAACGGGAGGGGTACTTCGCCGACGAGGGCCTGTGCACGGCCGTCCACCTGGCGCTGCGGCTGGGCCGGCCGCTGCTGCTCGAGGGGGAACCGGGCGTCGGGAAGACCGAGGTCGCCACGGTGCTCTCGCGCGTCGTCGGCCGGGAGCTCATCCGGCTCCAGTGCTTCGAGGGGCTGGACGCCGGACAGGCGCTGTACGAGTGGGACTACCCCAAGCAGCTCCTGCAGGTACGGGTGGCCGAGAGCCGCGGCCAGGAGGTCGGCGACCTCTACCGCGAGGAGTTCCTGCTGCGGCGGCCGCTGCTTCGCGCCCTGGAGGCCGATCGCGGCGCGGTCCTGCTGATCGACGAGATCGACCGCGCCGACAGCGAGTTCGAGGCGTTCCTGCTGGAGTTCCTGGGCGACTTCCAGATCACCGTCCCGGAGCTGGGCACCATCCGGGCGCGCACGCCACCGGTCGTGGTGCTGACCTCCAACCGGACCCGCGAGCTGCACGACGCGCTCAAGCGACGATGCCTCTACCACTGGATCGCCTTCCCCGAGGTCGATCGCGAGCGGGCGATCCTGCGCGCGGCCGTACCCGGCCTGGAGGAGCGGGCGGCGGAGGGGCTGGTGCGGGCCGTCCAGCGGGTACGCGGGTTGCCGCTGCTCAAACGGCCCGGCATCGCCGAGTCGGTGGAGTGGGCCCGGGGCGCGGTGGCCCTGGCCGAGGGCGGCAGCCCCTGGCCCGTGGCGCTGCGCCGCGCCCTCGGCCTGCTCATCAAGGACGAGGAGGACACCCGGCTGCTCGCCGGGCACGCGGAGGAGCTGTTCGGCGATGCCTGAGCCCACCCCCCTCACGGAGAAGCCGCCTGACGACACCGAACCCGTCGCCCTCACGGAGGAACCGCCCGGCGACACCCAACCCACCCTCACGGAGAAACCGCCCGGCGACACCCAACCCGTCGCCCTCGCGGCCGACCACCTGTGGGGGTTCCTGTCCGCGCTGCGCGCCGCGGGCGTGACCACCGCGCTGCCGAAACAGGCCGACCTGCTGCGGGTCGTCGGCGCGGCACCGCCGCGCGACCTGACCACCCTGTACTGGTACGCCCGGATCATCCTGCTGCACGACATCGGCGAGCTCCCCGCGTTCGACCGGGTCTTCACCGCGTGGTTCCGGCAGGGCGGCCTTCCGGAGACCGTACCGCCACCCCCCGCCGGGGAGAGCGACGTCCCCTCCCCCCAGGGGCCGGGCGAGGACGACCCCGCCCCGCGGGAGGTGCTGGCCGGCGACGGCATAGAGGCCAGCACGCTCAGCACGTACGGCAGGCGGGACTTCGACGCGGCCGGCGACCGGTGGCGCTCGGTCACGCGGGCCCTGGAGACCGCCTGGCCCGCCGTACTGCCCTCGACCCCGTCCAGGCGGCGGCGCCCGGCGCGGTCCGGCGACCGGCTGGACGTGCGGCACGCCTGGCGGCAGGCGCACCGCCACGACGGGGAGATCATCGAGCTGCGGCGGCGCGCCCGGCCCCCGCGCCCGCGCCGCCTGCTCATCCTGGTCGACGTCTCGGGCTCGCTGCGGCGCCACACCCCCGATCTGCTCCGCCTGGCGCACACGGCACTGCGCGCGGCGCCGGCCCGCACCGAGGTCTTCACCTTCGGCACCCGGCTCACCAGGATCACCTCCGCGCTGTCGCACCCCCACACCGGCCGGGCGCTGCGAGCGGTGTCCGAGCTGGTCACGGACGCCGACGGCGGCACCGCGATCGGGGCGGCACTGCACGAGTTCCTGGGCGTCCCGAGGTTCGTGGCGCTCGCGAGGGGCGCGCTCGTGATCGTGCTCTCCGACGGACTCGAACGCGGCGACTGCGTCCCCATGGTCCGCGCGACCGCCCGCCTGTCCCGCCTGAGCCACCGGCTCGTCTGGTGGTCGCCGCTGGCCTGCTCCCCCACCTACAGCCCGGTCACGCGCGCCATGGCCGCCCAGCTCCCCCATCTCGACCACCTCGGCGGTGTGCGCGACCTGCCCACCGCCCTCGCGGAGGTCCGCCGCCTTCCGGTGGTCCTGTCCGGCCCCCGGCACGCGGCGGCCAGGCAGTGGCCCACTCCACGACCCACGGGAAGCCGCTCATGAACGACACCACCGCCGAAATCGTCGACGCGCACCACCACATCTGGCGTGCCGCCGACCTGCCCTGGCTCCGCGGAGAGATGATCCCGCGCATCTTCGGCCCCTACGAACCGATCCGCCGCGACTACCCGGTGTCCGAGTACGTCGAGGAGGCCACCGCCTGCGGCATCACCTCCGCGGTATACGTCCAGGCCAACTGGCCGCTCGACCGCTCCCTGGACGAGGTGCGCTGGCTGCGCGAGACCCACGCGGAGACCGGCTGGCCCACGGCCGTGGTCGGCTCCGCGGACCTCTTCGACGAGGGCGCGGCGGATGTGATGCGCCGCCAGGCCGCGCTCACCCCGCTCATGAGGGGCACCCGGCTGCAGCTGCACTGGCACGAGCGGCCGGAGTTCCGTTTCGCCTCCGCCCCCGACCGCATGAAGGATCCCGTCTTCCGCCGCAACATCGCCTCGCTCGCCGACCTCGGCTGGCTGTTCGAGCTCCAGGTGTTCGCCGGTCAGATGGCCGACGCCGCGAGCTTCGTGGACGACTTCCCCGACGTCACGTTCGTACTGGTCCACGCGGGGATGCTCGACAGCTCCGAAGCGTCCAAGGTGGCGGAGTGGCAACGCGGCCTGAGACTGCTGGCCGAGCGGCCCAACGTCGTGGTGAAGCTCACCGGCCAGGGCACGTTCGTACACCGCGTGGACCGCTCACTGATCGAGGCGGTCGCGGACACCTGCCTGGAGGCCTTCGGCTCCGACCGCTGCATGTGGGGGAGCAACTTCCCCGTCGAGAAGATCTGGACCGACCTGCCCACCCTGGTCTCCACCTGGCAGGAGGCCCTTGCCCACCGGTCCGCCCAGGCCGTCCAGGACGTGTTCGCCTCGACCGCCCGCCGGGTCTATCGCCTGTGAGCACCGGTCGAGCGATCGCCGGGGCCCGGCTCCCGCCCGCGGAAGCCGGCGTCATCGCACGCCGGCAGCCCCCGGACCGGCGCCGCCCCGGCGCGACGATCTGCTCGCCGGTATGGATCGATGGCGATCATCCTCAGGGTTCCCCTGGTCAGCACGAGCATCTCCCCCGCTCCAAGGTCTCGCAGCGCGGCCACCCTGGCGACCGATGAGGACCGCTCCAGGAGGTGCCCGTCAGACCGCAGACGAAAGAGCACACCGCTCTCACCGGCCACCACGAACCCCTCGCCGTCTCGAACCACCCCATCGACAAGTGGCTGCCTGACGTCCACGTTCCACCACCGCCAACGCCAACGCCGAAGCCGAAGCCGAAGCCGAAGCCGAAGCGGAACCCCTCTGATGAAGCCGTCGTTCCCACAGCGTCTTTCCGATCACCCGCCGATCTCACCAGGCAGGCACCGGTGACATCAAACACATTGATCACGGGAGGTCATATCAGCCGAAACGAGGAGTGGAATCGAACAGACCCCGTCTGACCGGTCCCGGTCCATGTGCACGAGAAGAAACCGGTCCCAGCGATTTCTGGAACGACCGAAGGGGGACCGGGCTCGACTCCGGTCCCCCTTCGCCGGCGGGCGCTATGCGGGTTCGGCTTCCGTGCCCACCGCCGCTCCCCCGCCCCGAATCAGCTGCAGCCGCTGGTGGAGCCGCAGCCCTCGCAGACGTAGCAGCTGCCGGCGGGGCGCATCTTGGTGCCGCAGGTCATGCAGAGCGGCGCGTCGGCGGTGCGGCCCTGGTGGGACTCCAGGGAGCCGACCCGCTTCGGAGCCTCCGCCGCGGGTGCCGCCTCGGGGCGGGACTGCGGCTCCTCGACGGGGGCCGACTCGATGGGGGCCGAGGTGGCGAGCTCGGCGATGACCTCGTCGGTGTGGATCGAGGCCGGGTCCTCACCGCGCTGCTGGGCGGCGCGCTCGGAGGCGGAGAAGATCCCGAGGGCGGCGCGGTCGTCGTAGGGCAGGTGGTCCAGGGCCAGACGGCGGAAGATGTAGTCCATCACCGAGGCGGCGATGCGGACGTCCGGGTCGTCGGTCATGCCGGCCGGGTCGAAGCGCATGTTGACGAACTTGCCGACGTACGTCTCCAGCGGCACCCCGTACTGCAGGCCGATGGAGATGGCCACCGAGAACGCGTCCATGACGCCCGCGAGGGTCGAGCCCTGCTTGGACATCTTCAGGAAGACCTCACCGAGGCCGTCGTCGGGGTAGGAGGAGGCGGTCATGTAGCCCTTGGCGCCCCCCACGGTGAAGCGGGTGGTGGTGCTGGGCCGCTGGTTCGGCATCCGGCGCCGGGTCGGGCGGCTGATCTCCACGACCTGGATCGCCGGCTCCGCCGGAGCCTCCTTCTCCTCGGTCTTCCGGCCCGAGACCGAGAGGGGCTGGCCGACCTTGCAGTTGTCGCGGTAAACGGCCAGGGCCTTCAGGCCGAGCTTCCAGCCCTCCATGTAGACCTGCTCGATGTCCTCGATCGTCGCGGACTCGGGAAGGTTGACCGTCTTGGAGATGGCTCCGGACAGGAACGGCTGGGCCGCGGCCATCATGCGGACGTGGCCCATGGGGGCGATCGCGCGCTCGCCCATGGCGCAGTCGAACACCTCGTAGTGCTCGCGCCGCAGGCCGGGGGCGTCGACGACGTGGCCGTGCTCGGCGATGAACTCGACGATCGCCTCGACCTGCTCCTCCTGGTAGCCCAGCCGCCGCAGCGCGCGGGGGATCGTCTGGTTGACGATCTGCATGGAGCCGCCGCCGACGAGCTTCTTGAACTTGACCAGGGCGAGGTCGGGCTCGATGCCGGTGGTGTCGCAGTCCATCATCAGGCCGATGGTGCCGGTCGGGGCGAGGAGCGAGGCCTGGGCGTTGCGGTAACCGTTCTTGTCGCCGAGCCTGAGGCACTCGATCCACTGGCGGGAGGCCTCGCGGTGGATGGCCCCGTCGATCTCGTCGAACGTGCGCAGGGTGTCGTTCGCGTCGTTGTGCTTGCGCATGACCCGCTTGTGCGCGTCGGCGTTGCGGGCGTAGCCGTCGTACGGGCCCACGACCGCGGCCAGCTCGGCGCTGCGGCGGTAGGAGACGCCGGTCATCAGCGAGGTGATGGCCCCGGCGACCGCCCGGCCGCCGTCGGAGTCGTAGGCGTGGCCGGTGGCCATGAGCAGCGCGCCGAGGTTGGCGTAGCCGATGCCCAGCTGGCGGTAGGCGCGGGTGGTCTGGTCGATCTTCTCGGTCGGGAAGTCGGCGAAGGTGATGGAGACGTCCATCGCGGTGATGACCAGCTCGGTGATCTTCACGAAGTTCTCGATGTCGAAGGTGTCGTCGTCCTTCAGGAACTTCAGCAGGTTGATGCTCGCCAGGTTGCACGAGGAGTTGTCCAGGTGCAGGTATTCCGAGCAGGGGTTGCTGGCGGTGATGCGGCCCGTCTCCGGGCTGGTGTGCCAGTCGTTGATCGTGTCGTCGTACTGGACACCGGGGTCGGCGCACTCCCAGGCGGCCTTGCCCATCTTGCGGAACAGCTCTCTGGCGTCGATCTTCTCGATGACCTCGCCGGTGAGGCGGGCGCGCAGGCCGAACTCCTCGCCGTTCGCCACCGCGCGCATGAACTCGTCGGAGACGCGCACGGAGTTGTTGGCGTTCTGGTACTGGACGGAGACGATGTCCTTGCCGCCCAGGTCCATGTCGAACCCGGCGTCGCGGAGGGCGCGGATCTTGTCTTCCTCGCGCGCCTTGGTCTCGACGAACTCCTCGATGTCGGGGTGGTCGACGTCGAGGACGACCATCTTGGCGGCGCGGCGGGTGGCGCCCCCGGACTTGATGGTCCCCGCGGAGGCGTCGGCACCGCGCATGAAGGAGACCGGGCCGCTGGCGGTGCCGCCGCTGGAGAGCAGCTCCTTGGAGGAACGGATCCGGGAGAGGTTGACGCCGGAGCCCGAACCCCCCTTGAAGATCACGCCCTCTTCCTTGTACCAGTCGAGGATCGACTCCATCTGGTCGTCGACGGCCAAAATGAAGCAGGCGCTGACCTGCTGCGGCGACGCGGTGCCGACGTTGAACCAGACGGGCGAGTTGAAGCTGAAGACCTGGTTGACCAGAGCGTGCTTGAGCTCGTGGTCGAAGATCTCGGCGTCCTCGTCGGTGGCGAAGTAACCGTGCTCGACCGCCGTACGCGTGTAGACGCCCACCACCCGGTCGACCAGCTGCTTGAGGCTCCACTCCCGCTGCGGGGTGCCGACCGCGCCACGGAAGTATTTGGTGGTCACGATGTTGGCGGCGTTGACCGACCACGACTGGGGGAACTCGACGCCGCGCTGCTCGAAGTTGATCGAGCCGTCGCGCCAGTTGGTCATGACGATGTCACGGCGCTCCCAGACCAGCTCGTCATAGGGGTGCACACCTGGCGTGGTGAAGATCCGCTTCATCTTCAGGCCCCTACGCGGCCTCTTGCTCCCACGTGTCACCGCGCCGACAGTCTCCGTCATGACTTCCCCCTCCTGGGGCTCCGTAGAACCCTCGAATCGGACCACACCAACGCGCCGCCTCACCCCCGGCGCCCGGGGTCTGCATCAGTCCTGCTTGGTGGAGCGCTCCGCCCGGAGCTGCTCGATCTCCGCCTCGAAGTCGGCCAGCGTCTCGAACCCCCGATAGACGGAGGCGAACCGCAGGTACGCCACCTCGTCCAGATCGCGGAGTGGACCCAGGATGGCCAGCCCGACCTCGTGGGCCGCGATCTCGGCGCATCCGGTGGCCCGGATGCTCTCCTCGACCCGCTGGCCCAGCTGCGCCAGGGAGTCTTCACTGACGGACCGCCCCTGGCACGCCCGCCGCACCCCGGCGATCACCTTGTCCCTGAAGAACGGCTCCGTCACACCGCTGCGCTTGCTCACCATGAGCAGGACGGTCTCCTGCGTGGTGAACCTGCGCCCGCACTCCGAGCACGTGCGCCTGCGGCGGATGGCCCCGCCGTCCTCGGTGGCCCGGCTGTCGATAACTCGGGTGTCCAGATGGCGACAGAACGGACAATGCACGCGTGTCGCCTCCTTGACCTACCGAGAGCGGCCGACCCACCTCACCTGCCCACGGCACGCGCGCCTAGACGCTCGCGCACACATCTTCGAATAGTCGAGATGCGGTAATGGAAACACAATCTGTGGTGAAGGGTTGCGATGCAGCCACTAGATGTTGTGGTCCAACCGTAGAAGCGCTCGACCATGAACGCAAGTTGAAACGACCTTGCCGCGTGAAGTCGCTGATCAGCCGTCACATCCCGGCGTGTCGCCGCCCGGGCGAGGCCCCTCCCGCCCCGGGCGTCACTTCCCTCACAATCGTCCCAGGCGACCTGTCAGGTGAGCCCTTCGGCCACCCGCTCCATCGGCCGGCCTCACCTCAGGGGGACAAGGCCCTCGGGGAGATAGAGCCGGGTCCCCGGCCGGACCTCGGAGCCGGACAGCCCGTTGAGGTCCATGATCCGACGGACCATCGGCCCGGCGTCCGCCTCCTCCGTCAACGCGTCCGCGATCTCCCACAGCGTGTCGCCGGCGTGCACCGTGATCCGCGGCAGACTCTCAAGGCCCTCCCGCTCGCCCGCCGAGGCCATGTCGATGCGCCCGCCGATCCAGAGCACCCCCAGGGCGACCAGCACGAGCACCGCCACCGCCACGATCCTGCCACGCCGGGTGAGCCGGATCGGCCGCCGGCCGGCCCCCGATCGGCCGCTCCCCGGCCGACTGGCGCCCGATCGGCTGGCGCCGGGACGGCGGGGGTCCGCCGCCGGTGCCGTCGCCGGCCTCGGCCCGGACGCGCGTCCGGCCCCCGGCTCCGGCTCCCGGACGAGCCCCGGCACCGACTCACGGCCGGGCCGCCGTCTCCGCTCGCGCCCGGACGGCCGCCCCTGCCCACGGTCGGCCCCACGCCCCGGCTCGCGCCCGAACGCCTGCCCCGGCTCGCGCCCGGACTTTCTCCCGGACTCCCGGCCGGCCCCCTGTCGCGGCTCGCGCACGGCCTTTCTTCCGGTCTCGCGGCCGGGCCCCCGCACCGGCTCGCGCTCGAACGCCCGCTCGGGCTCCTGCCCCGGCCTCCGTCCCGGCTCACGCCCGGGGCGCGGCCTCGGCACGGAGCCCCGTCCGGACTCCGGCTCCGGCCCCGCCTCGGGCCCGCGCGCCGACTCCGGCGCGGGGCCCGGCTCCTGCTCCGGTCTCGGAGGCGGCACGAGCCGCAGGCGCGGCGCCCCCGGTGATCTCTGCGCCGCCCGGACCCTCGGCGCGGTCCTGGATCGTGGTGTCGTCGCGGTCGGTTTCACGGTGGCCCCCATCCCCTCGACCTGGCCGAACACATGTCGAAGAAAGATCGGCGAATCGAACACGATGTCGATCGAACTCCCGTACGATGTTGTACACCACGGCGTCGCCGATTTCGAGGACATTCGAACAATTGTTTGAATATGATCTTCGGCCGAGGTATGGTCGCTGTGTGCGACGCGTTAAATACAGACCGGGAGGCGAGGAGTTCGTATGAGCCAGCACAACGAGAACGGTTCGGCCGCCAGCGACCTGGCGGTGCGAAGGCGTGACTCCCTTGGCCTCACCCCCAGGCAGCGGAAGATCCTTGAAGTGATCCGCGATTCCGTGCAGCAGCGCGGCTACCCGCCGTCCATGCGGGAGATCGGCGAGGCGGTGCAGCTCACCAGCACCTCCAGCGTGTCGCACCAGCTGACGGCGTTGCAGCGCAAGGGCTATCTGCGGCGTGATCCGCACCGCCCCCGCGCCCTGGAGGTCCGTCTTCCCGGCGAGCCCGTGTTGTGGGTGGATCCCGACTCCGGCGAGGACGAGACTCCGGTCAGCCGTCCGACCGCCGCCTACGTGCCCCTCGTCGGCCGGATCGCCGCCGGTGGCCCCATCCTGGCCGAGGAGAGCATCGAGGACGTCTTCGCCCTGCCCAAGCAGCTTGTCGGCGAGGGCACGCTCTTCCTCCTCCAGGTGACCGGTGACTCGATGATCGAGGCCGCCATCGCCAACGGTGACTGGGTGGTCGTACGCCAGCAGCCGGTCGCCGACAACGGCGACGTGGTCGCGGCGATGATCGACGGCGAGGCCACGGTCAAGACCTTCAAGCGCAGGGACGGCCACGTCTGGCTGGTCCCGCACAACCCCAACTACGACCCGATCCCCGGTGACGAGGCCACCGTGCTCGGCAAGGTCGTCGCGGTCCTCCGCAAGCTCTGACGCGAGCGTCCCGAGCGAGCTCCGAACCGCCCTCCCCGCGTTCTGGCGCGCGCTCCGAACCACTGAACCGCACCGTTCCGACGCGCGCTCCGAATCGCTGAACCGCACCGCCTCGACGCGAGCTCCGAACCACGCGCCACCGGCCTTCGGGCGACACGCCGAAGGACGCGCGACACGCCGGGTGGGTGGTGTCCCGATATCGGGACACCACCCACCCGGCGTTTTCAGGTGACGGTGCGCCACGAGAAGAGCCCGCGCCGGCGGGCCCGCGCCCACCCGTCGAGATGGGCGTGGGGAGACATCGGTTGACGTGAGCGCAGGACACACCGGTTGACGCGGGAGCCTGCCCGGCTCGAAGTGAGCGCGAAGACACGCCGGTTGCTCCGTGGCCGCTCGGGAGCGCCGGGCGGGCGCCCCCGAGTGACCACGACGACCCCGAGACCGCGCCGCACGGCCTCCGGACGGCGCCTACGGGACGATGTTGACCAGCTTGGGCGCGCGGACGATCACCTTGCGCGGCGTACCGGACAGGAAGGACCGGACCTTCTCCGACGCCAGGGCCAGTGCCTCCAGGTCCGCCTCGGAGATCTCCGGGGAGACCTCCAGCCGGTCACGGACCTTGCCCGCGACCTGGACGACACAGGTGACCGACTCCTGGACCAGCAGCGCCGGGTCGGCCGTCGGCCAGCCCGCGGTGGCGACCGAGGCGGTGTGTCCCAGCCGCTCCCAGCCCTCCTCCGCCGCGTACGGCGCGACCAGGGACAGCATGACCGCCAGGGTCTCGGCGGCCTCCCTGACCGCCGGGTCGGCGGCGCCGGGCCCGGAGTCGATGGCCTTGCGGGCCGCGCTCGTCAGCTCCATCATGCGGGCCACCGCGACGTTGAAGCGGTGGGAGTCGACCAGCTTGGTGACCTCGTCGATGGTGTGGTGGACGACCTTGCGCAGGTTCAGGTCTCCGGCGGTGACGTCGACGCCGGGCGCCGAGGCCGCACCGGCCTCGGCCATGACGCGGAACGCGCGGGCCAGGAACTTCTGCGACGCCGCCGGGGAGACGTCGGACCAGTCGATGTCGTCCTCGGGCGGTCCGGCGAAGACGACGGTCAGCCTGACCGCGTCGACACCGTAGGCGTCGATCTGCTGGCCCAGGTCGACGCCGTTGCCCAGCGACTTGGACATCGCCTTGCCCTGGTTGATGACCTGCCCCTGGTTCAGCAGGCGGGTAAAGGGCTCGACGAAGTCGATCATTCCCATGTCGTGCAGGACCTTGGTGAAGAACCTGGCGTACATCAGGTGCAGCACGGCGTGCTCGACGCCGCCGATGTACTGGTCGATCGGGCCCCATTTGCGGACACGCTCGGCGTCGAACGGGCCGTCCTCGTAGGCCGGGTCGACGTAGCGCAGGAAGTACCACGAGGAGTCGACGAAGGTGTCCATCGTGTCCGTGTCACGCTTGGCCGGGCCGCCGCACTTGGGACAGGAGACGTTGACCCAGTCTTCGGCCGAGGCCAGCGGGGAGACGCCCTTGGGCGCCAGGGCCTCGCCACGCATGTCGGGCAGGGTGACGGGCAGCTGGTCGTCGGGGACGGGGACCTCGCCGCAGTCGGCGCAGTGGATGATCGGGATCGGGCAGCCCCAGAAGCGCTGGCGGGACAGCAGCCAGTCGCGCAGCCGGAAGTTGACCGTGGAGTGGCCGGTGCCCCGCTCGCTCAGCACCCCGATGATCTTCCGGATCGCGTCGACCTTGGTCAGGCCGTCCAGCGGACCGGAGTTGACCATCGCGCCGTCACCGGCGGTGGCGACGCCGGTCTCGCCGGGATCGGCCAGGCCGGTGTGCACGACCACCCGTACCGGCAGGTCGAAGGCGCGGGCGAAGTCCAGGTCGCGCTGGTCGTGCGCGGGCACGGCCATGATGGCGCCGTGGCCGTAGTCGGACAGCACGTAGTCGGCCGCCCAGACCGGCATGCGCTCGCCGTTGACCGGGTTGACGGCGTACCGGCCCAGGAAGACGCCGGTCTTCTCCTTCTCGGTGGACAGCCGGTCGATGTCGGACAGCTTGGACACCTCGACCCGGTAGGCCTCGAACGCCTCACGCCGGTCGTCGGTGACGATCTCCTCGGCCAGCGGCGCGTCCGGGGCGACCACGAAGAAGGTGGCGCCGTACAGGGTGTCGGGACGGGTGGTGTAGACGGTGACCGGCTCGTCACGGCCCTCGATCACGAAGTTGACGTCGGCGCCCTCGGATCGGCCGATCCAGTTGCGCTGCATCGTCAGCACGCGCTCGGACCAGCCGCCCTCCAGCAGGGCCATGTCGTCCAGCAGCCGGTCGGCGTAATCAGTGATCTTGAAATACCACTGGGTCAGCTCGCGGCGGACGACCTCGGCGCCGCAGCGCTCGCACCTGCCGTCCTTGACCTGCTCGTTGGCCAGCACGGTCTGGTCGTTCGGGCACCAGTTGACCAGCCCGCCCTTGCGGTAGGCCAGGCCTCGCTCGAAGAAGCGGTTGAACAGCCACTGGGTCCACTTGTAGTACGAGGTGTCGCTGGTGTGCAGGCGCCGGGACCAGTCGAAGGAGATCGCGTAGCGCCTGTAGGAGTTGGCCTGGGTCTCGATGTTGGCGTAGGTCCACTCCGCCGGGTGCGCGTTGTGCTTGATCGCGGCGTTCTCGGCGGGCAGGCCGAAGGAGTCCCAGCCGACGGGGTGCAGCACGTTGTAGCCGCGCTGGACCCAGTAACGGGAGATGACGTCGCCCAGGGCGAACACCTCGGCGTGCCCCATGTGCAGGTCGCCCGAGGGGTAGGAGAACATGTCGAGCATGTAGCGCCGCTCGCGCGGGTCGGCGGGGTCGTCGGAGGCCCGGAAGGGGTCCAGTTCCTCCCACCTGCGCTGCCACTTGACCTGCAGTGCCTGCGGGTCATAGTGCTGCTCGTCGCTCTGCATGTCGGCTCGCTCGCTCACGTCATTTTCCTCGGGGTATGTCTGCGTGGATGGTCTGGCCCGTCCGGCCCAATGCAAAAACCCCCCGCTCACGCGGAGGGCAGCCGCATCGGCAGGGCGCTCAGGGACGGGAAAGCCGATGCGGCCCGATAAGCAGGGTCGCGGCACGCATAGACCAAGACTATCGCAGCCCGCAAGGCGTATTCGTGGCCAGGGAAAACAGGGCCGATCGCGGCAAACGGGAGACAGGGTTCGCCCAGGTCAGCAGAATGAGGGTTCCCGCACTCGCCGGGGCAAGCGAGACCCGATGGCTATGCGCCTGTTGTGACCTCGTATGTCTCTCACGTTTACTCTTTTAACCGTGGCACATTCAGTAGAGCCGGGGCAGGGCCCGGATCCGATGGAGGTCGGCCTGCCCATGCAGGATCCACCGACCGACCCCACCGGACTCCAGTTCAGGGGGGCGTTCTCCAGTTTCCCTGCGAGCCCCCCCGTCTCACGTGAGACCATGCCCAATACGCCTAATTCGGGCACCCGCGCGGGAGGTAAGGAAAGCATGGCCTCGGAGCAGTCCAGCCAGTCCCACCTGCCTCCGGCATGGCCGGAGGCTGCCGAGCCGTCGCCCTCCTGGACGAACGACCCCCTCGGCACCGGCCCTCGGCTCCCCCGCCCGCAGGACGAGCCGCAGAGCGGCAACGGCTCCTCCTGGCAGACCTCACCCGGCGGCGGGGGGCAACGCGCCTCCGCCCCTCAGCCCGACCCCTCCAACGGAGGCCGGCCCCAGACACCCCACGGCGACGGCCGTACGCAGAGCCCGCAGGCCGACGGCTGGTCGCAGGCGTCCGGCTCGCAGAACAGCTGGTCGGAGGCTTTCAGCCCGCGCAACGACGGCTGGGCGCAGGCGTCCAATCCCCAGGGCGACGGCTGGTCCCAGGCGTCCGGCTCGCAGGGCGACGGCTGGGCGCAGGCTTCGCAGGGCCCGCAGAACAACGGCTGGGCACAGGCGTCCGACCCGCAGGGCGACGGCTGGGCGCAGGCTTCGCAGGGCGCCGACAACCGGCACCAGACCTCCCCGGGCAACGGATGGCCACAGTCCACCACGCCGCAGGACGGCAACGGCCAGCACACCCCCGCCGCCCCGGCAGACCCCCCCGGCGGCTGGACACAGGCCACCACGCCCTCCAACGACACCTGGTCCGGCACCACACCACCCGGCGACGGCCGCACGCAGAGCCCGCAGGCCAACGGCTGGGCGCAGGCGACCAGCCCGCAGAACAACGGCTGGGCACAGGCGTCCGACCCGCAGGGCGACGGCCGGCCCCAGGCGCCCGGCCCGCAGGGCGACGGCTGGTCCCAGGCGTCCAACCCGCAGGGCGCCGACAACCGGCACCAGACCTCCCCCGGCAACGGATGGCCGCAGCCCGCCTCCTCCCAGGACGGCTGGGCACAGACATCGGGCCCGCAGGCCGACCCCTCCCCCGGCAACGGATGGCCACAGTCCACCTCGCCGCAGGACGGCAACGGCCAGCACACCCCCGCCGCCCCGGCAGACCCCCCCGGCGGCTGGACACAGGGCTCCGCCCCCCGGAACGATGGCTGGGCACAGGCGTCCAGCCCGCAGAACAACGGCTGGGCACAGGCGACCAGCCCGCAGGGGGACGCGCGCCGGGAGGGTTCCGGTGCGGCGGCCGGTGAGACGTGGCAGGCCGCCGCGCCCGGGCATGACACCTCCGGCCGGCCTCCGGCGGAGAACAGCGGCTGGCCCCCCTCCTCGGCGCAGCCGGAGAACGCCCCCTGGCCGCCCACGCCCCCCGCGGGCGGTGGCGCATGGCCTCCCGCCTCCCCGGGGAACCCCGGTCCCGCCGAGGCGCAGACCTCGACGTTCTCCCCCTCGTGGATGGGCGCCGACGCTCAGCCCGCTCCCTTCGGGGGCACCTCCCCCGGCAGCGCTCAGGGGCCCCCTCCCGGTGCCGGCCCCGGGGGTTCCTCCGGCGGTGGCACCCCGAGCGGGACCGGCGACGGCACGGACACCGGAAACCGACGCAGCTACGGCGTGCCGGACAACCCCGCCATGTGGGCCCAGGCCGCGGCGAACGCGGAGGTTTCCACCACCCCCTCCCCCCAGGGAGCCCCCGCTCACCCCGGAGCCGGTCCCCAGCCGCCCCAGCCCCAGCCTCAGCCGGGTCAGGCGAGCCACCCCGGCCAGCCTGGACACCCGGGCCAACCTGGATATCCGGGTAATCCTGGCCAGCCTGGGCATTCGGGTTACCCCGGCCAGCCTGGACACCCGGGCCAGCCCGGCCAGCACCTGAGCCGCGACCCGTCCGACCCGAACAGGCCGTTCGTCACCGCGGGCCAGATCAGCGGTCCGAAGACGCCTCCGCCGGAGCGCCAGCAGGAGCTGTGGAACACGGTCTTCGGCGACAACTACCAGGCCATCGAGGACGAGGACGAGGAGCGGGGCCGGCCGATCTGGATCTTCGCGCTGGCCGGGTCCGTGATCATCGCGCTGCTCGGCGCGGTGCTCTGGGCGTTCCTGGCCGGGCCGCTGGCCTCCGCCGACGAGGAGATCCCCTCCGACCCCAAGCCCGCGGCGACGGCGACCAAGAAGCCGGCCAAGCCCGCCTCCATCGGCCGCCTGCCGCGCTTCACGGGCGAGGCGTCGCCGGTGGCCGGTACGCTCACCGACCAGCAGGCGAGGATCACCCTGGCCCAGCTCGGCGGCCCCTGGCGGCAGGACCAGCGTCCCACCATGCCCGCCACCTACGGCTTCACGACCCGCCAGTATCTCCCGGCGGGCACGGACTCCACGGGCAAGACCCAGTTCGCGCAGCTGATGTCGGGTCCGCTCTCGCAGCGCTTGAAGAGCAAGTACACCTCGCCGGAGAACCTCGCACCGGTGATCAACGCGGTGGCCTCCAACGGGCGCAACAAGTTCTTCCCCGAGGACAACACCGCCCGCAAGACCGCCCAGCAGACGTTGTCGGTGAACGGCCTGCCCGGCCAGCTCGCCGCGTACGAGATCACCTCGGGCGGCTCGAAGACGACCATGGTCGTGGCGGCGGTGAGCACCGGCGCCGACCTGCCCGCGATCGTCTACATGTCGGTGCCGGACAGCAAGAAGGAGCTGCTCCCCGACATCAACACCGTCTTCAAGTCGATCCGCGCATTGGACCGGTGATCACCCCGCCGTTCCGGAAGGCCGGGAAGTCCCTGAAAGCCGCGGAAGGCTAGAAGGTGCACTTCATGCGCTTGATGCCGTTGATGAAGCTGGAACGCAGGCGGTCGGGCTCCCCAACCGAACGGATTTCGGGCAGGCGGGTGAACAGCTCGCGGAACATCACGGTGATCTCGCGGCGGGCGAGGTGGGCACCGAGGCAGAAGTGCGGCCCCGGGCCACCGAAGCCGATGTGCGGCCCCTCGGTGCGCCGGATGTCGAAGCGGTGCGGGTCGGTGAAGACGCTCTCGTCGCGGTTGGCGGCCCAGTAGTACAGCAGGACCTTGTCGCCCTCGCGGTAGAGGTGGCCGTTCATCTCGTGGTCGCGGGTGAGGCTCCGGCGCATCCAGGCGACGGGCGAGGCGAGGCGGACGATCTCCTCGACGGCGCCCGGCAGGTGCCTGTCGGGGTCTTCGAGCAGCAGTGCCCGCTGGTCGGGGTGCTCGGTGAACAGGTGCAGGCCGTGGGAGATGGCGTTGCGGGTGGTCTCGTTGCCCGCCACCACCAGCAGGATGAAGAACGAGCCGAGCTCCTGCATCGTCAGCTTCTCGCCGTCGATGTTGGCACTGGTCAGGGCGGTGGTGAGGTTGTCTCCGCCCTCGGCGGCCAGGGAGACGACGAGGTCCTGGAGCCCCTGCCCCGCACCGAGGAGCAGCTCGGCCGCGCGGCTGACGTCGGCGATGAACTCGGGGTCGCCGCCCGACAGGATGATGCTCGTGGCGTCGAAGACCGCCTGGTAGTGCTCGGGACCGATGCCCATCATGTCGCAGATGATCTTCAGGGGCAGCTTGGCGGCGACCTCGGTCACGAAGTCACAGCCGGGTCCCTTCGCGATCAGATCGTCCACGATCCGCACGGCGGCGGCCTCGACATCGACCTCGAACTGCTTGATCATCTTTGGCGTGAACGCCCGGGAGACGATCCTGCGCAGCCTCGCGTGCCGGGGGTCGTCCATATTGATCATCGAACCGAAGTACTCGCCGAAGTCGGGGCCGAGGTCCTGGATGGACGTCGCCCCCCGGCCCGAGGAGAAGATGTCGGGGTGGCGGCTGGCCTCGGTGATGTCCGCGTGCCGCACCAGGGCGTAGTAGCCGGGGCCGGGCGGGGCGAAGGGGATCTCGGGCTCGGCGAACAGGATGGGGCCCGGCTGTGCGCGGAGCACCGCGAAGGCGGCCTCCCGCTCGGCCATCGGCCGCTCCCAGAAGGAGATGTCCGACAGGTCGATGTCCGCGAGTGAAACCGTCACGCCAGCCTCCACTAGAACCGCATTCTGTTTTATGGATCCTGCCACAGGACCCTCAGCTCAACCAGCCCAGAACGAGGTCGTCGACTTTCCCGGAGCACTCCAGGTGCGGGAAGCGCCCGGCCTGAAGAACATGCTCCACCGGGAACCCGGCGAAAGGAAGGCCGCGGCTCGGTCAAGCTGGTCTCCTCATGCCGGTCCGTACGCGGGAGGCGGCCCGGCCGTCCGGCGTCCGGCGTCCGGCGTCCGGCGTCCGGCGTCCGGCGTCCGGCGTCCGGCGTCCGGCGTCACGACGGTCACCGCGTCACGACGGCCACCGCGTCAGCGCATCACCGTCTCACCGCCTTAGCGCATCACCGCGTCACCACCTCAGTGCCTCAGCGCATGACCGTCTCAGCGCATCAGCGACCCGACGGCACGACTCAGCGACTCAGTGACTCAGCGGCGATGAGGTCGGCGGCCCTCTCGGCGATCATGACGGTGGGCGCATGGGTGTGTCCCCGGGGGATGACCGGCATGACCGAGGCGTCGACCACCCGCAGACCGGCGATCCCCCGGACCTTCAGGGCGGGGTCCACCACCGATCCGGGATCGTCGCCCATCCGGCAGGTGCCGACCGGGTGGTAGAGGGTCTCGCTGCGCTCGCGGATCCAGCGGGCGAGTTCCTCGTCGGTCCTCGGGCCCCAGTACGGGTCCATCGGAGGCCCCGCGAGCGGCCGGAGCGCCTCGGTGGCGAACAGCTCCCCGGCCTTCCGCAGCCCGGCGACCTGCCGCCTGAGGTCGGCCTCCGCCGTCAGGTAGCCGGGGTCGATCACGACATCCCGGCCGTCCAGCGAGAGGCGGCCACGGCTCTCCGGCCGGAGCAGGATCGAGGCGATGGTCAGGCCGTGGCCGGGCGGCGGGGTGAGGCCGTGGTTGACGAAGGAACCGGGAGCGAAGATCAGCTCGATGTCGGGGGCGGGCTCCTCCTTCGAGGTGCGGATGAACGCCACGGCCTCGCCGACGTTGGAGGTGAGCATGCCCCGGCCGGTGGCCAGGAAGCGGAGCAGGTTGCCGGTCGAGTCGGCGCCGGCGAGAGTGATCGGCTTGAGACAGTGCAGGAAGATGCCCGACGCGAGGTGGTCCTGGAGGTTGGCGCCGACCCCGGGCAGCTCGTGGACCGGTTCGACACCGGCGGCCCGCAGCTCGTCCGCCGGGCCGACACCCGACAGCATCAGCAGGTGCGGGGAGCCGATCGCCCCGGCCGACAGGATGACCTCCCCGCGCGCCCGCGCCACCGCGGTGTCGTCGCCGTCGCCGTACTCCACCCCGGTCGCGCGGCCCTCCTCGACGAGCACCCGGCGTACGCGCGAGGAGGTCAGCACGGTGAGGTTGGGCCGCTTGGCCGCGGGTGCGAGGTAGGCGTCGGCGGAGCTCCAGCGGCGGCCCCTGCGCTGGGTGACGGGTGCCGGTGAGCAGCCCTCGTTGGAGGGCCCGTTGAGCTCGTCCAGGCGGGCGATGCCCAACTCCTCGCAGGCCCGCAGGAAGAGCGCGGTGGCGGGGTTCGGGGAGCGCAGCTCCGAGATGTGGATCGGGCCCCGCGTGCCGTACACGTCACCGTGGTTGGAGCCCGCGCGGCGCTCGATCCTGTGGAAGTACGGAAGGACCTCCTCGTAGGACCAGCCGGGCACGTCCCAGCCGTCGTAGTCGGCACGATGCCCGCGCACCCACATCTGGGCGTTCATCGAGGAGGATCCGCCGAGCATCCGGCCGCGCGGCCAGTAGAGCTCCCTGCCGGACAGCTCGGGCTGCCTGGCGGTGGTGAAGTTCCAGTCGCGCTCGGTCTTGAACAGCTTGGAGAAGCCGGCGGGCATCCGGACCTCGAGCTTCCGGTCGGATCCGCCCGCCTCGATGAGGGCGACCCTCGTGCCGGGATCGGCGGAAAGGCGGTTGGCCAGCACGCATCCCGCCGACCCCGCGCCCACGATGACGTAGTCGTACTCCACGCTCACTGACCTTTCATCGCACAGACGGCCAGCTCGCCTCCCCGTAAGCGCGCTCTTATCTACTTACCTCCCTGTGGTTTGACCGTCAATTTGTCACCCCTTTACCTACCGGTCGGTATCTCGGGCTGCCAGTATGAGCGAGTCAGAGCTTGCTCGGAGGAGGACGCACGATGCTCAACCTGTCGATCGCACTGGAGGACAGCGCCCGGGAGACCCCCGACCGCACCGCACTGGTCTTCGGTGATCTGCGGCTGCCGTACTCCCTGGTCAACACCGTCGCGAACCAGGTTGCCAACCTACTGGTCTCCCGAGGGATCGGTAAGGGCGACAAGGTCGCACTGGCCTGCCCCAACCTGCCCTACTTTCCCTTCGTCTATTACGGGATCCTCAAGACCGGCGCCACGGTCGTGCCGCTCAACGTGCTGCTGCAGTCCAGGGAGATCACCTACCATCTGGAGGACTCCCAGGCCAAGGCGCTGTTCTGCTTCGAGGGCACCCCCGAGCTGCCGCTCGGTGAGCGGGGAAGGACGGGCTTCGAGGAGTCCTCGGCCGAGCACTTCTTCGTCCTGCCCGCCACCGCGTTCGCCACCGAGTCCGAGCACGGGGAGACGCTGTGGGCGGCGCTGGACGGCGTGTCCGGCGACTTCGAGACCGTGCAGACCTCGGCCGACGACACCGCGGTGATCCTGTACACCAGCGGCACCACGGGCCAGCCCAAGGGCGCCGAGCTCAGCCACCAGAACATGCTGCTCAACGCCATGGTCTCCGACAGGATGTTCCCTCGCTCCGAGGGCGGCGACGCCTACCTGGCGGTGCTGCCGCTGTTCCACTCCTTCGGGCAGACCGTCGTCATGAACGCCGGGTTCCTGCGCCAGGCGACCATCGTGCTCCTGCCGCGCTTCGAGCCGGGCCCGGCCCTGGAGCTGATGCGCGCCGAGAACATCACGCTGTTCGCGGGCGTGCCCACCATGTACTGGGCCATGCTGACGAAGATCCACGCGGACGGCGACGAGGTGCCCACCTCTCTCAGGATCGCGGCCGCCGGTGGCGCCTCCTCCCCGGTCGAGGTGCTCAAGGACTTCGAGAAGACCTTCGGGATCGGCATCCTGGAGGGGTACGGCCTGTCGGAGACCTCCCCGGTGGCCAGCTTCAACCAGCTCGGCAAACCCACCAAGCCCGGCACGATCGGCACGCCGATCTGGGGCGTGGAGATGAAGCTGATCGACAACGACTGGAAGACGATCGAGGGCGAGGGGCCCGGTGAGATCGCGATCCGCGGCCACAACATCATGAAGGGCTACTACAACCGGCCCGAGGCGACCGCCGAGGTCATGAGGGACGGCTGGTTCCGTACCGGCGACATCGCCACCCGCGACGCCGACGGCTACTACGCCATTGTCGACCGGGTCAAGGACATGATCATCCGGGGTGGCTTCAACGTCTACCCGCGCGAGCTCGAAGAGGTCCTGATCACCCACCCCGACGTCTCCCTCGTGGCGGTGGTCGGGGTCGTCCACGACTCCCACGGCGAGGAGGTCAAGGCGTACGTCATCCGCACCCCCGGCGCGACGATCACCGAGGACGAGCTCATCGCCTGGTGCAGGGACAACATGGCGGCGTACAAGTATCCGCGGATCATCGAGTTCCGCGACGCCCTGCCGATGACCGCGACCGGCAAGATTCTCAAGCGCGAGCTCCGCTGAGGAGCCCGCATCCGCCCGGCTGAGAAAGCCGCGGCGGCGGGACCGGGTTCCTGGCGGCACGCGAGCGCCGTCCGGAACCCGGTCCCGAGGTGTCAGGCCGTGTAGACCTCGAACCCGGACAGCTGCGCGGCCGGCCAGCCGGTGTTGCCGGTGACGTTCAGCCGGACGTACCGGGTGGACGTCGCGGAGAACGTGATCGTCACCGTGTTGCCGGAGCCCGGGTCGAAGGTGTGGCCCGCCGATCCCGCGAGCGTCGTGAACGACGTCCCGTTCGTGCTGCCCTGGACCGACAGCGTCTGCGTGCGGGCCTGCCACGCCGCCTGAGGCGGCAGCTTCAGCACCACCCTGCCGACCGTCGCCGCGGCGCCCAGGTCGACCTGGATCCACTGCGGGAACGCGTTGTTCGGGCTCTCCCAGTAGCTGTTCGCGTCACCGTCGACCGCGTTCGCCGAGCCGAGGTTCTGCGTGTGGCCGCTGGCCGACGTCGCCTTGCCCCGCGCCAGGTCGGCGTTGGGGGCGGCGTCCGTGGTCACGGTCACGGTGTTCGACGGGGGCGAGACGTTGGGGACCGCGTCGTAGGCGGTGACGGTGAAGCCGTACGCCGTCGCGGGGCTCAGCCCGGTCACCGTGTGCGCGGTGCCCTGCACGGTGGCCACGACGGTGCCGCCGCGGAGCACCTGGTAGCCGGCCACCCCCACGTTGTCGGTGGAGGCCGACCACGACAGCGACACGCTGGTGGCCGTCTTCGCGGTCACGGCGAGGTTGCCCGGCGTGCTCGGCGGCTGCGTGTCGCCGCCGGCGGCGGGCCCGTACACCTCCAGCTCGCCCAGTTGCGCGGCCGTCCATCCGGTGTTGCCGGTGAAGGTCAGCTGGACGTAGCGGATGGAGGCGGCGGGGAACACGATCGTCACCGTGTTGCCCGAGGCCGGGCTGAAGGTGTGGCCCGCCGATCCGGCGAGCGTCGTGAACGACGTCCCGTTCGTGCTGCCCTGCACCGACAGCGTCTGCGTGCGGGCCTGCCACGCCGCCTGAGGCGGCAGCTTCAGCACCACCCTGCCGACCGTCGCCGCCGCCCCCAGGTCGACCCGGAGCCACTGCGGGAACGCGTTGTTCGCGCTCTCCCAGTACGTGTTCGGGTCGCCGTCGACCGCGTTCTGCGGGACGAAGTTCATGTTGTGGCTGCTCGCCGTCACCGCCTTGCCCCGCGCCAGGTTGGTGGTGTCGCCGCCCCCGATCGTGGGTCGGGTGGGGCGGGTGGCGGTGAGGGCGATCTGGCCCTTGAGCATCCTGCCGCCGTCGCCGGTCAGGCGCAGGTAGTA
>NZ_JBPJUQ010000075.1:0-38879 GCF_051192615.1 Streptosporangium sp. G11
CACCCCGCAAGCCCTGCCCCGACATCACCGGCCAGGGTTCGCTGCCGCCTGCCCACTAACGCACCGATTTTCGAGCCAGGACGAGAGGCGTTAGGGCGTGATCCGGTAGATGTGGTGGGAGTACTCGGCGGCGAAGGAGTCGGTGAACCTGCCCGCCTGGTCGACGGGGATCGTTCGGTTCTCGAAGAGGACCTCGGCGCGCGCCGCCCGCATCCCGCGCGGCAGGGTGAACGTGCGCTTGCCGGGGGCCGTGTTCGCACCGGCCATCGCGAAGACGTAGTACGAGCCCCGGTGGTGTTTCAGCATGGTGTCCAGGCCGGGGCCGAAGCGGTGCGCGTACGACTGGGTGTTCAGCACGGGGGCCAGCCGCCCGATGCGGCGGTTGACCTCGGCCACCGCGGGCCTGACCTTCCGCCCGCACTCCTCGCGCAGGACGTGCTGGGAGTGGCACGGGCCGCCGAAGTTGTGGTTGAAATAGATGATGCCCCGGGCCTCGTGGATCAGCGAGCTCATGACCGCGCCCGTCACCTGGTGCGGCTGGATGGCCCGGGTGTCGTTCTCGGCGGGCCAGCCGACCTCGACGAAGCCGTAGATCGGCTGGCGACGGCCGTCCAGCACGTCCAGCTCGCGCTGGCGGTCGATGACGGCGCCGTAGTTGGCGGCCCTGCGGCACCTGGAGACCGGCAGGGACAGGAAGTTCTGCCCGTCCAGGCAGACGCTCGCGCTGGTGTACCAGTAGACGTCGGACGAGACGACGTCGGTGAAGCGGTTGACGAACGCGGCGGCGTCCGCGTCCCTCTCCCACATCATCACGCCCTTGCCGTAGTTGGCGTAGTGCATCCTGCCGTCGTCCTTGGGGATCCTTTCCTTGCGGGTGCGGAGCACGGTGAAACCGCATCCCCTGTCCTCGGGGGCGCACAGGGGGCCCTCGCCGGGGTGGTTGCCGGTCCACTGCGCGTCTCCGGCCTTCGCCCACATGTCGACCTCGTCGTCGAGCAGCCAGCCCACCGTCTCCTTGCCGTAACCGGGCAGCGGGACGTTCGTCAGCGCCGACATGCCGTTCTTCCGCACCAGCGCCATGTCGCTGGTCTCGGTCAGCTCCACGTAGGTGTTGATCCCGGCGGCCCGGTCCTTGTCCACGTCGGCCTGAGTGATCACGGACTCGAACCAGACGCCCACGGGGAAGAACGACGGGTTCGTCCAGCCCGCCGCCGCCGGCGCGGCGAACCGCCCGTAGTAGGCGGGGCCGCCCTCCCACGGCACCCGCGCGGCCGTCGCGGGAGGACCCGCGGCCGACCACGCGTCGGCCGGCGTCTCCGGGAAGGCGCCGGCCGACGCGCCCGCGAGCGGGCCCCGCCCCTGGCTCACGGGCGCGTCGATCAAGGAGAGTCCGAGCACCACCGCCGACACCGAGACGGCTCCCGCCCCGGCCAGCACCGGCAACGGCCGCCTGGCCCGGCGTCCCGCCTTCCGCGCGTGGTTCCCAGATCTCATGATCCTGTCCTCCTCATCGCGGACCCGGTGACAGCTCGGCGAGCGCCATCAGCTGGGCGGCACGCGACGACCAGGAGGCGCCGAGCACGGACCCCCGCATGGTGTCCGCCGGTTGCAGACCCCCGTCGCGCAACGTCGCGCGAACGGCGTCGACGAAAAGGGCTCCGTCGGAGGCGATCCTCACGCGGTCGGCGTAGTTCACGAGTTCCTGGAAATCGGTGCTGACCACCGGGAGTCCCAGCGCGAGATATTCCTTGAGTTTGATCGGGTTCGAATTTTTGATCCACGGATTGTCCAGCCACGGCATGATCGCGACATCGAATCCCGATCCGTACGCGGGAATCTGCTCGTACGGCCTGAATCCGAGCCAGTGGACGTTCGGGTGGCGGGTGAGCCGTTCCATCGGGACGGTCGCGTCGCCGATCAGGACCAGCGACACGCCGGGCAGCTCGACGGCGATCCGTTCGAGAAGGTCGAAGTCGACCAGATAGTCGTCCAGCGCGCCGAAGAAACCCACCCTCGGCCCGGGGATCGCGCGGAGGTCGGCGGGCTGTTCGCTCTCCGGGCGCCGCCGGAAGTGGTCGGTGTCCACGCCGTGGTCGAGGAAGTACGCGCGGTCTCCGGTCACGCCGCTCTCCTCGCCCATCAGCGCGGTGCTGACGTAGACCACGTGGTCGGAGCGTTCGAGCAGGCTGCGTTCCAGCGCCTCGATGGTCGGCCGGTCGGACTCGGGGAACGACGAGTGCCGGTCGGAGCGGTTGAACACCAGCGCGCGCCTGCGCATCGGCCGCACCACGTCCCACGCCGTGGGGATGGTCACCATGATCACGGGCCGGTGCAGGCCGAGTGCCCGCGAGACGGCCAGCACCTGGGCCCGGACCAGCAGCGCGTTCACCCGCCTGGCCAGCGGCGACCCGTAGAAGGGCAGCGGCAGCGGGGACATCACGTAGAAGCCGGGCAGCTCCCGCAGCGGCCTCCTGACGAGCATCGCGACGCTGCGCAGCTTGCGCCCGACGCGCCGCAGCACCTGCGTGGACCTGCCCGGCATCGGCATGCGCATCCCGATGCTGTTGACCACGAGGACCTTCCTGTGGGCGGCGACCGAGCGCATGAGCTGGAAGTCCGAGTGCGCCCGGTTGTGGTACCACCAGTCCTGCGCCGAGAAGCAGACGTAGCCGGGAGAGGGCGCCTCGCGGGCCAGAGCGGATGTCTCGCGGGGCGTCTCCCGCGCCGAAGACGTTTCACGAGCCGGAGCGGATGTCTCGCGGGCCGGAGGGGCTCCCTCCTCGTCGGGCAGAAGCGGCCACTCGCGCAGGGGGACCAGCTGGCGCAGGGCGGCCCGGTGCCGTCGCCCGCCCGCCCCGCCCCTGGTGACCGCGCGGACCAGCTCGTTGAGCCCGACGGCCAGCCGCATCAGCTGCCCGCGCGGGCGACCGTACAACTCCCGGTGCATCCGGACCCGGTTGGCCGACGACAGCGCCCACAGCCGGCTTGACGTGGACTGCTCGCCACCGAGATGCACGGCCACGGCACGGGGCTCGTACCGGACGGCGAACCCCGCCTCCCCCGCCCTGAGCATGTACTCGGTCTCCTCCGAGTACAGGAAGTAGCGCTCGTCGAGGGGGTCCAGAGCGTCCAGGCACGCGCGGGAGACCATCCAGGCCGCGCCGGACACCCAGTCGGCCACCTGCGGCCTGCCGTAGGCGGCCGGGTCCACGACCAGCTCACCGAGCGCCGGGATCCGCCCCGCCCTGTACCCGCCCAGCAGCGCCTCCCCGAGCGCCCTCGGCACGGTGGGGCGCCTGCGCAGGGAAAGGTGGAGCCTGCCCGTCTCACCGGTGAGGCGGGGGGCGGCGATTCCGGTTCCCGGCAGGGCGAGCGCCTGCCGGAGCAGGAGCACGGAGCCGGGCGCGAGCCGGATGTCGGGGTTCAGCACCAGTACGTCGCAGCCGTCCGCGGCGGCGATGCCCGCGTTCACCCCGGCGGCGAAGCCGGCGTTACGCCCGGTCTGGATCACCTGGGCCTCGGGCGCGACCTCGCGCACCCGCTCGACGGTGTCGTCGGCCGAGGCGTTGTCCACCACCACGACCCGTGCCGGACCGGCACCGGCCAGTGCCGCGTCGAGCGAGCGCAGGCAGCCCTCGACGACCTTGCCACTCGAATACGTGACGATCACTATGGCCAGCGGGGGCCAGTCTGGAACAGCCATGTCGGAGCCGTTTCTCGTGAAGGAGGACCGTACCGGGAAGGTGGCCGCGCCGGAGGGCGAGAGATCACCCGCCGTGTGGAGCGTCTCGATCCCGGACGCGGGATCAGCGGGATCATCGGCCGTGAGTGACACCCTGATGCCGGGTGGGGGATCGCCGACCGTGCGCGGCGCCTCCATGTCGGGTGGAGAAGCGCCGGTCATGTGCGACACCCCGATGCCAGGTGGAGAAGCGCCGGTCATGAGCGGCGCCCCGATGTCAGGCGGGTGCGCAGGGCGCCCGCGAGGAGGGCGATCGCGAACGGCGCGTCGTCGCGCAGGTAGCGGCGGGCCAGGCGGCGCGGTTCCAGGGCGAGCCGGTACAGCCACTCCGCGCCCACCCGCTGGACCGGCCCCGGGGCGCGGCTGAACCGTCCGGCCGCCATGGGGATCCCGGCTCCGCAGCCGAGATACCAGGCGTCGGGCAGCTCCGCCCTGAGGGCCTCGATGACCCTTTCCTGCTTGGGGAAGCCCAGCCCGACGAGGACGAGGTCCGGCGCGGCGGCGACCACCCCCTCGACCACCTCGCGCATCCCGTCCGGCGTGCTCTCGAACCCGAAGGGGGGCGAGCAGGTGCCCGCGACGCGCAGTCCCGGGCAGCGTCCGGCGAGGACCCCCGCCGCGGCCTCCGGCACGCCGGGCTCCCCTCCGAGCAGGTAGACCGAACGGTTCTCGCGCGCGGCCCGCCCGGTCAGGGAGTGCACGAGCGAGGCACCGGTGACCCTTCCCGGCACCGCCAGCCCGGCGAGCCTCGACGCCCAGACCACCGGCATGCCGTCGGCGACCACGATCTCGGAGCGGGTGACGAGATCCGCCAGGGCGGGATCGCGCGTGGCGGCGCGGACGATGTCGACGTTCGCGGTGACGATCGCGCCACCGCGTCCCCGCCGCCAACCGGCCGCCACGTGGTCGAGAAGCTCCGCCTCGCTGACCGCCATGACCTCGACGGCCCCGATTCGGACGCGCGCGAACCCCGTCCCGGACCTGTCCGGTGTACGCCGGCCGGTACCGTTTTCCGCTTCTTCGTGACCGGGAGGCGCGGGAGTCGGAAGGATGGGCGCATGAGAGTCGAACGCGCCGAGATCGACGGTGTCCTGCTGTTCGTCCCCACCCAGCACAGGGACGACCGAGGGCTGTTCACCCGCACCTTCGACGCGGCGCTCGCCGCCGCCCACGGGCTGCGGCCCGACGCGTTCGTCCAGGACAGCCAGTCGCGGTCCCGTCTGGGGACGATCAGGGCCCTGCATGGCCGGGGCGGCCGGGGGGAGGCCAAGCTCGTTCGGTGCGCCCGCGGGGCCGTGCACGACGTGCTCGTCGACGCCCGGCCGGGCTCCCCGACCTTCGGCCGCCAGATGTCGGTGGTTCTCGACGATGAGACGTTCCTTCACCTCTACGTTCCTCCTGGCTTGTTGCACGGCTATCAGGCACTGACCGATCAGGCCGACGTCTGCTACCGGATCGACCGGGAGCACGATCCCGCCGAGGACCTCGCCGTCCGCTACGACGACCCCGATCTCGGCATCCGGTGGCCGCTGCCGGTCACCGCGATCAGCGAGCGCGACCTGGCCGCGGGCTCCTGGGCCGACCTGCGCGACCGGCTGGCCGGGTGACCTCCCCGACGACCTCGGCGGCCTGACCGGCCCCTTCACCGAACCCCCCACCGAACCTCGTCGGCCTCCTCACCGGACTCCCCGCCGGACTTGTCCGGCGGCCGGACGACCCGGGCTCGCGGCTGCCGCGTGGCGCGCAGCAGCGAGCCGGCGGCTCCGATGATCAGGAATGACAGGCCCGTCACGGTCGCGAACGAGCGCAGGTCGAACGTGGCCGCCCCGACCAGGGGGACGACCAGGCACGCGGCCAGGGTCAGCCCCAGGTCCCGTACGGCGGGGTCGGAGCTGAGGCGGCGGACGCGCAGCGCCGCCCAGATACCGGTCAGGAAGATCCCGGAGAAAACGGCCAGGCCGATGACCCCGGTCTCCACCAGCGACAGGATGTACTGGTTGTCGAAGATCAGATGCTTGGGCGCGTACCAGGTGCCCAGCCCCCGGCCGACCCAGAAGTGGTTTCCGATCTCGGTGGCCGCCACCGCGTAGTCGTGGGTCCTGTACTGGATGCTCGAATCGCTGGACAGGCTGGTGAACAACCCCAGAAAGACACTGATCAGGCCGGGCACGGCCACCTTCATCGCGACCAGGAAGCCCGCGCCGCCGATCGCGGCCCACATCCTCCTGCGCGCGGGCCACCCGACGACCAGCACCATGCTGACGACGCCGAGCCCGAGGACCGCCGACCGCGACACGGAGAACATCAGCCCGGCACCGATCAGCGCGCAGCAGGCCCACCACCGCAGGGAGGGCTCGCCCCGCTCGCGGGCGCCGAACGCGTAGTGCAGCGCGAGAGGAATGATCATCGCGCAGACGACGCCGAGCTCGATGGGGTGTCCCGTGGTGGCCGCGACCCGGCGCAGGGTGTTCCGTTCGAGGATCGCCGGCAGCTCCGAGGTGAACCGGAAGCCGGGAAAGGCCAGATACTTCGTCAGGTCGAATTCGAGCACGAACTGCAGCGCCGCGATGACTCCGACGACCGCGCCGGAGATCACGAGACACCTCAGGACGAAGTCCAGCCGCTCCCGGCCCCGGATGCCGTCGCACGCCCCGAGGCCGATGCCCACCGTCGCCACGACGAGGACGATGCTGTGGTCGGCCATGTCGAGCTCGTCGGGCGGCAGGTAGGCGGCGCTGGCGTACCCGTAGGTGCCCAGCATCGCCGCGGTGTACAGGAACAGCGCGGTACGTACGGGGTTGGAGCCCTTGGCCGCGCCGAGCGTGGTGGTGAGGTGCGCGCAGAACCACCACAGCGCGGCGAAGAGGCCGACCGCGTCGGCGGGCGTGAGCGAGAAGGGCAGGCCGCGGAAGACCAGCCGCGCCGGAGACAGCATCAGGACCACCGCGAACGCGGCGGCCAGGGTGGCCCCGTCGGCACTGCGGAGGCCGGGACGGTCGAGGGAGGCGACGGACACCGGGGCCGGGACCGTGGGAACCACGCGGGACACGGGAGCCCTCACCGCCGCAGGAGGGAGGGTTCAGCGGGCAGCCCGGACGCCGCCACGGGCACCCTGCGCCTTCGCCTCCTGGCGTCGAGGAAGCTCTCCAGGGAGAACACCGCGGCGAGACTGGCGAGCACCCCGAGGAGCAGTGCGGCGGCTGCCCCGCGCGTCTTCCCCCCGCGCTGGGGTTGCGGCTCCGTCGGCGGCACCATCTCGTTCATCGTGATGTAGGTCGCCAGGGGCGCGTTGAGCTGTCTCTGGCGACCGGCCAGCTCGATCCTCGCGCGGTCCCTGACCCGCGTCACGATGTCCCGCGCCCCGGCCGGCGACATGCTCGTGCCCTCGATGTACACGAACGGCCCGCCGTCCAGCGCCTCCGGGTTGGTGCTGCCGTTGGTGGCCGTGAAGGTGGTGTCGCCCTCGGGCCGCACGCCGAGCGACTCCGCCGTCTCCGGCGCGCTGATCACCTGGATGAGGATCGAGGCGGACATGCTCAGGCCCCAGTCGAAGTTCAGCAGGGGGTTGGTCAGCCCGTTGGGACGGTCGGGGTCGCTCGGCAGGCTTCCGCCGGTGGGCGGGATGGTCAGCACGAGCACCGCGTTCGAGACGTAGAGCGTCGGAATCGACGAGTAGACGCCCACCGCGGCGCCGATGGACAGCAGGAACGCCGGCAGGGCGACGTACCAACGCCGTAACACGATGAGTACGGTCCCCCAGAAGTCCACGCGTTTCCCTTCGTCTGCCTGTCGCGGTCGCCTGCTCGTCGCCGTCGTCCGCCTGTCGCCGCCATCTGCTCGTCGCGGTCGCCTGCCTTCTCGCGGTCACCTGCCTGTCGCCGCTACCTGTCCGTCGCCGTCGCCTGCCTGTCGCCGTCCTCCCAGCGGGGAGGTTCGTGCGACGCGGCGTCCTCCGGTGCCGGGGACGCCGGGGAGACCGGAGGCTCTGGGGACGTCGGGGACGCCGAGGACATCGCCTCCGCCGGGTAGACGGTGACGGGCGGCTCGGGCGTGCCCCTGCCGTCACGGCGCCCACGCCCCCTGCCGCCCCTGCCGCCCCCGCCGTCACGGCCCCCGCGGCCTTTGCCGCCCTCCTCGGCGTCCCCGGGCTCCCCGCCCTCCTCGGTGAGGTCATCGGGGTGCGTCTCGTCGACCCGGCCTGCCGGAGCCTGTGCCGAGGCCGAGGTCTGTGCCGGGGCCGGGGTCGGGGTCGGGCCCTGGGCCTGAACCGAGGCCACGTCCGGGGCCGAACGGGACTCGTCGGACCATCCCGCGCCGGACCTCCGCCGGAACACCCTCCGGCGCTCCACGGCGTACACGGCGCCGAGGCCGAGAAGGACGACGACGAACGACGCCCCGCCCGCGGCCTGCCACGTGCCGCTCCGGTCCATCGCGGGATAGGCGGGTGGCACCACCTCGACGAACCCGATGAAGGTGGGGCGAGGGGCGCCGAGCACCTCCTGCCTGCGGACCAGCTCGGTCCTGAGGCGGAACTGGGTCCTGGCCATGACGGTACGGGTGACCTCGGCGGAGTCGCTCTCCACCTCCACGTACACGAACGGGCCGTTCATGAGGATGCCCAGCATGTTGGGGTTGGTGCGCCCGTCGTTGATCGTGACCTCGACGGGGCCGTCCTTCACGATGCCCAGTTCTGTCGCGACCGCCTCGGTGTTCATGGACAGGATGAGGATGCCGGCCGTGGTCCTGAGGCCGTCGCTGAACTGCAGCAGCGGGTTGCTCCGCCCCAGCGGCTTGGCCGGGTCCGTCGTTCCTCCGGCGGGAGGCGTGGTCAGCACCATGGAGGCGCTCGACACGTAGCGCGGGGGCACCAGGAAGAAGACGGCCACGGCGGCGAGGATCGCCAGGCCTGCCAGCGGGAACCCGACCCGCTTCCTTCTGGCGAGGTCGAGGACGGTCTTCCAGAACTCCACTACGTCGTCCTCGCTCCCCCGAGCGCGCCAGACGCCCAGGACACGATGCGTATTGATCGCAGCACACGAACTCCTTGTCACTACGGGCGTCACCACGGGCGTCACGGCGTCGTGGCGGGGTGGCCGGGCGCGCGGGGTGGCGGGGGCGGCCGCTCACCCGGCCCTGGTCAGGGCCTCCGCCTCGTACTCCAGCGCCAGTTCCTCCGGCATCGGGTCGAGGTCGGAGGAGCGTACGAAGTCACGCAGGGTGGTACCGGTGCACGCCGCGTCCACGTTGCGGGCGCCGCGGCGGGTGCGCACGTCGTCGATGTGCACCGTGCGGAAGTCGATGCTGAAGCGGGTCCTGCCCGAGGTGTTGGGCACCGTGGAGTGCAGCTGGGCGCCGGAGAACACCATGACGCCCCCGGGTTCCGGTACCACCCGCACCTGCGGGTCGAGCGCGACGGCCTCCTCGGGACGGGGCTGCTCCCTGGTGTCGCCGCGCACGTGCTGGGCGGCGGTGAGCCGGCTGGTCCTGTTCCACTCCGCGTAGTCGTAGCGCGCGCTGCCGTTGCGCACCGGGCTGCCGAAGTACTGGGGATGGAAGGCCATCACGTTCTCCGGGACCACCTCGTAGACGGGGATCCACCAGTTGAGCTGGCTGAACGGGGCCGAGTACCAGCAGTCGCGATGCGGGTGGAAGGCGTAGGAGATGCCGGAGGTGAGGTAGTCGTGGGAGGTGGAGGTGCGCAGCCGGGGCACGTCGAAGTAGGTGCGACTCAGGTCGCATCCCAGTTCTTCGAGCACCGCCGGCAGCAGTTCCTTGCACCGGGGGTGATGGATGAACCGGGGCTTGAGCCGGGCGAGCAGGCCGGCGAACTCCTCGACCGGCATGTCGAACTGGGCGGTCTCCGGGTCGCGCTCGCCGAACGCCTCGGTGATCAGCTCCCTGGCGAAGGCGGCCAGCAGGGCGGAGGCGGACGTCGCCGAGTAGACGAAGACCTGCCCTTGGTAGAGCAGTTCCCTGCGCGTGTCGTCGTCCACCACGCTGTTGGAGAAGACGGTGGTCACGGGGTTCTCCTTTCTGGAATCACTGGTCTGGGGTCACCTGGACGGACAGAACCGGAAGGCTCCGGGGTCTGGGGTCCAAGATTCGAAGTCCGGGGGCCGAGGTCCGGGGTCCGTTGCTCGGCACCGATCTCACGAAGGGGCATCTCTCACCGCCCACCCGGAACGAGCCCAGAGGCGATCAGGGCGAGCCTGCGGCCCCGGCGGGCCGCGGTGAGCCGCTGGCGGCGCGCGTACATGCCGAGGACGGCCGCGCGGGCGCGGCGGTGCTGGTCGGCGGTGAGACCGGCCCCCCGCAGCCAGCGGAACAGTTCCGCGCACTGCAGGAGGGTGGAGCAGCGGGCCCGCCAGGGCGGCACGTCGAGGCGGCGGGCGATCGCGGACAGGCTGTCGTGCTTCCAGTTGCGGTGGGCGAGGACCTCGGGGACGTGCCCCCACGGTCCGGCCAGCGCGAGCTTCGCCGCG
The DNA here is from genome assembly GCF_051192615.1 of Streptosporangium sp. G11. Taxonomy (NCBI): domain Bacteria; kingdom Bacillati; phylum Actinomycetota; class Actinomycetes; order Streptosporangiales; family Streptosporangiaceae; genus Streptosporangium; species Streptosporangium sp. G11. The sequence continues at coordinate 10,225 of NZ_JBPJUQ010000075.1, forward strand.
AACACCTCGTCCTCGCGGAGCATGTTGCGCCGGGGGATCCTCGCCAGGGGGTCGCGCCGCAGCGTGCCGTACAGAGGGTCGATGAGCAGGTGGCTCTCGTTGAGCAGCCGCAGCATCTCGGCGAACCGCTCGACCGGGTCGTCCGAGGCCAGTCCGGAGCGGCCGAGGGGAGCGGTGGTGACGGTCCCGTCGGGCCCGGTGTAGGCTACCTGCGTGGTGACCAGGACGAGCCGGTCGTCCTCCGCGAACGCCTGGAGAGACCGGGAGACGCACGTGGGCTCCAGCCGGTCGTCGTCGCCGACCCAGCGGAAGAACGTACCCGCGACCAGCTCGGTCGTCCGGACGAAGTTGTCGAACAGGCCCACGTTCTCCGGGTGCCTGCGGTAGACGATCCGGCGGTCGGTCGCGGCCAGGTCGCGGCAGATCTCCTCGGTGCCGTCCGTGGACGCGTTGTCGGAGATCACCAGCTGGAGGCGCTCGTGGTCCTGGCCCAGCACCGAGCGGACCGCGCCCTCGATCCGCCCGGCCCCGTTGCGCACGGGAAGCAGGATGGACACCAGCGTGTCGGAGTTCTCCATCCGGTCTCTCCTCTCGTAGGTCTCGTAGGTCTCTCGAATCCGGCAGGTCAGCGGGTCAGCGGGCGCGGGCGGGGACCGCCCTCGCGCCGAGCCGTTTGAGCCGCGCCGCGGGTACGACGATCAGGACGTACGCGAGCAGTCCCCCGCCACCCGCCACGCAGAGCTGGACGAGCGCGGAGCCGCCGGTCATCCCGCCGTCGGCCGCCCCGCCGGTCACCACGCCCACCGCCCCGCTCGTCAGGCCGGCGAGCGTCACCGTGACGGCCGCCGCGACCACGGCGCCCAGCAGCGGGCGTACGAGAGCGGGCAGGACGGGCGCCAGCCGCACCCCCGCGCGGCTCAGCACCAGCACCGCCATCGGCAGGGCGACCAGGACACCGGCCAGCGCGTGCCCGATCGCCGCGCCGCGGATGCCGTACCAGTGCGTGCCCGCCCACAGCGCGGGCACCAGTGCCACGGCCCAGCCGAGGTTCATCCACACGGTGGCCCTGGTGGCGCCCGCCGAGGTGAGGATGTCGAAGGCGAGGGAGGTGAGCATCCGCACGACCATCAGGACCGCCAGTACCGCCAGGACCCCGGCGGCCGGAGCCCACTTCTCGCCGTAGAGGAACGCCACGATCGCCGAGGCCAGCGTGGCCGTCACCACGGCGACCGGCAGCACGAACGCGACCAGCAACGGCACCGAGCGCTGCACCCCCAGCGACAGCGCCTGGGGCCGCTGCTCGGCCAGCCGCGAGAAGCTGGGCACGGTGACGTACCGCAGGGCGGTCCCGATCACGCTGGGCACCCAGCTGGAGACGTTGAACGCCAGCAGGTAGAAGCCGAGGGCGACGGGGCCGAGCACGGCGCCGACGATGACGTAGTCGGCGTTCATCAGCACCGCCTCGATGCCGAGCCCCAGGGCCAGCGGCGCCCCGAACCGCAGGAGCCTGACCGCCACCTCCCGGTCGAAGCCGAGGCGGAACGGCAGCCCGGCCCAGGCGAGCACCAGCGCGCCGGTGACCGTGTTGGCCGCCACCTGCCCGCAGGCGAAGCTGTAGGCACCGGCGCCGTTCGCGGCGAGCGTGACGGCCACCCCGGCGTTGACCAGCGAGCCCGCGATGTTGGCCCTGGTCAGCCTGTCGTGCCCGAAGCCGCGCATCAGCGCGCCCGCCCGCACGGCGGTGACGCCGTCGATGAGGATGACCGCGGTGAGCAGCCGGACCACCGGGGTGGCCTCCGCGCTGCCCGCCAGCTCCGCGAAGTACGGGGCCACCACCCAGAAGATCCCGTACATCCCGGTGCTGAACGCCACGGCCATGACCGTCGCCGTCGGCGCCATGTCCTCGACCCTGCCCCGCCACTGCACGGTGGCGGCGATGATGCCGACGTCGTTGACGTGCATGACGAAGGTGGTCGCGGCGAGCGCGATGGCGTAGAGGCCGAAGTCCTCCGGGACGAGCAACCGGGCGAGCACCAGTCCCGTGACGAAGGTGGTCGCCTTCGTCCCCAGGTTGCCCAGGAGACTCCAGCGCAGCCCGCGACCGGCCTTCCTGCCGATCGTCCCGACCTGCTCACCGGCCGTGCCGCCGCCACCGCCACCGCCACCGGCCCCGCCGGCCGGGTCGATCTCACCGGCCGTCTCGTGGGACGACCCGCTCAACTGGACTCCTCGACGCGTTCGAGCCAGATCTCCCGCCAGAACGGCACGAACTCGCGCGGGCAGCTGACGTTGTACGCGCCCGAGCAGATGACGCCGTCCAGGATGATGCAGGGGTTCTTCATCCGCAGCATCCGGCCGGTCTTCTCGTCCAGGCACCTCTCGACGCGGGCGCTCACCCGCGCGACGTGGCCGCAGTAGCGCGACATCTCCTCCTCGAACCCCATGCCGCGGTTGAGCAGGCCGTCGTTGAGCGTCTTGAGGATCTCCTCCTTGGACTTGACCCGGACGAGTTCTCCCGGCCGCAGGTCGAGGCTCAGCGTCGGTGTGGTGGGCCCGGCCTCGCCTTTGACGAACCCCCAGCGCATCCCGCCCCTGATCCACAGCCACCTGGGCAGGACGCGCTTGCTGGCCTGCTGGAAGCGGTTGAACAACCCGACGAGGAACGAGCGCAGCATCCAGGGCACGCCCACGTTCCCCGTGCGCACGTCGGCGACGTACTGCCCGACGTCCTTGAACGGCAGGCAGGTGGGCGCGGCGCGCAGCAGCTCGGTCGCCTGGCAGGAGAAGCACTCCTCCCCGTCGGGGCCGGGCTCCTTCCTGGTCGCGGCCCGCAGGATCGGCAGCAGGGGCCTGCCGTCGGCGAGACCGTTCCCGGTGACGGGGTCGGCCGGGGAGACTGGGGAGGTCGAGGAGGTCGGGGAGGTCGGGTCCACCCGCTTGAGCCAGGCCTCCTTCCAGTAGAACTGGCAGGCCGTCTGGCAGCCGCCGTGCGCCTGCCCGTCGCAGCGTGCCCCGGTCAGGTGGACGGCACGCTCCATCCGCCGCATGCCGCTGCTGCTGATCGTGTCGCAGAGCTTGTGCGCCACCTTGTGCACCGTGAGCCGTCGCCCGCAGAAGGCCAGCATCTCCGGCATGAAGGGCAGCTGGTCCAGCTCCCCCCGCCCGTCCAGCGTAGCCATGATCTCGGCCTCGCCGAGCACCTCCACCGTCTCGCCCACCCGGAGGTTCAGCGCCTCGCCCGCCCGGGAGCCCGTCACGACCTGGAACCGCGTCACAGCGAACACTCCTTGAGAAGTCCCGAACCTCGAAGGGCCCGTGCCGCCTCCGCCACGACACCGAAGGGAAGATCGGACCGTTCCGCGATGTCCAGGAGGCTGTGCCTCCCGTCGGAGAGGTTCAGCACCCACAACATCGCCATCTGGGCCTCCTTCGTGTCGCTGCGCCCGCCCAGCGACCCGTACAGACCGCGCCTGCCCAGCTGCGGCTCCCCGTACGGGCTGAGGTTGAGGTAGGTGCGGTCGCCCTCCAGCACCCGGGTGACCTCCCAGCAGGTCTCCAGGGTGTCGGCCATCGCCTCGGGAGAGACGAAGTCCGGGTTGTCGGCGGAGGTGTGATATTCCGGGTAGCCCGCGTACGGGGTCCTGGTGAGCGAGCCGACGGGCAGGTCGAAGCCGGGCGAGCAGAACTGCCGCTCGTCGTAGCCGTACGGGGAGAAGTCAACGACCGTGTGAGCGCGCCCCGAGCTCCGCAGGACGTGTCGCACGGCCCTGTCGATCTCGGCGTCGCCCCGCCTGCTGCGCTTGTACGTCAGCGGGCCGCGGTCCCCCGCGCAGGCCAGCACCAGGCCGTGCCTGACCCGCCCGGCGCGCTCCCGGTTGCGGGCCAGCCAGGTGATCGCGCCGATGGTGCCCGGCGCGAACAGGAAGCGGTAGGTGTACCACGGGTCGGCCCCGGCCAGCCGCCGCGCGAGCCGGACCGCCACCGCGATCCCCGCCAGGTTGTCGTTGGCCAGCGAGGGGTGACACACGTGGCAGGAGACGAGCACCTCCTCGGCGACCCTGCCGGGCACCACGTGCTCGCCGTAGGTCAGGTGCCCGTCGGCGAGCGTGGAGTCGATCATGACCTCGTACGGCCCGTCCCCGAGGCCCTCCAGGGTGTCGTGGGCCAGGCAGAAGCCCCACGTCTCCGCGTAGTAGCTCGTGCGGTACGGGACCAGGGCGGGCTGCTCGGGGAGGGTGTGCAGGTGCCCGCGCAGCTCGTCCAGGGTCATGGTCGCCGACACCGGGACGCTGTAGCCGACCACGTGCAGGTTCGACGCGGCGAAGTCGACGACCCTGGCCCCCGAGGCGTCCTTGACGTAGGCGTCGCGGATGTTCCACTCCCTGGGGACCGTCCAGTCGAGGACCTGGGTGCCCGTCGGCACCTCGCGGGTCTGCAGGGGCAGGGACTCCTCGATGATCTGCAGGGTGCGGCGCACGCCGTCGCCGGTGATGCTCCTGCAGAGCGGGTAGAGCCGCTCCACGAGGGTGTGCATCTCCCGCGCCTCGTCGTCCGCCCCGAAATCGCCCCTCTCACCCGCCCCGGCGTCTCCCTCGCCCGTCTCGCCGCCCCTCACGCCCGCCTTGGCGGCGCCTCTCTCACCCGCTTCAGCGTTACCCGTCCCGGCGTCCCCCTCGCCCGCCTCGCCGTCGTGCCCCGTCCCCGGCGGCCCCGTCCGGCCGTCGCCGTCGCCGTAACCGGTCACCGCTCACCACCGGCCACCCCGCGCGGTCGCAGCGCGCCGTCGACGGTTCCGGCCTCGCGCCGGGCCGACAGCCAGGCCAGCCTGGTGAAGCGGCGCAGGAAGCCGTCCTCGGTCAGGCCGAACCGCCCGTACGCCTCGACCAGCTGCACCGCACCCGCCTTGACCGTCCACAGCGCCTGGTAGCCGGGGAGCGCGTCGCGGATGCGGGAGAAGTCGACCCGGTAGGAGCGCGGGTCGGCCCCGGTCTCCCCGGTGATCACGACCTTGGAGCCGGGCACCGCCTCTGCGACCTCGGCGGCGATCTCCGCCACCGTCACGTTGTTCTCCTCCGTGCCGACGTTGAACGCCCTGGCGTGGACGGCGTCGCGCGGGGCGGTCAGCGCCATGGCGAAGGCGTTCGCGATGTCGGCGGCGTGCACCAGCGGGCGCCACGGGGTGCCGTCGGACAGCACCCTGACCTCCCCGGACAGGAACGCGTGCCCGACGAGGTTGTTCAGCACGATGTCCGCGCGCAGCCTGGGCGAGAACCCGAACGCGGTGGCGTTGCGCAGGAACACCGGGCTGAAGTCGTCGTCGGCCAGCTCCAGCAGGTCGTTCTCCACCCGGACCTTGGAGTCGGCGTACGGGGTGACCGGGCGCAGCGGCGCGTCCTCGTCGACCAGGTCCGAGCCGGAGGCGCCGTAGACCGAGCAGGTGGAGGCGTACAGGAACCGGCGCACGCCCGCGTCGCGGGCCAGCCGGGCCAGCCGTACCGCGGCGCGGTGGTTGATGTCGTAGGTCAGTTCGGGCGCCAGCGCGCCCAGCGGGTCGTTGGACAGCGCGGCGAGGTGCACCACCGCGTCCACCCCCTCCAGGACCTCGGGGGTGACGTCCCGCAGGTCGACGGAGTGTCCGGGCGGGTCACCGGGCGCGGGGCCCAGCACGCATCCGGTGAAGAGCCCGGAGTCGAGCCCGGTCACCTCGTGGCCCGCGGCGACGAGCACCGGGGCCATCACACTCCCCAGGTAGCCCTGGTGCCCGGTCAGCAGCACGCGCATCCGGTTCAGCCTCCAGCCAGGTCGAAGGTCAGCTTGTTGACGTGGAACGCCTCGGCGTAGCGGGCGTGGCACTCGATCCCGCGGATGCGGGCCAGCCCCAGGAACGCCTCGCGGTCGTACCAGGAGCGGTGACGCTGGGAGGGGTAGTGGCGGTGGAGCAGGCCCACCTTCGCCTCGGCCACCTCGGGTGTGAGCGGCTGGTAGGCCGTGGGCCGCCCGAGGTCGCCGTCCCATTTGGCGATCTCGTAGCCGAGCACCTGGTGGTCGCGGAAGGCCGTGGGCACCAGCCTGGCCAGGCCCCGGTGGTCCTGGTGGGCGTCGGAGGGGTTCGGCGCGAACAGCAGGTCCGGGTCGGTGCGCGCCCGCAGCTCCTCCACCGCCTCCTTCGCCTCCTCCCAGCGCGCGGGCAGCCGCCCGTCGGGCAGCTTGAGCACGGTCAGCCGCAGGTCGGCGCCGGGACAGAAGGCGGCCAGCGCGGCGCGTTCCTCGTCCTCCCGCTCGGTGCCGCCGCCGGAGAGCACCAGGGCGTCCACCCGGACGCCGGGGCGCGCGGAGCAGAGGGTCAGCAGGCTGCCGCCCGCCCCGATGGCGAGGTCGTCGCAGTGCGCGGCGAGCAGCGCGATCCGGCCCTTCCCGGCCGGCCGGAACCGGATCACGGGACCGTCACCGTGGCGGGCCCGCGTACGGGCGCCTGTCCGAGTGGTCCGTGCTCGCGCTCCCACAATGCCCAGGGGCGGTCGCCGCGCGAGTAGGCCTCGTCGAGGGCCACCCGCTCCTTGACCGTGTCGGTGGGCCGCCAGTAGCCGCGGTGCGGGTAGGCGAGCAGCCTGCCGCGCTTGGCCAGCTCGGCACAGCCGTCCGCGACCAGGTCCCCGCCCACCGGGATGTGCTCGAAGATCTCCTGGCGGAGCACGAAGTATCCGCCGTTGACCCAGAGCGGCATCTCGCTGACCGGCGTGATCCCGCCGACCGTGCCGCGCTCGCCCAGCTCGATGCAGTGGAAGGTGTCGGAGGGCGGCACCACCATCATCGACGCGCCCGCGCCCGACCGGGTGAAGCGGTCGACGATCTCCGGCAGCGGCGCGTCGGTGAGCACGTCCGCGTAGTTGGCCAGGAACATCTCCTCGCCGTCCAGATGGTCGCGGACCCGGCGCAACCGCTCGCCGATCGGCGACGCGATCCCGGTCTGCACGAACGAGATCGACCAGTCGGAGATGTCGGTGGACAGCAGCTCGATCCTGCCTGCGCGCAGGACGAAGTCGTTGGACGTCGTCTCCTGGTAGTTCAGGAAGAAGTCCTTGATGTGGTGCGCGCCGTACCCCAGGCAGAGGATGAACTCCGTGTGCCCGAAGTGCGCGTAGTAGCGCATCACATGCCAGATGAGCGGCCGGGGTCCCACGAGCTGCATGGGCTTGGGCGCGTCACCGGGGGTGCCGGTGCGCATCCTGGTGCCGTATCCGCCGCAGAAGAGGACGACCTTCACGGGTTCACCTCGACGATCTCCAGGTTGGGGATGGGGAAGACCAGCCGGCCTCCCCAGGCGTGCACGAAGGACAGCTGGCCGACGAGTTCCTCGCGGAGGTTCCACGGCAGGACCAGCACGTAGTCGGGCCGCTCCTCGGCGAGCCGCTCGGGCGGCAGGATCGGTACGCGCGTGCCCGGCGTGAACCTGCCGTGCTTGTACGGGTTGCGGTCGACCGTGAAGGGGAGCAGGTCGGGCCGGATTCCGCAGTGGTTGAGCAGGGTGTTGCCCTTGCCCGGCGCCCCGTAGCCGGCGACGGTCCTGCCCTCGCGGGCGGCGTCGAGGAGGAAGCCCAGCAGGTCCCGTCGCACCCGTGCCACCCGCTCGCCGAACTCGGCGTACCCGGACAGCTCGTGCAGACCGGCGGCCTTCTCCGCCGCGAGCAGCGCGGCCACCCGCTCGCCCGGCTCGCCCGCGACCTCCAGGGGCCTGGCCCACAGGCGGATCGAGCCCCCGTGCGTGGGCAGCGACTCGACGTCCACGAGAGCGAGCCCGCCGGTGGCCAGGGCGCGCTGGGCGGAGGCGACCGTGTAGTACTGGAAGTGCTCGTGGTAGATGGTGTCGTACTGGTTGTGCTCCATCAGGGTGAGCAGGTGCTGGACCTCGATGGAGACCCAGCCGTCGTCGGCCACGAGGGCGCGCAGCCCCCGGGTGAACCCGACGACGTCCGGGATGTGGGCGTAGACGTTGTTGGCCACCACCAGGTCGGCGGGCCCGTGCTCCGCGCGCACCGAGGCGCCGGTCTCCGGGTCGAGGAACGCCGTGAAGGTCGTCACCCCGGCGTCCCTGGCCGCCCGGCCGACGTTCTCCGACGGCTCGATGCCCAGGCACCGGATGCCCCGCTCGACGACGTGCCGCAGCAGGTATCCGTCGTTGCTGGCCACCTCGACCACGAACGACCCGGCCCCCAGCCCGAGCCGGTCGGCCGCACCGCGCACGAACTCCCGCGCGTGCTCCACCCACGAGGTGGAGTACGAGGAGAAGTAGGCGTACTCGGTGAAGGTCTCCTCAGGCGTGATCATCGGCGGGATCTGCGCCAGCCAGCAGCCGGTGCAGACCCGCAGGTGCAGCGGGTAGGTGACCTCGGGCTCCTCCAGCTGCCGCTCGGTGAGGAACCGCTCGCAGGGCGGTGTCGCCCCGAGGTCGACGACGCTGGCGAGGCTCGTCGAGCCGCACAGCCTGCAGGTTGTCATGAATGCGCTCCCTCGCCGCGTGACGCGGTCCGACGGTTGTCCGACTGGGTCGTTCTCGTGCCCGGCCACCGGGTCCCGCGCGGCCCGCCACCGGGGGTGCGGCGCGTCCCCTCCACGCGCCGCACCCTCGGCAGCGGGCCACACAGGCCACGCGGGCCACTCGGTGTCCGGTCCCTCCACGTGCCGCACCCCCCGCAGCGGGCCGCTCGGACCGCTCGGTGTCCGCGGCCGTCCCCGCTAGCCCGCTGCGAGCACACGGGACTCCCTCAGCGCCTCTCTCCAGTGCCGCATCGGCGGCAGCCCGGCCCTGCGCCAGCCGTCGTGCCCCAGCACGCTGTACGCGGGCCGGGGCGCGGGGCGCGGAAGGTCCTTGGAGGAGATCTCCGCCACCCGGACGGGATCGGCGCCGAGCAGCGTGAAGATCTCCCTGGCCAGGCCGTACCAGCTCGTGTGGCCCGAGTTGGTCGCGTGGTAGACGCCGGGCGGCGCCCCGCTCCGGGCCAGATCGACGATCCTGGCCGCCAGGTCCCCCGCCCAGGTGGGCTGGCCGAACTGGTCGCCGACGACGTCGGGGGCCACCCCGTCCCCCTCCAGGCGGGTCATCGTGCGGATGAAGTTGTGGCCGGTCGCGGCGTACAGCCAGGCGGTGCGCACCACGTAGCCGCCGCGCGGCAACGCCTCCAGCACGGCGCGCTCGCCCGCGAGTTTGGTCCTGCCGTACGCGTTGACCGGGCTGGGCCGCGCGTCCTCGGGGTAGGGGTCCAGCGCGGTGCCGTCGAAGACGTAGTCGCTGGAGGGCTGGATCATCCACGCGCCGACGTGCCCGCACGCCTCGGCGAGCGCGCGCACCCCGGTGCCGTTGACCGCGAGCGCCTCGTCCTCCCGGGTCTCCGCCTCGTCGACGGCGTTCCACGCGGCGCAGTTCACCACGACGTCGGGCCTGCAGGCCGTGACCAGGTGGTGCACGGCGGGCGTGTCACGAAGGTCCAGCTCGTGCCTGCGGAACGCGAGGACGGGCTGTCCCTCGGCGCGCAGGCGGGCCGCCAGTTCGGTCCCGAGCATGCCGGAGGCACCGGTGATCATCCAGCGGGTCACCCGGTCTCGCCTCCCCGCCGCCCGCCCGCCACACCGGCCATCCCCGCCGGGCTCACCGCGCTCGCCGGACCGGGCGGGCCCGCGCCGTCCGGCGGCGAGCCGTCACACCCTTCCCCCACGGCGGCCTCCCACCAGCCGGGGTTGTCCTCGTACCAGCGGACCGTCTCCGCCAGGCCGCGCTCGAACGACACGGACGGTCGGTAGCCGAGCGCGCGGAGCCGGGAGTCGTCCAGGGAGTAGCGGCGGTCGTGCCCCTTGCGGTCGGGGACGCGCTCGACCATGCTCCACCCGGCGCCGCAGATCTCAAGGAGCCGGGCGGTGAGCTCGACGTTGCTCAGCTCCGCCGTACCGGCGATGTGGTAGACCTCGCCGGGTTCGCCGCACTCGGCGACGAGGCGGATGCCCGCGCAGTGGTCGTTGACGTGGACCCAGTCGCGGACGTTGCCGCCGTCGCCGTAGAGCGGGACCCTGCGCCCCCGCAGAAGATGGGTGATGAAGCGCGGGATCAGCTTCTCCGGATACTGGCGGGGGCCGTAGTTGTTGCCGCAGCGCGTGATGGAGACCGGCAGGCCGTGGGTGACCGCGTACGCCTGGGCGACCATGTCGGCGCTCGCCTTGGCCGCGGAGTAGGGCGAGCGCGGGCTGAGCGGCGCGCGTTCGTCCCAGGAGCCCTCGTCGATCGACCCGTACACCTCGTCGGTCGAGACCTGCACCACCCGCGGGGTGCCCGCCTCCAGGCAGGCCTGCATCAGCGCCTGCGTGCCGAGGACGTTGGTCCGTACGAAGTCGGCGGCGCCGTCGATCGACCGGTCGACGTGGGACTCGGCGGCGAAGTTGACGACGAGGTCGTGGCCGGGGACCAGCCCGGCCAGGAGGTCGGTGTCGCAGACGTCGCCGTGGACGAAGTCGTGGGGTGTCCCCTCCAGGTTGGCGGGGTTTCCCGCGTAGGTGAGCTTGTCGAGGACCGTCACGGTGGCCCCGCTCGCGGCGAGCACGCGGGCGAAATGGGAGCCGATGAATCCGGCACCCCCGGTGACCAGGACCTTCGATGGGATGGGGGTCGCCCCCCTGTCGGTTGTCGTCATGAACTGATCTGGACCTTGCTGTGATCGCCCAGCACGAGACGGTGGGCTCTGGGTGTGGTGGGGGCGGGGGTGACCTCGACGTCGTGGCCGATGAGGGACGCCTCGATGCGCGAGACCCCGGCGATCGAGGATCTGGGCAGGACGATCGAGTACTCGATCTCGCTGCCGCTGATCGCGCAGCCTGCCGCGATAGAGGTGAAGGGGCCGATGTAGCTGTCGCGGATCCGGGCTCCGGGACCGATGATCGCGGGCCCGACGACGCGGGACCGCTCGATCTCGGCGCCCGCCTCGACGACCACCCGGCCGATCAGCTGGCTGGCGCCGTCGACGAGGCCGTCCACGCGGGGCTCCAGGGACTCCAGCACCAGCCGGTTGACCTCCAGCATGTCGGTGACGTTCCCGGTGTCCTTCCAGTAGCCGGAGACGACGGAGGACTCGACCCTCCGCCCCTCGGCGATCAGCCAGTGGACGGCGTCGGTGATCTCCAGCTCTCCCCGCCACGAGGGCTTGAGCTCGGCCACCGCCTCGTGGATCGCGGCGGTGAACAGATAGACGCCGACCAGGGCGAGGTCGCTCTTGGGGGTGGGCGGCTTCTCCTCCAGCCCGATCACCCGGCCGGCGGCGTCGAGTTCGGCGACCCCGAACTGCCGGGGGTCCGCGACCCTGGTGAGCATGATGTGGGCGGCGGGCCGCTCGCGGGTGAAGCGTTCGACGACATCGTTGATGCCGCCGACGATGAAGTTGTCGCCGAGATACATGACGAAGTCGTCGTCGCCGAGGTAGTCGCGGGCGACGAGCACCGCGTGGGCCAGGCCCAGCGGCGCCCGCTGCCGGACGTAGGTGACCTCCAGGCCGAGCGCGCGGCCGTCGCCGACGGCCGCCTCGATCTCGGCGTGCGTGTCACCCACGACGATCCCGATCTCGCGGACGCCCGCGGCGGCGATGGCCTCCAGCCCGTAGAAGAGCACGGGCTTGTTGGCGACGGGGACGAGCTGCTTGGCGGAGGTGTGGGTGATCGGCCGCAACCGGGTGCCCGACCCTCCGGCGAGCACGAGTGCTTTCACTAGTAGGCCCCTTCTCCGCCGGTCACGGCGCTCCAGGTCTTCCAGAGGATCTGCAGGTCCAAGAAGAGCGACCAGTTCTCGACGTAGCGGAGGTCCAGGCGGACCGACTCCTCCCAGGTCAGGTCCGAGCGCCCGCTGACCTGCCACAGGCCGGTCATGCCCGGTTTCACGACCAGGCGGCGGCGTACGTCCGCGCCGTACTGCCTGACCTCGTCGGGCAGGGGTGGGCGCGGGCCGACAAGGGACATCTCGCCGCGCAGCACGTTGAGCAGCTGGGGCAGCTCGTCGATGGAGTATCGGCGCAGGAAGGCGCCCACGCGGGTGATCCTTGGATCGTTCCTAATCTTGAAGAGGACGCCGTCGAACTCGTTCTCGCGCTCCAGGTCGATCTTGAGCTGTTCCGCGTCGACGACCATCGTCCGAAATTTCACGACGCGAAACTCCATGCCCCCCTTACCTACCCTGACCTGGTGAAAGAGGGCGGGTCCCGGGCTCGTCGCGCGGATCAGCGCGGCGATCACCAGCATCGGCACACCCAGCGTCAGGAGGGCCAGGCCCGCCCCCGCCCGGTCGAACAGGCTCTTCGCCAGCCGCCTGGCGCCACGGAAGTCGGGGTGTTCGACGTGCAGGAGCGGCATGCCGGCGACCGGGCTGATGCTGATGCGCGGGCCGGCCACGTCCATGAGCGCGGGTGCCACGAACAGGTCGGTGCGGGCGTCCTCCAGGCCCCAGGCGAGCCTGCGCAGCGCCGCGCCGTCGAGTTCCGGGCAGGCCAGAACGGCGACGGCGTCGGCGTTGACCTCCGCCACCACCGCGGGAACGTCGGAGAAGTTGCCGAGGACCGGAACCCCGTCGACCTCCACCAGATCGGGGCCCGCGGGCAGGCACGCGGCGACGACGGTCATGCCGTGGTGCGGCTGCCTGCGCAACTGCATCACCAGGTCGAGCACCGACTCCCGATGGCCGACGGCGACCATATGGCGCATGTAATCGCCGCGCGAGCGCCTGCGGTGGAGCCGCTTGCGCATCCGGTAGCGGAAGGAGAGGGTGAGGACGAAAGCGAGCGGGAACATCGCCATCACAAAGCTGCGGGCGATCGGAGTTTGCGTGATGTACGCGCCGATCGCGACCGCCGCCGTCAGGCCGGCGGCGCCATTGAAAACCGCTCGGAATTCATCCGTTCCCTCGCCGTGCGTGCGCCGGCGATAGGCGCCTCCCGACGCCAGGGCCAGCGGCCAGACCAGGGCGAGACCCAGCCCGAGCAGGGCCTCCGTCGCGGGGATGAAGGCGCCGAACCACAACCGGATTCCCAGAACGGTCTCGCAGGCGACCACAGAGCACGCGACATCTCCGGCAAGCAGAATACGGACATAAAAGCGCGTCCAAATACTCGGAGCAGTGCGCGCGGGACCTTTGAGAAGCCCGACGACGAGCTCCTCGGTTTCCAATCTCATACCACCCCGTCCCACCCAAGATGCCCCAGGCAACCGGATAAGGCGCCATGGATCTCATTCAACGGTTGATAGTATTCCGTAATGCATCAGGAGCGTGGATACCCATGGAAATACTAGTGATCACCATTGAGTAGGGGAATACCGGCTACTGTCCACTATTGGACGAACTGCGGCAGAGATGGCATCTTGACGGAACGATCCAAACGTGTAAATTTGGTCGCCACATTTGGAAATAATGGGAAATTAGTCGTATTCAAAATCCGGCAGAGCCGAAGGCGGTTCCGGGCTTCGCCATACGACGACGTAATCGTCGCGCGCCGACTCCACCGCCGCGCCGAGCCGGTCGAGGTCGAAATCCGGGAGATATCGAAGACGGGCGAGGAAGGTCGCGTCGGTCGCCGACTTGGGCACCACGCACCCCTGGCCCTGTCGATCGAGAAGGATGTACAGGATATCCGAGTCCGTATCGCCCACTACTCGCACCTCGACGACGTCCTCCCACGCGAGGGCGTCAACGCTGCCGTCCGCGTAGTGACGGGTCACGCCTTCTTCGGTGACATACACGTAGGAGTCCGGCACTGAGTTGCCGTGCATGGGCGCGATTGTGACGACTTCAGGGCTCCGCGTGCAATAGAGCCATGCAAGTCGGTGCCTAATGATCGCCCCAGCTGTGATCGAGATGCGCGGCGACCGCCTCCCTCGCGGCCTCCTCCGGCCCCCGGCCGATCGCGTCGAGCAGGTCCGCGTGCTCGGCGACCAGCACGTGCCGGTCGGAGTAGACCACGCGCAGCCTGACCAGGCCGAGCCTGGTCTCGGCGGCCAGCATGCCGTAGAGCCGCTCCAGGCGGGGACTGCCCACCGCGACGACCAGCGCCTGATGCAGGGCCATGTGCTCGGCCACCATTTCCGACCAGGGGGCGTCGGCGGGCAGCGCGGCCATCCGCGCCAGTGCCGCGTCGGCCTCCCCGACCCGCCGCCCCGCCAGCGAGGTGGCCGTCAACTCCTCCAGCGGGCGCCGGACGAACATCAGGTCGTCCAGGTCGCTGACGGTCACCTCGGCCACCTGGGCGCTGCGGTGCCGCTCGCGCCTGAGCAACCCCTCGTGCACGAGCACGGCGAGCGCCTCGCGGACGGTCGGGCGGGCCACCCCGTACAGGGCCGAGAGCTCCTGCTCCGGCAGAGTGGTGCCCGGGGCGATCTCGCCGGAGAGCACCCGCCGGCGCAGGGCGTCGGCGAGCGCGCCGACGGCGGAGACGGGATGGAGCGGGAGAGTCACGCCGACGACCCTATTGCCCGCCGGTCCCGGCTTTCGGGGTGGACGCGCTCGGGCAGGGAGACCGCGACCAGGCTGGCACCGAGCAGGACGAGCCCGGCGACCGAGGGGAGCGCGAGCCGCTCGCCGAGCACGACGACACCGAGCAGGGCCGCCACCGCGGGCTCGGCCAGGGCGAGGGTGGCGGCGGTCGCGACCGGGGTCGTGCGCAGCCCCCTCCCGTACAGGAAATAGGCCAGCGCGGTGGTGGCGCAGCCCAGGTAGAGGGCGGTGAGCAGGCCGCGCGGCTCGGCGAGCCAGCCGGTGCCCGTCCACAGCAGGACGGGCACCATGACGACGGCGGCCCCGCCGAACATCAGCCCCATCACCGCGTCGGAGGGGGCTCCCGCGCCGATCGCCCGCGCCGCGGTGACCGCGTAGAACGCGTACAGCAGGCCGCCGAGCAGCGCGAGCAGGACACCGTCGGCCCGCACCTCGCCTCCCCCGCCGGTGAGCACGGCGCAGCCTGCGATCGCCACCGCGGTCGCCCCCGCCCAGCGGCGGCCGGGCCGCACGCGGTCGAACAGCCAGGACAGCAGCCCGGTGAAGACGGGACCGCTGCCGATGGCGACCACGGTGCCGACGGCCACCCCGGTCCTGCTGACCGCGGCGAAGTAGCACAGCTGGTACGCGGCCACGGCCATCGCCGCCGCCACGAGCGGGCCGAAGCGTGTCCCGAGGCCGCCTCCCGGACTCTTCGAAGGCCCTGCGGGAGAACCTCCGGGAGAACCTCCGGGAAAGAGCAGGAGCCGCGCGGCGGGAGCGGTGGCGGCCGCGAGGACCAGGCCGCCGATCACCAGGCGGGCGGCGGCCAGGGAGACGGGGTCGACCCCGGAGACGAGCAGGCCCGCGGTTCCCGCGGTCCCCCAGAGCACGGCGGCTCCGATCACGGCGATTTTCATGGGTCGATTGTAGGCAGATTGTCTGACAACCAGACAATGCCATTTCGCCTCACGCCTCGCGGACCGGGGGCCGGGGGCAGGGCGAGCGGAGAGCGAGGTGAGACGGGAGAGAACGGGGTGCCTGAGGGGAAGGGAGCGGGTGCCCGGCGGGTGGAGAGCGGGACGCCCGGCGGGCGGAGGGCGGCGAAGACATGCCCGTCATCCCGTTTTCGCGGCTTCGCGCGCGGGTAGTTCGGCGGGGTGAGATGTCCGACAGGCAGCGCGAACCAGCAGCTCAGGGGGCACGGCCGATGGTGATCGAAGGCGTCGCCTGCGAGACGAAGAACCGTACGGGCAGCCGCAGCGTGCCCACCGGCACCCGCCGAGGGCGATGATGACCACGGTGTCCAAGGGGACGTTCCGCCAGGGGGCGGCCGGAGAGGCCGAGTTCATGATCGGCGCCGCCACGCCGCACCCGCTGGACGGCGCGAAGATCACCACTTCGGCCGAGGCGATGAACGCGATCGCCGAGGCCCTCGACCTGCCCGACCACTTCGGGCACAACCTCGACGCGCTCTACGACGTGCTAACCGACCTGTCGTGGCTGCCTCCGGGCGAGCACATGCTGATCTGGTCGGAGCCGTCGGCGCTCCAGGCCGGAGACCGTCCGGCCTACGACGCGATCCGCACCGTTCTCACCGAGGCGGTCGCCGACGGCACGGCCGGAGAGTCCTTCCTGTCCGTCCTGATCCTGACCGACTGAGCCGTCGCCACGCAGTGGGCGCAGAAGGCGCCCTTCCGGCCCTCGGGGCAGCTGCAGTGCCAGCGGAGGGTCTCGTCGACGATCCGGAACTCGACGCACGCGGCGCCGTCGTCGACCTCGGCGGTCACCTGCGGCGGGCCGAACCGGACCAGTTGCACCGCCCCAGCCCTCGCCAGCTCGCCACCACGGGCCAGCGCCGCCTGGTCGGCGCGCTCAGCCTCGGCTTCGATCAGGTCTGCGATCTTCTGCATCGTTGACCCCCCTCCTATCTAGAGAGACGCACGCGGAGGGCTGGTGGTTCCGAGCCCGACAGATCGCGATAAATCATCTCAATGTGACTCACGGGGACACCTGGTCCCAAGTGACCCACATTGCTATGTTTGGCCATTGTTAACCACGCATCTCAAGGTGTGCGAGGCATTATGGCCAGCCGAAAATACTCAATCAGGGTAAAGATTTTTACCTTACTCCTGGTACCCATTATATCCCTTGTAGTGATTTGGGTATTTGCGGCCAACATCACGGTGCAAGACGGGCAGGAGCTGCTCAAGATCCGCGGCGGTTACGAGCACGTGGTCGTGCCCACCAGGAACGTGACCACCGCGCTCCAGCACGAGCGAATGCTATCGCTGTCCGTCCTGGGAGACGTCGGCGTCTCGCGGGCCGAGCTGGACGCCCAGCGCCTCCGGACGAACGGCGCCCGAGCCGAGCTGGAACGGCTCACCGCCGAAGCCCGTCCCGACATCTCCCCCGCCACCTGGGGCCGCCTGAGCCGGCTCCTCATCTCGCTGGACCGGCTCACCGAGATCCGCAGCGGGGTCGACACCCGTACCGAGACCCGGCTGCGGATCCTCGACGCCTACAGCGGGATCATCGCGGCCGCCTTCGACGCCTACGAGAAGATCCGGATATCCTCCGACGTCGAGCTGACCGATCAGACGCGGGCCGTCGTCATGGTCGGGCGGAGCCGCGAGATGCTCAGCCAGGAGGCCGCGCTGATATCCGGAGCCGTCGTCGAGGGAGCCATGAGCCCCGGCGAACGCGCGAGGTTCGGCCAGCTGGTCACCGGCCGCAGGCTCCTCTACTCCCTGGGCTTCGACCAGTTCGACGCCGAGTTCCAGTCGCTCTACACCCCCCTGCGCGGCTCCGCCGATTACTCCTCCTTCGAGAGGATCGAGGACGCCGTCACCGCGTCGGCCGTGCCCGAGCCCCCCTGGGCCGGGATCGCCACCCGGCTCTCCGACGACTTCGACAAGCGCGCCGGGGACGTCAGCAGGCGCATCAGCGAGCGGTCGATGCCCCTCGCCAGGGACATCATGCTCCGGATCGGCCTCGCCGGAGGGCTCGGCCTGGTCGCGGTCGGGCTGTCCGTCTTCGTCTCGGTACGGTTCGGCCGGAGGCTGGCCGGCGAGCTGGTCGGTCTCCAGCAGGCGGCCCTCGACCTCGCCGGCAAGCGGCTGCCGGACGTGGTCCGGCGGCTCCGCCGGGGCGAGGACGTCCGCTCCGAGGCTCCCGAGATCAAGGTCGGCAGCACCACCGAGGTCGCCGGGGTCGCCGAGGCGTTCTCCTCCGTGCAGCGGACCGCGGTCGAGGCCGCCGTCGGCCAGGCCCAGATGCGCAAGGGCGTCAACAAGGTCTTCGTGAACCTGGCCAGGCGCAGCCAGTCCCTGCTGTACCGGCAGCTGACCATGCTGGAGGCCATGCAGCGGCGGGCCGGCGACCCCGCGACCCTCGAGGACCTCTTCGGCCTGGACCACCTGACCACCCGGATGCGCCGCCACTCCGAGGGCCTGATCATCCTGTCCGGCGCCGCCCCCGGCCGGGGATGGCGGAACCCGGTCACGATCTACGACGTGGTCCGCGCCGCGGTCGAGGAGGTCGAGGACTACCCGCGCGTGACGATCGGCGTCCCGCACGGCCCGTCCGTGATCGGCGCGGTCGCCACCGACGTGATCCACCTGGTCGCCGAGCTGGTCGAGAACGCCGCCATGTTCTCTCCCCCGCACACCTTCGTGCGCGTCCACGGCGACATGGTCGCCAGGGGCTACGCCATCGAGGTCGAGGACAGGGGGCTCGGCCTCTCCCCCGAGGAGACGGCCCGGCTCAACGCGCTGCTGGCCGATCCGCCGGAGTTCGACCTGGCCGACAGCGACCGGCTCGGCCTGTTCGTCGTCGCGCAGCTCGCCATCCGGCACGGCATCCGCGTCTCCCTGCGGCCCTCCCCCTTCGGCGGCACCACGGCGATCGTGATGCTCCCGAGCGAGCTGGTGGTCGAACCGGTCGACCCCCGGTTCACCTACTCGGTCGAGGTCGAACGGTTACCCCCCGGCGACGGCCTGCCCAAACGGGTGCGCCAGACCGTACCCACCGAGCGGGTCGCCCCCGGAGCCCCGCTCGGTGGAACCCGGCAGACCCGCGAGGGCGAGGACGCCGTCCCGAGCGGTGTGTTCCGAGTGCTCCGCGACGGATGGCGGCGTTCCGGGCAGGAGGGTGGACCGTGACAGCCGAGCGCCCGCCCGACCGGGAGGCCGGTCCGATCGTCCGCCCCTACACGATGACCCGCGGCCGGACCCGGGCCACGGGAGCCCATTTCGACCTGATGGCCGTGGTCGTGGCGGTCGGGGCCCCCCACGGGGAACTGCAGCCCGAGCACCTGTCGATCCTGGACGCCTGCCGCGCGCCGATCCCGGTCGTCGAACTGGCGGCGCGGACCGCCCTGGCCGTCGGGGTGCTCCGGATCCTCCTCGGCGACCTGCGCGACAGCGGCCTGATCGTCGTGCGATCCTCCAAGCCCCCGTCCGCGGTCCCCCGGGAGAACCTGCTTCGCGATCTCCTCGCCGGTCTCCGAACCCTCTGACCCTCACCGCTCAGTCGGTGGCCAGGCGGGCGTGCCGCTCCACGTCGTAGCGGACGCCCTCGTAGCTGCCCTTGGCCCGCTCGATTCCCTCGGGCAGGAACCCGGCCCTGGTGGCCACCGCGCAGGAGGCGGCGTTGCTGACCCGGTGCCCCAGCTCCAGGCGGAACAGCCCTCGCTCCCCGAACGCCCACTCGGCGACCTTCCTGGTGGCGGCCACGGCCACGCCCCGCCCCCTGGCGCGCGGGAGCGTCCAGTAGGAGACCCAGCCGGTGCCGTGCGCGTCGATGTTGCTCACCGCGACGTTGCCCACGACCTCGCCGTTGGACACCACGGCGAACGCCCGCGCGTCGTCGCGGAACCCCCAGACCCCCATCCACTCCAGCGCCGCCTGGGCGTTGTCGATGGGCCGGGCCGCCTGCTCCGCCATGTCCGGGGAGCTGAACGCGTCGAGCACGACGGACATGTCGTCAGGCCGCCATCCGCGCAACTCCACTTCCGTCATCCGTGCAGGGTAGTGCCCGGCGCCCGGCCCGTGAAGTGCGCGGACGCCGGACCCGGCACGGCCGCGCGCTGACGCGCGCCTTCCTCGACGCGCCGCACCCCAAGGGCGTGGCGGCCGCCCACCTCGGCCGGGGCCTTCTACGACCGTCCCGGCCTCCACGAGACCCCGGTCGCCGGCCCCGGCCCGCTCACCTGTCCCGGCCGGAGAACGGACCGGACAGCGCCGCCCACTGCAGCAGCATGATGGTCTTCGCGTCGGCGATCTCCCCCGAGGCGATCATGCTCAGGGCCTTCGCGAAGGGCAGCTCCAACACCTCGATGTCCTCGCCGTCGTCGACCACCCCTCCGCCATCGGAGATCCGCCGGTCCGCGCTGTACGGGGCGGCGAAGAAGTGCACGCGCTCGGTCACGGAGCCGGGGCTCATGTAGACGTCGAAGACGTGCTCCACCTCCCCGATGTCGTAGCCGGTCTCCTCCGCGGCCTCCCTGCGGATCGCGGTCTCCGGGTCGTCGTCGTCGAGCAGACCCGCGGCCGTCTCCAGCAGGAGCCCGTCGGGGTGGCCGTTGACATAGACCGGGTAGCGGAACTGCCTGGTCAGCAGCACGGTCTCCCGCCCGGCGTCATAGAGCAGGACCGTCGCGCCGTTGCCGCGGTCGTAGGTCTCCCGCTGCTCGGTGCTCCAGCCGCCGTCCCTGCGCCGGTAGTCGAACGTCGTCTTGCGCAGCACGTACCAGCTGGACGAGAGCAGCCGCACCTCCCGCACCCGGACCCGGGGGTTGCCGGTCAGATCCAGCCCCGCCCTGTCCAGTCCCGTACGACCCCGCCCATCCGGGACATCCACCCCGGGTATCTCACCCGACACGGGCTCCCCACTCTCCACTCGACACCGCGCCGCACGCCCAGAACGGCCCGCGCGGCCGGGCCGCCGCCCGGAGGGCGACGGCCACACAAAGGACAAGTCTGCACCAACCAGGGGAAACGACCTTCCAGCCGTCACGCGTACGGGGACATGGGGCGGGAGGTCACGGCGACGCGACGGCGGGCGGCGAGGGGAGAGAGCGCGTCTCAGCCCGGATCGGAGGGAGGCTTCGTGTCCGGGACGGACGGGGACGCGGGCGGAGGTTCCGTGCCCTGGGTGAACCGGCTCATGGCCCGCAGCGACGCGGGGACGTCGGGGTCGAGGGAGAACGCGTCCACGAGGCCCGTGACCGTCAGGATCCGTTCCAGGATCCCGTGGACACCGGCCAGCCGCAGGCAGCCCCCCACCGCGCCCGCGCGCCGCTGGATGTCCAGCATGGTCCACAGGCCGGTGGAATCGCAGAAGCTCAGGCCGGTGACATCGAGGACCAGGTGGCACGCCCCGTCGTCCAGCTGCGTGACCAGAAGGTCACGGAGCCGAGGGCTGGACAGCTTGTCCAGCTCACCGGCGAGCGCGATCACCGAGGCGCCTTCGTGCCTGCGGACCGAGAGATCAAGCCGCGTCGTCATCCTCCACGATCCTTACGCCGGTTTACATCGAGGCTATTTTAAAGATCTTGGTGAGAAGACCCTCTCCGGCCAACTGCAACACGCCCGTAAGCGAATCGCGTCCTTGGCCTGGAACTCGTCCCTGGCCCGGCTCCCACGTCCCGAAATCGTCCACATCGGATCGGAGGTCCCAGATAGATCTAGGACCTGCGGGGCACTCAGCAGCTATGAGCGACGATTCGGAGAGCCGCGACTTCACCGGGAAGGGGTTCGGCGACGAACTTTCGGGCCGGCCCAAGACAATGGGAGAGATAGCCGTGAATCTGGCGGTCAGCGAATCACTCGCCAATCACGGCCACCACGCGCTGGTCAACGCCCACGAGGCGGCGGCCAACAACCACCAGCTCATGGCCGAGGCGGGTGTGGGCGATGTGGACGAGCATCTCGATCTGGCGCGGTGGCACCGCTGGTGCGCCATCGTGGAGGATCAGCTGGCCGACGAGGCGGATCAACGGACCCCCGCCCGGCGGAACAAGGACCGCTGAACACGACGGGCGACAGCGGGGGAACGGGAACGGCGCGTGCCCCCGTACCGGCGCCGGGAGGCCCAAAAAGCCCGAAAGGCCCGGGGACGCGCTCGGGTTCGAAGAAGCTGACGGGCGCGGGGGCGCGGGCAGGCGCGGTCACGGTGAGGGAGACCGCGCCGCTCGTCAGGCTCGTCGCCGCTCGTCGGCGTGGGCGGGGTTCGCGGAAACGCTCCCGGGAAGATGGAAACGCTCTCGGGAAGACACGGGGCGAAGGCCCGCACGAGCCACCGGGCCGCGTCACCGCAAGGATCTCCTCAGCCACGGGATCTCCGTGAGCGTGCCGTCGCCCCGGCCTACGCGGCGTTCCGGTTCACGTCACGCAGCAATCCGCCGTGGTAGGAGCAGACTCCCTGGATCCCGCCCGACATGCTCACCTTGCCGTCGACACACATGACGAGGTGGCCCCTCCCCTCGGAGAAGTTCTCGATGCACTCGAAAACCTGGCAGGCGTCGTTCGCGGGCGGATACACCTTGCCTGCCGTGGCGCAGAACGTGAACCCGTAGGCGTTGGAGGGCGCGCCGCAGAGCGGGCCGGTCGGCGCCACGGCGGGTGTCGGGGTGGGCGTCGGTGTGGGCGTCGGCGTCGGTGTGGGCGTGGGCGTCACGGTGACCGTCGCGGTGGCGGTGACCGTCGCGGTCGCGGTGGCCGTCACGGTGGCGGTCACCGTGGTGGTCACGGTCTCGGTCACCGTGATCGTGGTGGTCACGGCAGGGGTCGTGGGCCTCACGGTGACGGTCACCCGGGGCGCGGGGGTCGACCGCGCCGGCTGCGCCGTCACGGAAACGGAGGAGGTGCCGCTTTTCTTATAGGTGCCGGTACCGAGGTACGTTTCCTGCCAGGCCGTCCGACCGGCGTTCACCGACAAGCCGGTGGTCACCGTCCGGCACTTCCCCTTTACGCAAACACGTTGTTTCACGGAGAACCGCTTGGCGGTGCCGTAGCCGCTCGTCACCTGCACCCTGAGGTAGGACTTGCCGCCGACCTTCGTCACGGAGGTCTTGACCACCCGCTTGCCCGTCGCCGTGGAAGCACCGCTCACCCGCTTGTCCACCGGGGTGGAAGCGCCGCTCAGGCCCTTGCCCGCCTCGATGAAGCTCCTGACCGACTGCTTGTCCGCACCCGTGGCGGAACTCGCCGCCGAGGCGGAGAAGGTGTCCCGGATGTCGATGGCACCCAGCCAGCCGATGACGGCGATCAGGGCGCCGACGACCGCCACGGACAATACAAAGACTCTCATACCACCACAAATATCCCGTATGCCGAAATTGCTATTGATAAATGATTTACCAGCACTTATATCACTTCTCTTGACTGATTTCAGCCGTACAGGACTTCCTGGGCGGCGCGCGGTTCCCATCCCTTTCCGCCCTCGAAAGGCGTCGGGCCGGACTCCCGCGACGGGTGCCCGGCGGACGGTCGCCACAGCGGGTGCGACCGGGCCGGGCGCCACGACGGACCCTCCGTCAGGGAAGCAGCAGCCCCCAGTAGAGGGCCCACGGAACGAACACCGCCCCACCCGCGAGCAGGAGACCGAGCCGTACCCCCTCCCCCCGCGACACCGAGGCGCGGGCGCGGTGCCAGGCCAGCGCGGTGAGGACCGCCGCGACCACGGAGGCCACCGCGAGGGCCTGCAGCGCCAGCCAGAGCAGCGGGCGTCCCGCCACCACGGGGCCGGGAGCGGCCAGCTTGCCGCCGGTCATCACCACGTAGAAGAGGTAGGAGAACGATCCGAGCACCGCCGCGAGCCCTCCGGCGCTGAGCAGCCGCGCGGCCCCGGTCACCGGAGGGCGCGACCGGCCGCGAAGGCGCCGTACCAGCGCGACCACCGGGTACGCGGTGAAGGCGACCAGGATCAGCAGCAGGGCCGCGAGCTGGGCCGGCGCGGACTCCCACGGGGCGGGGGGATCCACCGGCACGGTCCGCGAGGCCTGCACGGGAGTGGGCCCGGACGTCCCCGCCGTCGGCGACCTGCCCGCCGTGACGTCACCGACCCAGGAGCCGACCAGGTCGGCGTAACCCGGGGCGAGTTCGGGCGACCGGGTGACGCCGCCGTCGGGGCTCCGGTGGGCGGCATGCTCCGCACCGGCGAAGAAGCGGAACGTGTAGTGCCTGTTGCCCCCCTTCTCCAGGGCCCTGGCGAAGATCGGCGGGCTCTCCTCGGGCGGGGTCAGCAGGTCGTGGGTACCCCAGATGCCGAGCACCGGCTGGCGCACCGCGGCGATCGTCGGCTCGGGGTCGTAGTACGGCTCGGGGAACATGCCGCCGTCGGCGATCGTCCGGTACAGGTTGAACTCGGCCCGGTCGATCAGCGATCCCGACACCCCCGCCTTGCGCAGCCCGGCCGCCACGGCCCAGGTCTGCTGCCGCAGCGGTGAAAGCCCATTGGCCCCCACGAGTACGACGAAGGCGATGTCGCTCGACCGCGCCGCCGCGATGGGGACCACCCAGCCGCCCTCGCTGAGCCCCCACATGCCGGTCTTCGCCGGGTCCACACCCGGCTGGGAGCGGAGCACGGCCAGGGCGCCGATCGCGTCGTCGGCGAGCAGCGAGTAGGACCGCTCGAAGAGCGAGTAGCCCTCCGACCGCTTGTCGTAGATCAGTATGGACATTCCCTGGCGGGCGAACGCGACGGCCTCGCCCATCAGCTTCTCGCGGGGCGTGCCGGTGCCCGCGCCGTGCACCAGGACCATGCCCGGACGCGCGGATCCCGCGCCGGCGGGCGAGATGACCGTGCCGCGCATGGCGAGGCCGCCGCCACCGCGGAAGCTCACCTCCGTGGCGGTGAGATCGGGGGGTACGCCGGGAGGCGTGGCGCCCGTCGGAGCGGAGGCCGGGAGAGCCTGAAGGGCCGAGGTCGGGAGAGCCTGAAGGGCCGAGGTCGGGAGAGCCTGAAGGGCCGAGGTCGGGAGAGCCTGAAGGGCCGAGGTCGGGAGAGCCTGAAGGGCCGAGGTCGGGAGAGCCTGAAGGGCCGAGGTCGGGAGAGCCTGAAGGGCCGAGGTCGGGAGAGCCTGAAGGGTCGAGGTCGAGAGGGCCGGGCTCGTGGGACTCGTGGCTGCTACGAAAGCCGAGGTCACGGCCGTGGCCGTGGCCGTGGTCGTGGTCACGGACCCGGGCGCCGCGGCGGCGACGGCCGCTGGAACCGTGAGCAGGCAGAGGGCGGCGGTGACGACCGCCGTTCGGAGTCCCGCGGAGGCCGGGACGATTCTTCTCATATGCCGAAGCTACTCTGCAGAGACTTCTCGGCAAAGGTTTGTCTGCAGATATCGTCCTGCAGGATTAGGCTTCTCCTCATGAAGGATGACGAGCCGTTCCTGCTTGACGACCCGGGCAAGCTCAAGGCCCTGGCCCATCCCATGCGGCGGCTCATGCTGCGCCATCTCAACGTGCACGGCCCCGCGACCTCCACGACGCTCGGCGAGTTGCTCGGCGCGAAGACCGGCACGACCAGTTACCACCTGCGCCAGCTTGAGAAGTACGGCTTCATCGAGGAGATCCCGGAGCGCTCGACCGGCAGGGAGCGCTGGTGGCGCAAGGCCAGTGGCCCGCGCGACCTGCGGCTTCCCACGCCCGGCCAGCTCGCCCCCGAAGACCGCTCCGCGCTCGCCGAGTTCCACCGGGCCGGCATGGAAGAGGACCGCGAGCTTTTCGAGCGATTCCCCGAGGCCTACCTGCGCGATCCCGAGTGGGCCACCGGATCGCGCGGCCTGGGCCGGATGACCAAGGCCGAGTTCAAGGAGTTCTTCGAGGCCTACATCGCGCTGCTGATGAAATACAGCCCCCTGCCCGAGGACGCGTCCCCCGGTGCGCGCCCCATGTACGTCCGGCTCTTCGCCATGCCCGCCGACGAGGACTGACGCCCGCCCCGGCCGTCGGCCGCCCTCGGCCCGCCCTTCTCCGCCCCGCCCCTCCCTCTGGCTCCGGACCGGCCTCCCATCCGGCTCCGCCCTCGCCCCGACCTCCCATCCGGTCCCGAACCGACCTCCCATCCGGCTCCGGTCCCTGCCCGGCCGCACGCCCCTGCCCGGCCCCGGCGCCGTCCTGACTCCCGCGCCGGCTCTCGCCCTGACTCCCGGCCCGCCCCGAACCCGGCGCGCATACGAGCCCACGGCCAGGTGGTTACCGAAATCTCCTACCAAAGCGGCCATCCATGACTTTTGGCCCATTGACGCGATGTTTCCGACAAGTTAAATTAAGTGTAGAAATAAGGCGTTGATTTACCGTTCCCCGTAAGTCGCCCCTTCACCTGCTGTTAGCCCTTCCACCCCCCGGATCCGCAGTGGAGACATGCATGAGAGGTCTGTTCCGTCCTGCCGCCTTATGGACTGCCACGGCAGTCGCGGCAGCTCTGATCGCAGTACCGTCGACCCCCGCCTTCGCCGACACGTTGTTGTCCCAGGGCAAGACCGCCACGGCCTCGTCGTCCGAGAACGCCGGAACCGCCCCGGCCGCCGCGGTCGACGGTAACGCCGGCACCCGCTGGTCCAGCGCCAGCACCGACGCCCAATGGCTCCAGGTGGACCTCGGCGCCTCGACCAGCGTCAACAAGGTCGTGCTGAACTGGGAGGCCGCGTACGGCAGCGGATACAAGATCCAGCTCTCCACGAACGGCACCACGTGGACGGATCTGAAGACCGTCACCGGCGGTGACGGCGGGATCGACACCTGGGACGTCACCGGCACCGGCCGGTATGTCCGGATGCAGGGCGTCACGCGGGCCACCGGCTACGGCTACTCCCTCTGGGAGTTCCAGGTCTTCGGTCCCGACGGCGGCCCCGGTCCCGGCGAGCCGTGCGGAACCACCAACGCCGCGTTGAGCAAGACCTACAGCGCCTCGTCGACCGAGAACGCCGGGACCCCCGCGAGCGCCGCCTTCGACGGCAACAACGGGACCCGCTGGGCCAGCGCGGCCAGCGACCCGCAGTGGGTCCAGGTGGACCTCGGCTCGGCCCAGACCCTCTGTAAGATCGACCTGAGGTGGGAGGCCGCGTACGCGAGCGCCTTCAAGCTCCAGGGATCGACCAACGGCACCACCTGGACCGACCTGAAGACCGTCACCGGCGCCACCGGCGGTGTCCAGTCGCACGACGTGACCGGCTCCGCCCGGTACGTCCGGATGCTGGGCAGCGCGCGAGGCACCGGCTACGGCTACTCGCTGTGGGAGTTCGCGGTGTACACCACGTCGAGCGGTCCTGAGATCCCCGGCGGTGGTCCGCTGGGCCCGAACGTCCACGTCTTCGACCCGTCGATGTCCAGCGCCACCATCCAGAGCCAGCTCGACGCCGTCTTCACCCAGCAGGAGTCGGCCCAGTTCGGCACCGGACGCCACGCCTTCCTGTTCAAGCCGGGCACCTACAACGTGAACGCCAAGGTCGGCTTCTACACCTCGATCATCGGTCTGGGCCAGAACCCCGACGACGTCACCCTCAACGGCGTGACCGTCGACGCGGGCTGGTTCAACGGCAACGCGACCCAGAACTTCTGGCGCTCGACGGAGAACCTGTCGGTCCAGCCTCCCGGCGGCACCAACCAGTGGGCCGTCTCCCAGGCCGCTCCGTTCCGCCGCATGCACATCAAGGGCGCGCTGAACCTGGCTCCCACCGGCTACGGCTGGGCCAGCGGCGGCTACATCGCCGACAGCAAGGTCGACGGCGCCGTCGGCCCGTACTCGCAGCAGCAGTGGTACACCCGTGACAGCTCCGTCGGCGGCTGGGTCAACGGCGTGTGGAACATGGTCTTCTCCGGAGTGCAGGGCGCTCCCGCGACCAACTTCCTCGACCAGTCCTACACCACGCTGGAGAACACCCCGATCAGCCGCGAGAAGCCGTACCTCTACGTGGACGGCGGCGGCGCCTACCGGGTGTTCGTCCCGGCCAAGCGGACCAACGCACGCGGCGTGAGCTGGGCGAACGGTTCCACCCCCGGCACCTCGCTCCCGCTCAGCCAGTTCTTCGTCGCCAAGCCCGGCGACTCGGCCGCGACCATCAACGCCGCGCTCGGCCAGGGCCTGCACCTGCTGCTCACCCCCGGCATCTACAACCTCAACCAGCCGATCAACGTGACCCGCGCGGACACCGTGGTCCTCGGCCTCGGCCTCGCGACGATCATCCCGGGCGGCGGCTCCACCGCGGTCAAGGTGGCCGACGTGGACGGCGTGAAGCTCGCCGGCTTCCTCGTCGACGCGGGCCCGCAGAAGTCCGACGTGCTCATCGAGGTCGGCCCGCAGGGGTCGAGCGCGGACCACGCCGCCAACCCGACCACGCTGCAGGACGTCTTCGTCCGCATCGGCGGCGCCTTCGCCGGCAACGCCACCACCAGCGTGATCGTCAACAGCGACGACGTGATCATCGACCACACCTGGCTGTGGCGCGGTGACCACGGTGAGGGCATCGGCTGGAACGTCAACACCGCCGAGACCGGCCTGATCGTCAACGGCGACGACGTCCTGGCCACGGGCCTGTTCGTCGAGCACTACCGCAAGTACGACGTCGAGTGGTACGGCGAGCGCGGCCGGACGATCTTCTTCCAGAACGAGAAGGCGTACGACCCGCCGAACCAGGCGGCCTACATGAACGGCACCAGCAAGGGATGGGCGGCCTACAAGGTCGGCCCCGCGGTCAACAACCACGAGGGCTGGGGTCTCGGCAGCTACGTCTACTTCAACGTCGACCCGACGATCGAGGTGGAGAACGGCTTCGAGGCGCCGGTGAAGCCGGGCGTGAAGTTCCACAGCCTGCTCACCGTCTCTCTCGGCGGCAACGGCCGGGTCAACCACGTGATCAACGGTGTGGGCGGTCCCGCCTTCGGCACCGCGACGATCCCGTCCAAGCTCGTCTCCTACCCCTGAGGTTCTGAGCCCGCCTGATCAGCGGTGGTCACAGCGCTCTCCTCGCTGATCAGGCGTTCCACCCCACGCCGTGGGTCTCCGCTACCGCGGAGGCCCACGGTTTTCGCGTCGCGGGCTCCGCACCACCGATCGGGAACCATCGTTTCCCTCGTCAGCTCGCCGGAGCGGGCTTAGAAGGCGTCGCCCCAGCGGCCGCAGTCGTCGAACTTGTCGGTGCCCTCGCAGACGCGGATCTTGAAGTCGTCGA
>NZ_JBPJUQ010000076.1:0-36993 GCF_051192615.1 Streptosporangium sp. G11
TAGCTGCGAGTGCTCACCCGCTGGCGGCTGTCAGGCCCGAGTCTGCCGGAGTGGCGGACTCGTTAAGAGTGATTAGTGGCTGCGAGACGAGCGGCTCGCGGGCCTGGCCCCCCGTGAACGCCCCGCGGCGCTATCCACCGAGACGAGGTACGTCGCCGGCACCGCTGTCGAAAGACGGCTGCTTTTGACGGTCGACAAAGACGACGCGATGGCGCAGCTCTGGAACGTCGGCACCGGAGGCAGAACGGAGGTGGGTTCCGCGCTCTCCGCGACCGCCGCCGCATTGCCGGCCTCGAAGGAGACAGTCGTGATCGGTACGAGCAACGGCGAAGTGACCGTCCACGACACGAAATCCGGCGAAGCGCGGAGGCTGGGCTCATTCACCTGGCCCGTGATGAGTCTCTCGGTGTCCGGTGATGGCAGATATGTGGCTGCCGGGGCGCAGGACGGCGCGATCAGCCTGTTCGACACCGGCGCCAGCCGCACCGGGGGGACGGTCGCCGTCCCGGGTACCTGGAAGCCCGCCGACGTCGTGTTTTCCGGCCCGCTCGCCGTGCGGGCGAACGGCCAAACCACCGAGTTCTGGTCGCTGGGCGCGGCCGGAGCGCCGCCGCGGCGACAAGCCGTGCTTCCCCGAGCGTTTGATTCGTACACGAGCGCGATCTCCGTCAGCGGCGACGGCCGTCGCGCCGTCTTCTACGACGGAGGTCCGGGTACCCTTTCGCTCTGGGATCTTCGCAGCGAGAAGATGATCAGCCGGGCCCC
This sequence comes from Streptosporangium sp. G11, assembly GCF_051192615.1. Lineage (NCBI taxonomy): Bacteria > Bacillati > Actinomycetota > Actinomycetes > Streptosporangiales > Streptosporangiaceae > Streptosporangium > Streptosporangium sp. G11. The sequence goes on from NZ_JBPJUQ010000076.1 coordinate 766, forward strand.
GAAGCTGCGCGGCTTCGATCGGATGATGCAGCCCACCTTCCTCGCCGACGGAAGACACGCCGTGGCGGTGGCCAAGGAAGGCCTCGTCATCATGGACACGCAGGACTGGACGGCTGCCCCCCTCGAACCAGGAGACTTCTTCGATGTGCTCGCGGTCAGCGCGGATGCCCGCACCGTCGTCACCAAGGACGGCGATTCGGTCACCATCTGGCGGTGGCGCGACGACGACCTCGTACGAGTCCGCGATGTCGGCTTCGAATCGACCACCACCGACGTGACCCTCAGCCAGGACGGCGAGAGCGTCGCACTGGTCGACCGCGACGGCCATCTATTCGTCATCGACGTGGCCACCGGTGATGTGGCCACGAGCGGCAGGGTCGTGGGCGGAGGGCCGGAAGCCATCGTCTACAGCGGTGATGGCCGCGTCATCGTCCAGCTGGCCGACTTCGACGGTGACGTGGCCATGCAGTTCTGGGACACGCGCACCGCCGACCACCTCGGTGGGTGGACGTTCGGGCCGATCGGCGACGAGACGTTCGAATCCGACCTCGCTGTGACGCCCGATGAGAAGATCCTCGCCATCGCGGACGACGGACGGCTCCGGGTGCGCGAGGTCGGCGTGCAGGCCTGGCGCACCACCCTGTGCGCGGTCCTCGATGACCCGAGACCGGCGGCCGAGTACCGACGCTACCTGGACGGGCTGAGCGTCGAGGATCCCTGCCCGCGCTAACCTCGCGCGACGTCTCCTGGCCGGTTTGTTCGCGGCCGGTTGTTCACTTCCTCCCCTGCTCCTGGTGCTGTGACCGGAAACGTTCACCGGGTTGCGCGTCGTGCCGAAGCCCGACGCCGAGCGTCACGGTCGCACGATCAGAACGTCGTGCGCGTCTCGCTTCGGGGATCCCCCAGCACCATTCGATCGTCATAGAGCCCGGCACGTGCCAGACGACGCCACGGCCGAGCGAGGCGAACGGATACATCGATATCCGCGTCTGTCGCATCCAGGTCGATATCCGCCACGGCCAGCGCTGGTCGACCGTTTCCCGGACAGCGCGCGAGCCAGCGACCGCCTGGGGCGACGATCCCCGATGGCACGGTCGCACTGAACTGCGCCGGGATGGAGTACCCGATCCAGTAGCCATACAGCCTCCCGTACGCCTGTGCCACCATCGCTCGCGCCGCGTCATCGACCATCACCGACAGCAGCACGCAGTGCACGTTCAGGCGCTCGTACTCGGCGAACACCTCGGGGAACTCTGCCTCGATACATAGTGCGCATCCGAACCGGATGCCGTCGATCTCGAAGACGAGTGGGGACGAACCGGGCGAGTACATGAAAGAGACCTCGGTGTTCGACAAAAACCGCTTGTCGTACCGCGTGACCAACCGGCCCTGATCGCAGACCACGTACAGGCTGTTATGTGGCCGGTTCGGCGGGGTCAGCGGGTGGATCGAGCCGAAGGCGACCCAGAGCCCAAGCTTTCCCGCCAGGTCGGCGATCGACTCGGCCTCCTCGCGCAGCACGTCCCATGGGACCCGGCTCCAGTCCGACGCTTCGAGCACTCCAGGCGGCCCCGAAGACATCACGTGCTTGCTCGGATACGTGATCGCCCCTTCGGGAAACTGCACCAACCGCGCCCCGGCCGCGTCGGCTTCCCGCATCAGACTGCGCACTTCGGCACCACTCGCTCGCAGGGTCCCGGGATCGGTCGGATCCTCGGGCACCGTGCTCTGCGCGACCGCCAGCCGCAATGTCCTAGCCACCCGGGGACGATAGGGCATGTGGCGAGCGAGCGCCACCCGTCAGGACGGTGCGAGACTGTGGGCCGTCTCCGGCTTGGGCCGGGGTCAAATGAAGGACAGCGGACGGCATCGCCGATCGGCGGACAGGTGGACCTTGCTGGTCAGTCCGCTCCGGGAGCGGCCCAGCCGGGCTGCCGTCAGCCGGATCCTGCGCCGCTATGGGAAATATTCGGCCCGCTTACCCGGTGTTCCGCGCCTGGCTCGTTGACGACAGTGCCTTCGACGAGCCAGTGCAGGTTGCAGGCCCTGGGCGTCTCAGAAACGGTCTCTCTCAGAACGTTCCGGTCATGAGTGAAGGTTCTGGGAGGAGGTTCCGCGAGCGGCGACCTGGGCGGATGCCCCACTTGAACGAGAGGGGTGCCAGCCTCGCGTAATCGGTCGTTTCCGCGGACCATACGAGTTACATCCGGGTCCGCGCGTGCGCTTGCAGGGCGTCGCGGACGAACGTCGCCCCCGCGGCGTCGTCGTACATGCCAGCGAAGCGGGGGTCGTCGACGTACATGTCCCCCAGGCCCTTCACCATCTCGATCGAGCACTCCCGGTCGCCCTCGGCCGTGGGGGTACCCGGGATCTGGCTCAGCCACTGGACGTGCCGGGCAGCCAGTGACTGAGCGTGTTCCGATGTCGGAGAAACCCCGGCCTTCACCGCGGCGACCCATGCGGCGACGAGGTCCTCGCTGGCCTGCTTCCAGGCCAGCTGCTGGTCAAGGGTCTTACCGTGCCACCAGCCGTTGCTCACCTGGAACGCGCGCTCGCCCCAGCGTGAGATCACCTCGTTCTTGTAAAGGTCGTTGAACCCCGCCAACATGACGTCCATCCGCGGTTCCGCCCCCGCCTCCAGGGCCTCGAGCGTGTGACGCACAGACCGGATCTGCCGTTCGATGCGGTCGCGTTCCTCTTCCAGCGCGGCGATGTGGGCGCGGAACCCGTCGCACGTGTCCACCTCGTCGGCCAGGACCTCGGCGATGGCCGGCAAGCCCATGCCGAGCCGGCGCATGAGCAGGATCCGCTGTAGCCGGGCGACCGCGGTGGGGTTGTAGTAGCGGTACCCGTTCTCGCCGACCCGGGACGGGGCCAACAGCCCGAAGCGGTCGTAGTGACGCAGGGTGCGGCTGGTGATGCCGGCCCTCGTCGCGAGTTCCTGGATCGTCCACTCCATCGTTCCAGTGTTACCCGCGGCGGAGCGTGGTTGCGATGATCTCCGAGCTTTCGGCGTGCAGGGCCTGCGCCGCCGTCTGCCCGGTCGCCGCCAGGTAGGTGTCGACCAGCCGGTTGCCCGCGGCGTACCCGGCGCCCATCGGCAGTCCCACCGGGGTGAGGCCGAAGCGCTCGGCGCTGGGGTCGCCGTGTACCCAGGCGGTGAAGTTCTGCATGCCTGTCACGTCGAGCCCGGTGAGTACCTTGGTGAAGATCTCGTCGTCGTGCAGGTGCGGCACGCCGATGCGGGCGGGGCCGAGCTCGTCGCCGTAGAGCTGTCGGGCGAAGGCGTCGGCCAGGCCCTCGGAGACGATGTGCTCGCCGACCGTGACGGTCATCGGGTCCCACACGACCCCGCCCGGGCCGAACCGCAGGTTGTGGTTGAGTTCGTGCACGGCGGTGGCCTCCAGCCGCTCCACGTTCTCGGGGAAGGGCCAGAACGTGATGGCGATGTGGCCCGAGATGCCGCCGAACCCGGTCAATCCTTTGCAGGGGCCCATGAAGTGCTCGTCACCCGGATCGCCGAGGACGAACAGCACGGTGATGTCCGGGGCCTCCAGCCCCGGCGTCGCCTCCAGCAGTACGGCGAGAGCGTCGTCGAGCGCGCGTTGCATCCGCTCCCAGGCTCCGGCCGCCGCCAGGGTTTCGACCGCGTCGAGGCAACACTCCTCGTCGCGGTCGATGGGGAACCCGGACGTTTCGAGGTGTATGGCCACCAGGTCGACCTCGCCGGGGTTGTAGCGGTACATGCCCTTGTTGGGCTCCAGCATCGAACGCAGCAGGTCAACGCGGTCCGCGACCGGGGCCAGCAGGATCCGCCTCATGGCGGAATAGGTGTCAAGAACAGTGATCGACATGGCCCCGATGCTAGAAGTTGACGCAGCGTCAAGGTCAAACCAGCGGCGCTCTTCGTCAAGGTACGGCCGGCATGGGGGTGGCTGAGAAGCGCCGGGTCGGCGGACTGACCAGGCAACAGCGGGAGCGTCTGCTGCAGGCGCCGGCCGGCCGGTTGCCGAAGATCAGCCGAGCGTGGGCCTCATCTGCACGGGTGAGGCCCACCCCTTTAGAACCCCGAGCCCGCGGATGCTGACTGATGCGCGGCTGCAGGTGGCGCGGCCGCCGCCGGCTGGAGGAACGGGCCGGCCGCTCATGGTCTTCGTTGTGGCGACGTGCTGGTTGGGCGGCTGATCCGCGGCGTCCCCGCTGCGCTTGTCGGCGACTGTGAGGAGGGTCTGGACGAAGGCGTTCACCTTGGGGGTCTGCCCGGTGGCCGGCCACAGGAGTGCGTAGTCGAAGGGTGGGGCGTCGTGGAAGGGGACGAAGGCGAGGTCGGGCCGGGAGTAGTAGTCGGCGGCGAGGGCGGAGGTGGGGCAGACTCCTTTGCCCGCGCCGACCAGTGAGAGGACTTCCTGCCATGCGACGGTCGCCGGGCCGCGGGGGATGGGTTTGCCCGCGGGGGTGTGGCCTGGGAGGTGGAAGTCCAGCCAGTACTGCGGCGGACCGGTGATCGTGATCAGCTGAACGTGCGCGAGATCTTCGAGTGAGATGGACGGGCGTCCGGCGAAGGGGTGGCCGGCTGGGACGACGAGGGCACGTGGGATGGAGAAGATGGTGGGCCCGGTGGTGATGTCGGGTTCGTCGGCCGGGAGTTCGGTGAGCTGGAGGTCGAGTTCCCGCGCGCGTAGCAGTGCGAATCCGTCGTTGAGCGGCAGCTCCTGGATCTGGATGTCGCAGTCGGGGTGGCTGGCTTTGAACGCGTCGGCGGCCTTGACGATGAGGTTGCCGCACCAGGCGGCGGAGAACCCCACGCGCAGCGTGCCGGTGATGCCGCGGCCGACCGCGATCGCCTTGGCGATCGCCTCCTGGATCTGCCGGTAGCCGGGGAGCAGGTCGTCGCGGAACTGCCGTCCGGCCGGGGTGAGGCTCACCTGCCGGCTGGTGCGCTTGAACAGCGCGGTGCCGAGCCCGCGTTCCTGCTTTTTGATCGCTTGGCTGATGCGTGCCGGGGACACGTGGAGCCGCTCGGCGGTGCGACCGAAATGGAGCTCCTCGGCCAAGGTCAGGAAGATCTCGATGTCGCGCAGCTCCACCCTGGCCCCCGGTTCATAAACCTCTGTGTTAACCAACCTTACGGGATCTCCCGTTGTTCTCCGCCCTGGCCAGGGCGAATGCTTGACCCCGTCGCCGGTGGTTTCGACCGGTGACGCCGGTGGAGCACATCGAAAGGGCGGCCTGGCATGATCTTTGTTCGCATCGCGGTACGGCGTCGGGCGCAGGCGCCGATGACCGAGCCTGAGTTGGCGTCATGAACGTCATCGCCACCTCTGTGTCGCTGAACGTCGCCGACGTCCCGGCCGCCAGCCGGTTCTTCACCACCCACCTCGGTTTCCGGGAACTCGTGGTCGCCGAGGGCGTCGTCTGCCTCGGCCGTGACGACGCCGCGGCCGACATCGTCCTGCTGTCGCGCGATGGCGAGCCGCCGTACCCGCAGGGCACGGCGGAGGTGATCGTGTCCTTCACCGTCTCCGGCATCGCCGCCCGCGCCCTCATGGAGGTCGGCGGTGCGCTGATCATGCCGAGCACGTTGTCCATCCTGATCACCGTGTTCGACGACGCCGAACGGCGTAAGGCCATGGCCGCCTGGAGCGCGGTCGCCATGCTTGGCCTGGTCGGCGGCCCGGTGCTGGGCGGAGTGCTGATCGCCTGGTTCTGGTAGGGCGCGGTGTTCCTGATCAACGTGCCGATCGTGGTGCTGGCGATCGTCGCGGCGCTGGCGTTGATGCCGGAGTCCAAGGGGCCGCGGAGCAAGCCCGATCCGCTGGGGGCGATCTTGTCGGTGGTCGGCATGACCGCCCTGGTCTGGACGATCATCGAACTGCCGAACCATGGGCTTGCCCACCCGGTCACGGCCGTCGCCACGGTGCTCGCCGTGCTCGCGCTGACCGGCTTCGTGGTGTGGGAGCTGCGCACTGCGCATCCGATGGTGCCCCTTGCCCTGTTCCGCGACCGTACCTTCAGCGGCGGCAGCCTCTCGCTGACCCTGGTGCAGATCGGCAACGGCGGGCTGCTGCTGGTGCTCACCCAGTACCTGCAGTACGTGCTCGGCTACACGCCCACCCAGGCCGGGCTGGCCTTCATCCCGATGGCGATCGCCTCGCTGTCCTTCAACACGCTGGGCGCCACCTTCGGCTCCAGGATCGGCAACCGGGTTCTGATCGTCTTCGGGTTGACCGTGATGGCCTGCGGATTCGGCCTGCTGTCTGCGGCCTCCGCCGAGTACGGCTTCGTCCTGCCGGCCGCGGCCCTGCTCCTGCTGGGCGCCGGTGGCGGTCTGGCGATGCCCGCCGCCGTCTCCGCTCTGATGGGCACCGTCCCCGCCGAACAGGCAGGCGTCGGCTCCGCGCTCAACGACACCATCCAGCAGATGGGCGCCGCCCTCGGCATCGCGGTGCTGGGCAGCGTCCTTGCCGGCACCTACACCGCCGCCATGCCGGCCACCGCCCCCGAGGCGGCCCGCCGCTCGATCGCCGACGCGCTCACCACCGCGGGCCGCAACGGCGACACCGGACTCGGGCAGGCGGCCCGCGAGGCGTTCACCACCGCCATGTCCGCCGCTTTCATGATCAGCGCGGCCGGAGTCCTGGCGGCGGCCCTGCTCGCCCTGATCGTGATGCGCCCGCGCCCCACCCGGCCGCCCCTGCCCGACCACCACCAGACGCCGGAACCCGTCCTGGCCCCGAGCCACTGATCTTCACCACTCGTCTTTCGCACCTCACCTTCAGGAGAACTCATGTCGGAAAAGCTGAGCTGGAACGCCGAAGGCGACTGGTAGGCCAAGGGTGGCTGGGGAACACTCGACTCCGCGGGCCGCGGCTTCTACCTCAAGCACTGGCAGGACCGGCTTGACGAGTTGCGCGCCGCCCACCACGTCCCCGGAGCGGCCTTGGCCGTGCTGGCCGGCGGCGAGATCCACGAGCTGGCCAGCGGGGTGCTGCATCGGGGCACGGGGGTGGAGACGACGACGGACTCGGTGTTCCTGTCCGGTTCGATCGCCAAGGTCTACACCGCCACGCTCGTCATGCGGCTGATCGACGAGGGCCGGCTGAGCCTGGACACGCGGGTGTCCGACGTGCTGCCCGAGTTCGCCACCCCCGACCCCGCCGCGACCAGGGCGATCACCGTACGGCAGTTGCTGTCGCACACCGGCGGCGTCACCAACGACTTCAACCACGACAGCGGCCGCGGCGACGACTGTCTCGCCAAGTACGTCCAGGCCGCCAGGGACGTGCCGCTGGACTGCCCGCCCGGGACCGCGATCTCCTACGGCGGCCTGGGCTACGTCGTGCTCGGCCGGCTCATCGAGGTGCTCACCGGCCGAACCTGGGACCAGGTGCTCAGGGACCTGCTGTTCACCCCGCTCGGCCTGGAGCGTTCGATGACCCTGCCGGAGGAGGCGCTGCGCTTCCGGACGGCGATGAGCCACCTGGGCGACGCCGGCGCCGCCCCCGACCCGGCACCGGTCTGGGACCTGATGCCGCGCTCGGCCGGCCCGGCCGGCCGCGTCATCGTCTCCGCCGGGGACGTCGCCCGATTCGCCCGGATGCACCTGGACGGCGGCCTCGCCTCCGACGGCACCCGCGTCATGTCAGCCCAGGCCGTGGCGGCGATGCAGCGCCGTGAGGTCGACGTGCCGTACAAGTGGACCGTCAGCGCCGACGGCTGGGGCCTGGGATGGACCCTGTACGACTGGGACGGCATCGCCGGCTACGGCCACGACGGCGCCGCCATCGGCCAGTACGCCTACCTGCGCGTCGTGCCGCAGGCCGGCGTGGCCGTCGTCTTGCTCACCAACGGCGGCGGCGCCCGTCAGCTCTACGCCGACCTGTTCGCCGAACTGCTGGCCGAGCTGGCCGGGGTGCGCGTGCCGGACGCCTTCGCACCCGCGCAAAACCCGCCCGCCGTGGACATGACGGCGCTGGTGGGCACCTACCGGCGCGAAGGCCTGGTCATTACCGTCACCCAGCACGACGGCGGCGGCGCACGCATGCTCTACAAGTTCGTCGACGGCATGAAGGACCTCTCCCCGCCGCTGGACATGGAACTGACCCCGCTCTCACAGACGGTGTTCGCCGCCTCGGGCGCCGGCCCCTCCTTCAGCGAGGACTACATGCCCGTGGTCTTCTCCACCCTGACCAACGGAACCCGGGTCTGCTACGTCGGCATGCGAGCCACCCCCAAGATCGGCTGACCCCGCAGCCGACGACGCCGGCCCGGCGGCTGGGCGCACACCACCAACGGCACGCGCTCAGCCGCCGGCCTGCGAAGTACTTGGGAGTCGCCGACGGGAGCTGATCACCGCCCGCGAGATCGCCGGCCTGGACCTGGCCCAACTAGGGGGACAGACCAAGTACGCCGGAAAATCGCTGAGGACGAGGCACCCGCGCTGAAGCGGCGCCGTGGCTCCACCGCGGCCAAGGCCGCCAAGCACCTGTCCGGCATCTCGGCCCGGGAGCTGTCGACGGTGCGTAACCGGCACATCGACCTCGCCGAGCTGAACGCCGCGATCACCTGCGTCGTCAACGCTTTTGCCGAACTCGATGTGGTCAAGGCGTGGGGGGACGGCAGCGCGACGGCCTCCGACGGCACCCAGGTGGAGACCTACATCGACAACCTGCTGGCCGAGACGTCCATCCGGTACGGCGGGGGTGGGCGGCATCGCCTACCCCTCCTCAGCGCCTCATCCAGATCCACCCACTGCTGTCCTCGTCGAAGGAGGGGTTGCCGCCGACCGCGAGCACCTGGTCGCCTCCGGGGACCTTGGCCATGTCGAATACCGCGGGCGCGTTGTTGATCCTGGGCGCCTTCTCGTATGTCCAAGATCGGCCGTCGAAGTGGAGCAGAATGCGATGGTCGTCGTAGGCGTAGTTGGAGGCGCCGAGCCATACCCCGCCATGGCCGTCCGGCGCCACGGATCCGAACGAGGTCGCCCCCGCTGGGACGCCGCCGGCCAGGTTCCATCGGCCGCCATCCCAGCGCATTAGCAGCGCGGCCTGGCGGCGGCCTGGCCACAGGACCGAGCCTGCGACCCATACCTCCCGCGCCGACATCGCCACGACGTCGCGGAACTCGACCTTCGCGCCGCTGAGCGACGGCGGCGTATGCACGGCTCTCCAGCGGCGTCCGTCCCAGTGCTCGATCACGGAAACGTCGCCCAGATCACCGCCGGCGAGTGCCCACAGGTCGTCCGGGGCGGCTGCGCTTAACCTGCTTATGTAGGGCGAGGGGGAGGAAACCTCGGACCAGCCTGACGGAGACCAGCGCGCGAGGGGGAGGGGACGCCAGGACGGACTGCTCCGCGTGCCGACGTTCTGTGTGCCGGCGACCCACACGTCGGCAGGTCCGGCGACGACGGCGTCCTCCACGACGACCGAGCGCGGCCAGGGCGGTCGTCCCCGGCCTGACCACCGGTGGCCGTCCCAGCGCCACGCGTCCGCGTCCCGATCGAAGATCCAGACGTTGGTCGCGGACGTTCCGGACACCACCTTGGGATACCACAGCCCCTCCGGTGGGCGCGTGGACCGCCATACGCGGCCGTCCCAGCGCTGCAAACTGCCGCCATGCCGGCCGACACTCTCGCCGTCGGTACCCACCGCCCACGCCTCGCCGGGCGCGGTCGCGACGACCCTGGTCATCTCGGCGCCCCCACCGCCCGTCTCCGTCCACACTCCCGCGGACAAAGACAGGCCCCCCTCGGCCGGAGTGCTGCGGCCCGGCGCTCTCCCCGAGGAGTCCTGCGAGTCCGCGGCGCCGTCGCCTGAGCATCCCGCCGCGGCGACGCTCAGCACCGCGATCGCGGCCAGTCGCCTGATCATGAGCGGATTGTACGGAAACCGTGCCATGGAGCAGGAGCGGGGGCAGAGTGTGATGGAACGAAAACGCAATGACGGCTGTGACGACCATTTCCGATCCACCCGCCGACTTGCTCGCCGCCTTCCCCGCCCGTCCCAGCGACATCCGCATCGGCTGTGCCCGGGTCTCCACCGGCGGCCAAAGCTCGAACGCCGACTCGACGCCCTGACCGCCGCCGGATGCCGCCGCGTCTTCGCCGACACCAGGTCCGGCAAGGACGTCGACCGGCCCGAACTGAAGGCCTGCCACGCCTTTCTGACCGCCGGCGGCACGCTCACCGTTCCTTCGCCGGACCGCTACGGCCGCTCCCTGGCCGATCTGATCACCATGTCTGATCACCATGGTCGGCGAACCACGCCGCCGCGAGATCGGCTTCACCTCGCTCCATGAAAGCCTCGACACCACCACCCCGGGCGGGCGACTGGTCTTTCACGTCTTCGCCGCGCCGGCCGAGTTCATCCGGGAACTCATCGTCGCCGGCACCCGGGAGGGTTTGGCCGCGGCCAAGGCGCGTGGCCGGGTCGGTGGCCGCCCTACCGTGGTCACCCCAGACCTGCTGCGCGCCGCCCGGGACATGCCGCCCAATCCCGAACATTCGGTGACCTCGATCGCCAAACTCCTCGGGGTGAGTCCGGGCACGCTCTACAACCACATCCCCAACCTGCGCGAGTTGCGCGCCGCATGCCGCCCCGCCGAGTTGGCAACAGGCAGCCGCTGATCCGCACTCCCGATCAGCGCGGGCTCTGATCAGCCCATTGCCTCTTTCCGGCGTACTTGGTCTGCCCCCCGACCAGGGCCTCCAGGTAGTGGTCCAGCTCGGCAGCGACTTCTGGCGGCAGCGGCGGTCAGGCATGGTTCGGATCGCCGCAACCGACTCAGCGGCCGTGGGCCCAGATCAAACCGCCGCGGCCGGAAGGTGCCGCGCCGACCGCCCAGACGGAACCGCTCTCCGGCTGGATGGCGAGGTCACGGACGAACGCGTTCTGGTTCGGCGGAGCCGGAAAGGCGCCCGGCTCGACACTGTCGGCGCCGATGTGCAGAAACCCGCTGCCTCCGCCCTTGGCGTCGTAGACGACCCAGGCCCCGCCTCTGCCGTCGGGCTCCGCCTGGGCGCGCGGCTGGATGCCCGGTTCACCACGGACCTCGAAGTCAAAGCCGCCCAGATAGCCCGACAGCAGCAAGGTCTCACCGCAGAAGGAGCGCTTCGCACTGCCGCACGGCCAGGCGACCCAGCCGACGGCCATCACCCGGCCGGTCTCACCGTCGACCGCGACATCCGTCAACTCCGAGATCTGGCCCGAGCGTGCGGACGGAATCGCGGGAAGCGCAACCGCGCGCCAGGCCGTGCCGGTCCAGCGGGCCAGAGCCGCCGTGCCCCGCACCGAGCCCGCCGCCCACTTGCCGTCGAGTCCTCTGACCACAATCGGCGTGTCGACCTTGCGCCACACCGACCCGGCCAGGCGCCGCAGCGTGGACCGCGCCTTCCACCCGGCGCCACCGGCCGCGGAGAACGTATTTGAGTTCTCGATGACCCACAGGTTCTTGCCGATGGCGTACGCCCGATCCACCCGGCCATAGCGCCATCGCTTGACCTGCCAGCGCTTGCCGTCCCACCGGGCGTACCGCGACGCGCCGAACGCCCAGACCCTGGTGTCGGACGCCGACGTCAGCCGCTTCACCCGGAAGCCCGGCCCGGTGACCCGCTTGAAGGTGGACCGGCCGCCCTTGAGCAGGAGCGACTCGGTGCGACTCGATCCGCGATCCGGGCGCCTCGTCCCGGCGACCCAGACCGCCCCACCCGGCGTCACCGTCACCGCGTCGTAGGAGTCACGGCGGTGGTCATGGACGACGCTCCACTGACCGGCCGGTGCCACGGCGTGGGCGGTGGCCGGCCCGGCGGCGACGAAAAAGGCGACGGCTGCGGCGGTGCCGCGAAACAACATTCCCATAAGGATGAGACGCGCCTTTCAGAGGAAAAGTTTGCATGCGGCAGGTCGGGAGGTGGCGAGTCCGGACCTGCACCCCGGCCGTCTCCGCTGGGCGTGAGGGTGATGGGGTGAAATCCTGCTCATCGGGGTCGGCCGCGCGGTCACATGCACTGCAAGATCATCCGCTACTGCCAGCTTCGATGACTCGCCCGGCGTCACTGACCCTGGGCTGTTCCTCCTGGGGGTCGCTCTCGTTGTCAAACTGAATGGCTGCGGCGAAGAGGACCTCACGCGTGACGCGCCCGGATGGCTCGCGCACGGCGGGTCGCGCGGCTGTCGTCTTCATGCCAGTGCTGGTCAACGACACCGTGACGTCGGGGATGTACGCGATAACGGCCCCTTACCCGGTACACCGCCCCGCCCTACGGTGTCCTTCTGGCGTACTCCGGCCGCCCCCGCTCACGAAACGTCTCTTCGCGGACCTCTCAGCTTGATCACCGCGAGGACGCCCATGGAAATCGTCGCCAGCCCTAGGGTGATGGACAGGCCGACGGCCGATGCGTAGTACTCCAGTCCCCCGGCGCTCCACACGTAGAAGGGCGTCATGATCGCGTAATGGACGACGGCTGCGGTGACCGTACCGACCGCCCACACCCGAAGCCGTGTTCCGCCCCGCACCGCGCTCATGATCATGACAGTCGCGCCGGCGGGCACCAGCACCGCGGCGAGGAGCACGGCGAACGGGTTGAACAGGATCGGCGTGTTCATCCCCGAATGAAACGCCCAGACTCCCACCCATAGCGCCAGCGCGGCCTTGGCGAAGTCAGACCTTCGCACACCGCATCCGAGCGTCACCAGTCCCGCCGCGAGAGCGGCCAGCAGCGCCACGGCGGGGACGGAGTCCGGGTATCTTCCCGGCGCTGTCAGCGACACCGCGTTCGAGGAGTCGAATCCCTTCTCCGCCCAGCCCAGCCGACGCCAGGCACCCGAGGCGTCCCGCAGGGCGATTCCGTCCGCACCATTGGCCACGACCACGACGTATCCGCCGGAGAGCTTCCCGACCGCGATCCCCAACGACGCGACGACCTCGGCGTGCTCGGGGTGCTCAGGCGCGTGAGCCCTCGCCAGCCGGTCCTGGTCGCGGGGAGAGATCTCCCACGCCGTCACCCACCGGCCGTTCCTGGACTCCTCGACCTTGAGCCTGGTGGGGACGATCCGGTAACAGCGGTCCGGTCGCCCAGGCACGCAGGCCGACATCCTCGGAACGGCAGGCACCGGACCGTCCCAGCCCGACCACGAATTCCCGGCGTCGGCGGAGGCGAGGCCCGCCCCGACGGATGGGCCGGGTGACAGGCCCCCGCGGGTCGCAACGACGATCACGTCGTCGATCACGTCGACCGCATAGGCGCTGTGCGGCTTGTAGATCTCCACCTGGCCGGTCGCCGCCACGGCCAGCACGGTGACGGGAACGACGATCACGGCCCGTGCGAGCCGTACGGCTCGCACGTCGGGATGCTTCCAGATCCACCAGGCGACGTACAGGGCGGGCAAGGCGATGAGGTCGACGGGATCGGCCAGGACCCGGGAGGGACCCCAGACGAGGGTCCAGGCTTGCGAGGCGAGGGCTGCGCCGACGGCGGTGGTCTTGACCAGGGTGAAGGCCGCGCCGGTGAGCAGGATGGATGCGCAGGGGCGGCGGATGAGCAGGTTGAGCAGGGGCGGGGCGACGATCAGCCCGGCGACGTCACTGAGCTTCCCGGTCACCAGGCCAGGCCACAGCGGCTTGAGGAGGTGGTCGTTGAGCAGCAGGACTACCACGGCGATCACGGTCAGGGGGTGACCGATCCAGGCCAGAGCCGAATTCTTCATACCCGGAGAGATGAGGAGAGATCACGCGTCGTTCGCTTCGGTCCGCATTCGTGATCAACCTGCCGTCCTGCTTCCCACTGCACCCCTGTCGTCGGCTATGCCGGCACGTCCGGGCCCACCCGGTCGTATCGGCTCTCGAAGAACAGCAGCCCGGCGTCGCCGGGTCCGCGCTCCGTGCCTAGCACGACGCTGATGAAAATCGTGTGGTCGCCGAAGTCGTGGGCGTCGATCAGCTCGCATTCCAGCCAGCCCAGCGCCCCGGAGATCAAAGGAGCTCCGGTGTGCGGGCCCGCATGGAATGGGATTCCGGCGAACTGGGTGATGCCGAGAACCCGCCGTTTGTCGGCGAAATGCGCCGCCAGTTCCTGCTGGCGGGCGTCGAGAATGGTCACGGCGAACCGTCGTGCCGTGATGAGCGCTTTGTGCATCACGGCGTTATGGGAGATCGAGCACAGGATCGACGGAGGCGTCAGCGACACCGAGGTGAACGCGTTGGCGGTCATCGCGTGAGGGTTCGGCCCGCCGACCGTGATGACGACCACGCCGGTCGCGAACCGCGACATCACATCACGTAGTTCGAAGGGTTCCACACTCGGGACACTGCTCTCCGTGGAAGTGGACTTCACGGCATCCCTCTCAGCGAATCGGCATGACGGCGAATTGCGGGCGACCGTCCAGCCGCCTGTCGACCAATTAACCAGCCCGCACCGGACATCGGCCCACTGAGTGGTAATTCGTCGCTCACTCTCGATATTCTCGGCCGAATTACCGACTCGCTACCGGCAGGAGAATGTTTTTCTTGACCGTGAAGTTAAAGTGCGTTCTGTTGATAACAATTCCCCTGTCAGAAAAGGATGGGACGATGCTCGTACCCGCTGAACACGACCTCGCCGAGCCGCACCTGCGTCAAGTGCTCATGTCGGCCGGGCTCGACGTGGAGTACGTCCGGGCCGAGGGCGACATTCTCTACGAGCGCGGCACCGGCGGCGCGGAGCGGCCGGTACTCGACCTCGTCGGCGGTTACGGGTCCCTGTTGTTCGGACACAACCACCCCGAGATCGTGACGCACGCCAAGGCACTGCTGGACGCACAGACTCCGGTGCTCGCCCAGTTCTCCGTGCAGTCCATCGCCAGCGAGGTCGCGGCCGCGCTCAACGGGATCATGCAGCGGGAGCTCGGCACCGACGAGCCGTTCTACGCCATCTTCGCCAGCACCGGCGCGGAGGGCGTCGAGGCGGCGATGAAGCACGCCGAACTCGACCGAGGCCTGCGGATCGCCGACGCGCTGGCCGAGATCGAGCAGCACATCGACGACGCGCTGGCCCTCTTCCGCGACGGCGGCGTCGTGACCGACACCGATCTGACCGAGACCGTCGCCCGGATCCGTCGGGTGAACGCTGAGCTGGCCGCCCGGCCGCCGCTGTTCGCCGCCTTGGAGGGCGGCTTCCACGGCAAGCTCGTCGGCAGCCTCCAGCTCACCCACAACCCGGGCGTGCGGACCCCGTTCGGCGCGCTCGCCGCCCAGGCCCGTTTCGTGTCACCGAATCGCTCGGGCAGCCTCAAGCCCCTGGTGGACGAGGCGGCCTCGGCGCAGCTGCTCGACCTGGTCGTCGAGGACGGCGTCGTCCAGACAGTCGAACGCCCTTTCCCGTTGTTCTGCGCCTTCTTCCTGGAACCGATCCAAGGTGAGGGCGGCATCACCCCCCTGACGCCGGAGTTCGTCGAGGAGATTCAGGAGGCCTGCGCGGAGATCGGCTGTCCCGTCGTCGTCGACGAGATCCAGAGCGGCATGGGCCGGACGGGCGCGTTCCTCGCCGGGACCGCCATCGGCCTGCACGGCGACTACTACGTCATCGGCAAGAGCCTTGGCGGCGGCATCAGCAAGTGCGCCGCTCTGCTGGTCCGCCGGTCCCGCTACCGTCCGCAGTTTGAACTGCTCCACAGCTCCACCTTCGCCAAGGACGGGTTCTCCAGCGGTATCGCCCTGAAGACGCTGGAGCTGCTGGAGGCCGACGACGGCCGCGTGTACCGGCGTGCCGCCGAACTCGGTGAGCGGCTGCTGACGGTGATGCGTGCCGTGCGTGATGACTTCCCCGACGTCGTCAAGGACGTCCGGGGCCGAGGGCTGATGCTCGGCCTGGACTTCCACGACCAGTCCGGTGCCACGGCCCCCTCGATCGGCGCGGCGTCGGCGTCGGGCTTCTTCGGCTATTTCCTGGCCGGGTTCCTGCTGCGTGAGCACGCGATGCGCATCTTCCCGACCGCCAGCGCCGTGAACACACTGCGCTTCGAACCCTCGATCGGCCTCACCGTGGACCAGGTCGACCGCCTGGAGACGGCGCTGCGCGATCTGTGCACCGTCCTGCGTGACCAGGAGGACGGACGTTTCGCGCCATCCCCCGGGTCGTCCGGTCCGGCTTAGAGGCGCAGCGCCGCCGACAGCAGTCCTGCGACCTCGGCCAGTTCCGTCTCCAGATAGAAATGGCCGCCTTTGAAGATCTTTATCTCTCCCGGGAGGCCGGAGTGCTCCAGCCATCGGGCAGCCTCGGACGGCGCGACCATCGGGTCGGCGTCGCCGCCGAGCACGGTGAACGGCACCTCCAGCAGCGGCCCGGGCTTCCAGTGGTAGGTGCGCAGCGCGGCATGGTCGGCGCGCAACGCCGGCAGGACCATCTCCAGCAGCTCCGGGTCGTCCAGAACGCCGCTCGCTGTGCCGCCGAGCCGCCGGATCCTCGCCACGATCGCCTCATCCCCGGTCAGCATGTCGCCGTGGCGGGGATCGGGTGCCGGGGCGGCGCGCCCGGACAGGAACAGCCGGCCGGGACCGGGCACGCCGCGCTCGGCGAGCCGACGGGCCGTCTCGTAGGCGACGGCCGCGCCCATGCTGTGCCCGAACAGTGCGTACTGCCGACCCGGCTCGGGCGGCAGCAGGCCGGCCACCGCGTCGGCGAGGCCGGTGACGCTCTCCACGGAGGGCTCCGCACGCCGGTCCTGCCGGCCCGGATACTGCACGGCCAGCACCTGCACGCCGGGCGTCAGCAGGTGGGCGAGCGAACGATAGGCGCTGGCGGCGCCGCCGGCGTGTGGAAAGCAGATCAGGTACGGGGCGTCTGGAGCGGCCTCCAGACCGAAGCCGCGGAACCATCTCCGGTTCATTTCGTCCACATCCTCGATGTCTTGCCGGTCCGGTCACCACCAGCCTTACCGCTGGTCCGGCACCACCGGTCACAACGCGGTAATCGCCGCACCATCAGCACAATTCGTGCGGCGGTTCCCTCCTCGCCTCCCGATGGAATCGGAGCCGACGGGCGGTCTTAATTTCAGAGGTGTTCAACATGCGTCAAGGAAGGACCGACCGTGACGATTGAGTCCGAAAACAGGATCCCCGTGGACTTCTGGTTCGATGCCATGTGTCCGTGGTCGTGGATCGCGTCGCGCTGGCTGCTGGAGGTGGAGCGCATCCGTCCGGTCGACCTTCGCTGGCACGTCATGAGCTGGTCCATCCTGCAGCAGGGCGTCGACCTGCCGCCGGAGCATGTGGAGATCGTGCGGCAGGGGTGGGGACCGGCGCGGGTCGCCATCGCGGTCGAACAGCGGCACGGCAACACCGGGCTGGGCGCCCTGTACTCGGCCTACGGCAAGCGCTACCAGCACCAGGGCCGCACCCTGAACCGCGCGGCCATAGTGGACTCCCTCAACGAGATCGGCCTGCCGGCCGACCTCGTCGACGCGGCCGAGGACAAGGACTACGACGACGCCCTTCTGGCGTCGCACACGGACGCCATGGACCGGGTCGGCTACGAGGTCGGCACCCCCATAATGGCGATCAACGGGGTCGCCTACTTCGGGCCGGTCATGTCGCCGATTCCCCGCGGTGAGGAGGCGGGCAGGCTCTTCGACGGCCTGGTTCTCGTGTCGGGCACCAAGGGCTTCTTCGAGCTGAAGCGCAGCCGGACCCAGGCCCCGATCATCCGTTAGCGGTCAGACCCGGTCGGGACACGGTGGGTGGCGCCCGGTGCCCCGGGGCACCGGGCGCCACCCACCGTGTCCCGCGGATCAGCCGACCAGCAGGTCGTCGACCAGGATCGGCAGCTTTCTGACCCGGACACCGGTGGCATGGAACACCGCGTTGGCGATGGCGGCGGGCATGGCGACGATGCCCATCTCGCCGACACCCCCCTTCGCGCCCAGGACGTTGACCAGGTCGTCGTGCTCGTCAACCGTCTCCACGATCACGTCGGAGATGTCGGCGTTCGCCGCGATGTGGTACCCGGCGAGGTCGGTGTTGACGAACCGTGCGCGGTCACGATCCATGACCGTTCTCTCCATCAGCGCATGGCCCGCGCCCCAGATCATCCCGCCCGCCAGCAGGCCGTGCGCGATCCTCGGGTTCAGCACCCGGCCGACCGCGAAGACGCCGACCATTCGGCCCATCCGTACCTGCCGCGTGACCGGATCGACGCGGACCTCCGCGAAGTTGGCCCCGTAGCTGAAGGCCACGTGGTCCAGCCGCGCTGGACCGGTGATGTTGAAGGTGCCCTCCAGGGTGCTCTGCGCCATCGCGGGGGGCAGCCGGGGCGGCGTGTGCCGGATCTCGACCTCCAGGACGCCGCGCGGCAGCTCCGCGACCAACTCGGCGACGGTGATCTGGCGGCCATCGCCCGCCCGCACGATGCCGTCCGAAATGGTCAGGCCGTCCACCGCACGCGGCTGTCCGAACCGCCCGGCCGCGGCCGCCAGCAGCTGTTCCCGCACGGACCGGCCGTTCTCGTGGACGGCTGCGCCGACCGTCCCGGTCGTCGACGACGCCGCCGTGGCGAGGCCGCGCGGCAGGTCGCTGTCGCCCAATGCCACCCGCACGTCCGCCAACGCGAGCCCCGACGTCTCGGCGGCGATCTGGGCGAGCAGCGTGTAGGTCCCGGTCCCGATGTCCTGGCTTGCCACCTCCACCAGGGCCCGGCCGTCCGAGCCCACGGTGATCCTGCTGTCGCACACGCCGCCCTCGAACACCGGGTAGCTCGCGCTCGCGCAGCCCCAGCCGATCAGCGTTCCGTCGGAGTCCCGCATCGAACCGGCACGGGGGTTGCGCCGGTGCCAGCCGAACAGCTCCGCGCCCCGCCGATAGCACTCCTGCAGCGACCGGCTGCTGTACCGGAGGCCCTGCACAGGCTCCTTCTCCGGCTCGTTGCGCAGCCGTAGCTCCATCGGATCCATGTCGAGCGCCGTGGCCATTTCGTCGACGGCGCTCTCCAACGCGAACAGCTCGGGGAACTCCAACGGGCCCCGCATGAACCCCGGAGTGTTCACGTCGACCCCGATGGTGCTCTCACGCGTGTGGATGTTGGGGAAGGCGTACAGCCGCGCGGTGTTGTCGGTGCCGGGGAGAGCGAGGACGTCGCTGCGTGAGGTCTGAGTGAGGATCTCGTGCTCGTAGGCGGTGAACCGGCCGTCGGAGGTCGCGGCCAGCCGCACCGAATGCCGTGTCTCGGGCCGGAACGAGGCGATTGTGAACATCTGCCTGCGAGTGATCGACAGCTTCACCGGCGAGTCCAGCCGCCGCGCGGCCTCGGCGGTCAGCACCGTGTGCCACAGCGTCGCGCCCTTCGATCCGAACCCGCCGCCCACGAACGGGCTGACGACGTGCACGTCCTGCTCGGAGACACCGAGGACACCTGCCAGCGCGAACCGCTCGCCGGTGACCCACTGGCTGGGAACGCGGATCTCCAGGCGGCCGTCCTTCCAAAGCGCCGTGGCGTGGAAGGGCTCGATCGGGTTGTGGTGGTTGACGGAGGTGGCGTACTCGCGGTCGATCACGACGTGCGACTCGGCGAGCACCGTCGCGGTGTCGCCGGTCTCCAGGCCGTGCAGGTCGATCCGCCCCGGTGCGTCGGGGGCGACGTCGGCCAGCGCGATCACGGCGGGCAACGCCTCGTACTCGACACGTATCAGGCTCGCCGCCTCCTCGGCGATCTCCGGGGTGGCGGCCACGGCGAGCGCCACGATCTGGCCCGAATAGCGGATCTCGTCGGAGCCGAGCGGGTTGAAGCTCGACTGGAACTGGCCGCCTAGCACCGGCGTGAGGAACCGGCCCTCTCCCACGGCGTCGCCGAGGTTGCGGTGCGTGAGGACCAGGCGTACCCCCGGCAGCCGTTCGGCCTCGCCGACATCGATGGCGGTGATACGCCCTCGCGGAACCGTTCCCGTCGCCAGTGCGGCGTGCAGCGTCCCGGCGGGCGTGTGGTCGGCGACATACGCGGCCTGGCCGGTGACCTTGGCCACCGCGTCGGCCCGGACCACCGAGGTTCCCAGGATCTTCGTCATGCTCGTTCCCCTCCCTGTCCTGCGCGCAGACACGCCCGCTCGACCACCCGAGGCCCCAGCGCGATCTTCACGGCGTTGTCGCGGCCCGCCCGAGCCGAGACGAAGGCGGCCTGGCCCGCGGCCTTGGCGGTGTCCGCGGTCAACGGACGTCCGACGAGCTCCGCCTCGGCCTCGTGACTGCGCCACGGCCGGGTCGCCACCCCTCCCAAACCCACCCGCGCCGCCGTGACGACGCCGTCCTCGATCGTGATCCCGACCGCCGCCGATGCGATGGCGAACGCGTAGCGGGCACGGTCGGCGACTTTGACATAGGCGGAATCGCGCACCAGGGCGCTGTTCGGGATGGTCACGGCCGTGACGATGTCACCCGGCGACAGCGTCGTCTCCCGCTCCGGCTCGTCCCCGATGTCCCGGTGCAGCTCGGCGAAGGGCAGGATGTTCGGCCCGTCGGCCGACAGCAGTTCCACGGACGCCTCGAACGCGACCAGTGCGACGCCGAGGTCTCCGGGGTAGACCGCGACACAGGATTCGGAGCCGCCCAGCACGGCGCTGTCGCGGTCAGGACCGGCCAGCGCGCTGCACCCGGATCCCGGCTCACGCTTGTTGCAGGGCGACTCGCCGTCGCGGTAGTAGGGGCAGCGGGTGCGTTGCAGTATGTTCCCGCCGATGGTGGCCATGTTGCGCACCTGCTGGGAGGCGGCCAGCCGCAGACTCTCGGCGATCGCGGGATATCGCGTCCGCACTCGCTCGTCCGCGGCCACGTCGGCCATCCGGGACAACGCGCCGATCCGCAGCGACGCGTCGGTCTCCTCCACGTGGTCCATGCCCGGCAGCCGCCTGATGTCGATCAGGTGATCAGGGGCCAGTACGTTCCCGCGCATGAGGTCGACCAGCGTGGTGCCGCCCGCCAACACCATCGCCCCCGGTCTGGAGCTCTCCCGCGCCGCCTCGTTCAGGCTGGACACCCTCGCGTAGGTGAAAGGCCTCATGTCCTCACCGGCTCTCGGCAACGGACCGTACGGCCCGCACGATGTTCGGGTACGCGGAGCATCGGCACAGGTTGCCGCTCATGTATTCGCGCACGTCGTTCTCGGATTCGGCGTTGCCCTCGCGGATGCACGCCTCGGCCGACATGATCTGCCCCGGTGTGCAGAAGCCGCACTGAAGCGCGTCGAACTCCACGAATGCGCGTTGCAACGGATGCAGTGTGCCGTCGGGCTCGGCCAGGTCCTCAATCGTGCGAATCTCGGCGCCGGCGGCGCTGACCGTCAGGGTCAGGCACGACAGAACCCGGCGCCCATCGACGTGCACCGTGCAAGCGCCACAGGTGCCTTGGTGACAACCGGCCTTGGTACCGGTCAGGCCGAACCGCTCGCGCAGCAGCGTGAGCAGTGTGGTTCGCGGATCCACATCAACGGTTCGCTCGGTTCCGTTCACCGTCAGGTTCACCCGGAAGGTTTTGGGCTCTTCCAACGGCGAGGGCGATGTGCGCTCGGAATCGCGTGTGCTCATGGGCTCCTCCAGATGAACTCATCCTCGGAATCCACGACGCCGCCAGCGCCGGCGGACGGCGCTGGCGGTCGTGGAGGTCGGGCCGTAGTCGACGGCGACCGACTGGTTCCATGTTCTCTCTGCTTTGGCGGCTGTCGTGACGCCGGAGAGCATGCGGTTACCAGCCGATGGAGGGTCAGTGGGTGGCCGGGAGGGCCTCCTCCTCTCCGGCCGGCTGGGGCAGGAGCAGCAGGACCAGCGCGATGACGGCGCCGACAGCGGCGAGGGCCACGCAGGCCCAGAACCCGGCCTGGAACCCCTCGGTGAGGGCGGCGGGGCCGGTGCCATTGGTGTAGGTGACCGCCACGGTGGCGACGACGGCGCTGCCGAGTGCTCCGCCGATCCAGAACGCGGCGTTGTTGATGCCCGAGGCCAGCCCGGCGTCCTCGTCGGGGACACCGGTGAGGGCGGCGATGGAGACCGCGACGAAACAGGTGCCGACGGCGGATCCGAAGACCAGCAGTCCGACGAACAGGTCGCTGAAGTAGCTGCCGGATGGCGAGATCGCCGTCATGAGCAGCGCGCCGATGCCGAACAGCACCATGCCCGCCAACGCGACGATCCGGTATCCGATCTTGCCGACGACCACCCCGGCGACATTGGCCGACAGGATGTCCATCAGGGCGTAGGCCAGCGTGCCCAGGCCGAAGATGACGGGGGTGAAGTGCAGCACCTGCTGGGCGTAGAGGGAGACCAGGACGTTGAAGCCGAGCAGCAGCATGCCGACCAGGATCATCATCAGGTTTCCGCTGACCAGTGAGCTCGACTTGAAGATCCGCAAGGGCACCAGCGGTGCCGCCGACTTCTTCTCGATGACGACGAACAGCGCGACCAGCACGGCGGCGGCGACCAGCAGGCTGATGGTCCGGCTGTGGCCCCAGCCGATGGTGGGCGCTTCCACGATGGCGTAGATGAGCAGTACGGCCGCGCCGGTGCTGGTGATCGCGCCGCCGAAGTCGAAGGAGCGTTCGGTGGTGGGCGCGTGGCTCTCCCGCAGCAGGACCGGGACCAGGGCGAGCATGACGGCGGCGACCGGGATGTTCAGGTAGAAGATCCACTGCCAGCCGACCAGGTCGGTGACCACGCCGCCGATCAGCAGCGCGGCGGTCGCGCCGAAGGCGCCGGTGCCCGTCCAGATGGCCAGCGCCCGGTTACGTTCGGGCCCTTCGTCGAAGGTGGTCATCAGCAGGGCCAGCGCGGTAGGCGACATGATCGCGGCCGACGCGCCCTGCACGAGGCGGGCGATGATCAGGGTCTCCTGGGACCAGGCGGCACCGCACAGCACCGAGGAGGCCAGGAACAGGACCACGCCGATGACGAAGAGCCTGCGGTGGCCGAGCATGTCGGCCATCCTGCCGGCCAGCAGCAGCAGACCGCCGAAGCTGAGCAGGTAACCGCTCAGCACCCATTGGAGGCTGGACACGCTGAAGCCGAGGTCGGCCTGGATGGAGGGCATCGCCAGGATGACGATCTGGCCGTCCAGGGCGACCATGAACATGGCGGCGCACAGCAGGCCGAGCGCCGCCCAGCGTGAGGACGGAGGAGACTTCGAGGAGCCGGTTTTCGAGAGGTGTTCCTCTGGTGACTGAACCATGTTGATGAAGACAGGCAGCCGTTCGTGTTTTCGTCGGGTGTCGCCCGATGGATTTGGGTCCGCCGGTCTGTCCTCATTGAAGAGGGGTCGATCAAGGGAAACATTGGAGTGCGATGATGACGGGTGTGGCGGCGGATCGAGGGAACTTCGGCCAGCTGGCCGATCGGTTCCGGCCGGAGTTGCTGGCGCACTGCTGCCGGATCCTCGGCTCCGCGCACGAGGCCGAGGATCTGGTCCAGGAGACCTACCTGAGGGCATGGCGGTCTCTCGACGAGTTCGAGGGCCGGGCCTCGCTGCGCAACTGGCTGTACCGGATCGCGACCAACACCTGCCTGAACGCGATCGAGGCGCGCAGCCGGCGGCCGCTGCCGACAGGGCTGGGCGGCCCCGCGGATCCGGCCGCCGATCAGCACGGCCAGGAGTCGGCCTGGCTGGAGCCGATCGCCCGCGTGTTGTTCGGCAGCGAGCCGGCCGACCCCGCGGCGGTGATCGAGACGCGAACGTCGGTCCGGCTGGCGTTGACCGTCGCGTGGCGGTGTCTGACGCCGCGTCAGCGCGCCGTTCTGCTGCTGTGCGAGGTGCTGGGGTGGCGGGCCGGAGAGGTCGCGGAACTGCTCGGCACCAGTAGTGCGGCGGTCTACAGCATGTTGCAGCGGGCGAGGGCGCAGCTCACCAAGGCCGCCGGCCCGGCCGACCAGGTGGACGAGCCCGATGACCCGCACGAACGCGACCTGCTCGACCGTTACGTCGCCGCGTTCGAACATGCCGACCTCCCGGCGTTGATGAACCTGCTCACCAGCGACGCCGTCTGTGAGGTGCCGCCGGAGCCCATCGGTTTGGCGGGCCGCGAGGCCATCGCCCGTTTCATGGCCACCGAATGCCCCGCCTTCGGCACCTGCCAGATGGTCCGCACCACTCACCAGGGGAAGCCGGCCTTCGCCACCTACCTGCGGGGTGAGGACGGCATCCACCGCGCCTACTCGGTCGAGGCCCTCACGATCACGTCGCGAGGCATCGCACGGATCGTGTCGCACCAGCGTCCGGAACTGTTCCACAGTCTGGGCCTGCCGCTGGTGCGCCATTCCCCGTCGGCCCGTTGACAAGGGCTCGACCATGACGATGTCCTACGTGCTGACAGCACCGACCGAAGGAATCGGCCTCCTCAAACAGGCGTTGGACTACGCGTTGGCAACGGGCCAGCACATCACCGCCGATCTGCTGAACGCGCCGACACCCTGCGACCAGTGGAACCTCGCCACGCTGCTGCTGCACCTCAACGAGTCGCTGGACACCCTGCAGGAGGGCCTCGCGGCGGGTTGTGTCGGCGTCGTGCCATCCGGCCCGCCCGCCCCCGACACCGACCTGCTCTTCGGCTTCCGCAGCCGCGCATGCCGGCTGCTGCACACGTGCGCGATAGCCTGCGCCCCCGACCAGGTGAGGGTCGCCGACTGGCAACTGTCGCTCTCGACGTTGGCGGGAATCGGTGCGATCGAGATCGCCGTGCACGGCTGGGACGTCGGCCGCGCCTGCGGTCACCCGTATCCCATCCCGGCGAACCTGGCCGAGGACCTGCTGCTCCTGGCTCCTCTGGTCATCAACGACGCGACCCGTCACTCTCTGTTCGCACTGCCCGTCCCGACCTCTTCCACCGTTCCTTCCGACCGCCTGGTGGCACTGCTGGGCCGCGACACGGAGGGAAGCCTATGACCACCTCCACCGATCAAGCCATATGGACCGCGTTCCTGCGGTTGCAGGCCGTGGTGGAACGGCAACTGGCCGAGGCGCTCCAGCGGTGTCACGGAATGCGCCTGTCCGAATACCGAGCCTTGCGGGACCTTTCCCAGGCGGCCGACAGCGAATTGCGGATGAAGGTCCTGGCCGACCGTATCGGCCTGGACCAGAGTTCGGTGACTCGCCTGGTGGGACGGCTGGACGCTCTCGGATTCGTCTACAGAGACCTGTGCGCGGACGACAGACGTGGCGTTCATGCCGTCGTCACCGAAGCAGGCAGGGAACGCTACCTCTTGGCCAGTGAGACCTACTCCGATGTCCTCACCTGCGCGCTGGACACCTTGGACGCGGATCCGCAGTTCGGAAGCCTGGTCCGGGCACTGCGTACAGCTCGACCATCCAACGGGGAAAGTCGGCCTGGGTAACAGAAAAACCCTTCTTTATGCCATGGTGGCCCTCTCTGAGAGACTGGTGTGACACACAGGGCGAACCAGTCTTGAGTTACAGGAGTAGGGTGGGAACAGGATATTCTTCACAGTGACGTTAAGTCGGAAGTGAACTTCAAAGCCCCTGAACATTGTCCCGCGTTCCCGGAAGGCTTCGGATCCATCCGGGACTCCCGGGAATTCTGTGAAGTATTCGTCAAATACCGTAACCACGAGCATCGGCACTCAGGGACCGGATTACACACCCGGGCATCGGTCCATTTCGGCGCCGCGTTAGAAATTCAGGAACAACGCGCCCAGGTTCTCCAGGTCGCCTGTGCCGCCCACCCCGAACGGTTCTGCCCGTGCTGTTCGAGAAGGCGTGGATCAACGAACCCCGACCGTCCATGATCGAGACCACGGAGGATCAGCAGGCAAGCAGTGCGGCATGACATGCGTCATCCGGGTTGACATCCACCGTGGCCATCAGGGGGTCGAGGGTGATCGTAATCGCGTGTCGCTTTCCTCCCATCCACCCGGGGCGCCGGTCCAGCAGTTCCGGCTTGGCGCCGACGATGATGAGCGCCGGGACGGGGCCCATGGAGTCTGTCAGATTCTCCATCAGGTCAAGTGACAGGTCATCGGCGTGGTGCAGATCGTCCACGATCGCGACGAGCAGACGGTCGGAGCGCCCTTCCGACGGGACGACCTGGTAGGGCATCAAGGTCCGGTCACTGATGGGGGCCGGGCTCACGCACACGTACGAGGCGGGCTCGGGCAGCAGTTCACGCACCCTGCGCTGGAACTCGATGAAGAGCCGGGACCTGGCGATGCCCGACCCTCCGAGCACCGTGACGAGATGCGGGGCGCTGCTGCGATGAGCGCGTTCCATGAGTTTCTGCAGCAGCTCGAGTTCGTGGTCGTAGCAGCCGTGCGCGTCGCTCATCCGCCAGCGCACGGGAGAGTCGCCGACCTGGTGTTCGACCCGTTCGTAACAGACGTTGGGACCGGTGGCCAGCCGAGTCCGGTCACATACCTGGATGTCGTCGGCAGGAGCGGCCGACAGCAGCGAACGGCAGTAGTCCAGCAGGGCGCCGTTGACGACGGGCGGGCCGTCGTTGGGCCCGGGGCGGGCGAACGCCTCGCCCGTGGCCACGGCGGCATGCACCGACAGCCCGCGCACGAAACGGGAGGTGTGGGTGCCCGGGGCGGCCAGCGCGCCGAGAGAGTCGCGGATCACGGCGGCGGCGCGCACCGCCTGCTCGGCGTGGGTGTTCTGGTCGTTGCGGGCGCTGAACACCAACATCGACAACGAGCCCATCGAGGTCATGACGAAGCCGCCGAAATGCTCCGCTTTCTCTCTGATCACTACCGCCGCCTCCTCCATGACCTGGTCGATCTCGGTGGCGTCGGCGCTGTCGAGGTCCAGACAGAGCCAGATCTGTACGAGGACGACGCTCATCTTGCGTCGTTCGGAGGCCACGACCACTTCGGTGGGAGAGGACTTGGAGGACGACGGTGCCGGGACCCGGGCCTTGTGAGGCTGCGGAGCCTGTTCGGAGGCGGGTGGGGTGGTGTCCTGTGATCGACGCGGCGCCGTATGAACTCGATGGGCCGCCGTGCCCCGCGGGCGGCCGACGGTATCCGTGGCACCGTTGTTGAGAACAGGGCGCCGGCCTTCCCGCAATGCGACGGGAGGCTGCGGACCCGGCCCGAGGTCCTGGGTGAGAACGGCGTGTTGGAGCAATTGGAGTTCCGGGCTGGGCTGGAGGCCGAACTCCTCCACGAGCCTGATCCGCATCCGCCGGTAGACGTTGAGTGAGTCCGCTTGGCGTCCGCAGTAATACAGTGCGCGCATGAGCTGGCCGCAGGCACGTTCCCGGGGCCGCTCGTTCTCGACCATGGCCTCCAGCTCGCCGAGGATGGCATGGGGGCGGCCACAGGCCAGTTCCGCCTCGAAGTAGTCCTCCAGGACGTCCAGCCGGGCGTTCTGCGCGGTGATCACTTCAGGCCAGGCGCGGCCGGTCTCCTCCAGATCGGCCAACGCCGGGCCGCGCCAGAGCGCGAGGGCGTCGCGCAACTGGGGGGCGGCCGCCTCAGGCGCGCCATTGGCCAGGTCCGCGCGCCCCTTGGCCGTCCACTGGTGGAATAAATGGAGGTCGACCCGCTCGGGCGCGACCTGTAGTCGATAACCGGGCGCCTGGGTGAGTAGGAGATTGGGGCCTTCACCACCGTACGCTGCGAACACCCGTCGTAGTCCCCAGATCGCATTCTGCAGTATTTTGCGTGCGGTGATGGGAGTGTCATCGAAACTCCACAATGCGTCCATCAACTGGTCCGTGGACGCAACTTGATTGGCCTTCAAAAGCAGCAGCCCGAGGGCTGCTCGCTGCTTTGCGCCACCCAGTGGAACTGGTTGCTCACCGGAAATGACCTCGAGCGGACCGAGCACACGAAACCACATAGCACTCCAGTTAATGCTTGACAAGCAGGGCGGGAATGCGCTAAAAGAGAATTGTGGGGCCAGGTTGTCGCCTCTCTGCCTCATAGTCAGGTTCGTTGTAAACGTCAGCCTCATGGTAGAAACCAAATGGCCGATTTGTCCATCTAATTATGTGTGTGACCAATCTCATACAACCCGTGAATCCGGTAAAATTAATGTTAAGTCCGCCCTTCGGTGGGGCGGGGGCCGCATTTGGCCGTCTCTGGACTTCTGGTACTCCAGTAGCGCTTATGGATCTTGAGCCGTTCTTGCCGGTGGTGGGATCGACGGGCTTGGATTCGGTGTCGTCGTCGCCATCGGGACCGGTCGTAGATGTGGCGATCGCTTGCGGGTGGCCCGATCGGTTGGGCGAAAAGTCATCGGATCTCGTTGTAAGAGGTCGCGATTAAGCGGTCGGCCGAATTGGCCGGTTTCGGCTATAAGCATGGCGCGGGTGACGGTGAGATTGGCCAGGGCGAGCATGGCCAAGGCGATGTGCCGATGCCGGCCGGGATGGCTTCGAACCCGGATTCGGGGACCTTCTTGGCCATCACGCCGGCGCGGAAGGCGCCGGCCGCGCTGGTCAGGCGGTGGGCGCGGGCGACGGCCAGGACGTAGTTGAGCTGCCGGGCTTCCAGGAAACGGCGTAGTGGTCCGTTGTCGCCGTAGGCCTCATCGCCGGTGACCCAGGCGAAGGGAAGGTTCGCGGTGATCGCGCGTTCGATTCGATGCGCTACCGGAGCAGGCGCACCGGTAAACGGGACCGCCGGTTGCTTCGGTGAAGATGCGGTCCGGATCTCGATGCGGTAACCCGCCGGTTCCGGCGCTTACATAATCGCGGTTACAGGACGATTACCGCGCCCTTGACGGTTGCTTCCAACTCCTGTCTAGGGTCGATTCCGGCGTGGTCGTGGCCGGTTCGGAATGCTTGCGGACTCCCGCCTCCCGGCGCCGGACGCGTTATCCGGCGACCGAGGCCAACGCCTCACCCAGTAGATCCGAAACGAGGGAGGTGGCCGTCATGAGTGGTCGAATCACAGGTCGTGCCCTGGTGCTCGGCGGCAGCATCGCGGGCCTGTTCGCCGCGCGGGTCCTGTCCGAGACGTACGCGGAAGTCGTCGTCGTTGACCGTGACGTGCTGACCGGGGTGGAGAAGACCCGGCAGGGCGTTCCGCAGGGCCGCCAGGTGCACGGCCTGCTGGCCCGGGGCAGGCAGGCCATCGAGGAACTGTTTCCCGGCATCACCGACGAACTCGTCGCGGCCGGCGCGGGAAGCGGTGACGTGGCCGGCAACCTGCGCTGGTACTTCAACGGGGTCCCCTTGGCGCGGGACGAGTCGGGGATGGTCGCGGTGACCGTGAGCCGTCCGATGCTGGAGTTCCACGTCCGCCAAAAGGTCCAGGACGTTCCCAACGTACGGTTCCTGGAGCGACATGACATCTTGGGGGTGACCGCCACCGGCGACGGCCGCCGGATCACCGGGGCACGAGTTCGCGAGCCGGACACGGGAATCGAACGGGAACTCAACGCGGACCTGGTGGTGGACGCGACCGGCCGGGGTTCGCGCACCCCGGTGTGGCTCACCGAACTCGGCTACCAACGTGTCGCCGAGGATCGCTTGAAGATCGGCATCGGGTACACCACTCGTCACTACCGGATCCGCACCGACCCGTTCGGCCGCGACATCTCCATCAACGTCATCGCCTCGCCGACGCTGCCGCGCGGGGCGATCTGCGGCAGGCACGGAGACCACATCGAGCTGACCGCCTACGGTGTGCTCGGCGACGTGCCGCCGTCCGACCCGGAGGGGTTCGACGCCTTCCTCGCCTCGCTCGCCGTGCCCGACATCGCCGACGCCGCGCGTGTCAGCGAACCGGTCGACGATCCGGTGTCCTACCAGTTTCCCGCCAGTCTGCGACGGCGGTACGAGCGGCTGGACCGTTTCCCCGATGGCTTTGTCCTGCTGGGTGACTCGGTGTGCAGTTTCAACCCCACCTACGCCCAGGGCATGACCATTTCGGCACTGGGCGCGCTGGCCCTGCGCTCGCACCTTCGCTCGGGCCCGCCGCGTTCGCTGGACTTCCTGCGCGAGCTGGCACGCGACGTCCTTGACGGGCCGTGGGACCTGATGACCACCGGCGACCTCACTTTTCCCGATGTGCCCGGCGAGCGGACGCTCAAGGTGCGGATGGCGCACGGTCTGGTGGCGAAGGTGCTGGACGCCGCGACCAGGGACGGCAAGGTCGCCTCCGCCTATCTGCGCGTCGCGGGCCTGCTGGACCCACCCGAGGCGTTGATGAAGCCCGCGATGCTCATGCGGATCTTGCGTTACTCGCTGGGCTCGCGTCCGGTTCCCGTCCCGGCGCCGCGCGACGGCCGGGAGAGGCCCGCCCGCGAACCCGCTTGAATCCGTCCCGGCTTTCCGCCCCGGTCCGCTCCAGCGCGGTGTTTCCTTTTGAGCGGCAAGATTAGACGTACCACCAGGGTCTGGATCTGGGGCCGTCCGGCTCCCCATCCTCGTCGACGCCGTTTCACCTGCCTGCTTCGAGGAACGTCGCACTAGGCCATCCCGGCTGAGCGGAGCGGGGCGGGCGCGCGAAGGCCCCTGCCGGTCGAGATGGTGGCAGGGGCCGGAACTCGTGGGCGTACGCCGGTCAGGCCTGCGGCATGGCGTCGGCGATGGGCCGGTCGATCGCCATCATCCATTTGCCGCTCTTTTCGCGGCGCATGACGTCGGTGCACGAGCCGTGCAGCATGACCCGCTCGCCGTCGTCGCCGGTGACCTCCAGGTCGAACACCACTTTCACCAGCGAGATGTCACCGGCGACGTAGGCGCTCTTCAACACCGCCTTCAGACGCGGCTTCTTTCCGATCATCTCGACGACGAAACGCTTGCGCTCCTCGCCGCGCAGCGGCTCGCCCGACAGGTTGGAGATCGAGTCCTCCCGGTAGAGCGAGTTGAACACGTTTCCATCGCCGGAATTGAAAGCGAGCATGAAGACTTCGTTCTGGGTCTCCGGATCGTCGGTCAGGTCCAGGTTTTCCAGGTCGACTTCGAGATTGGCCGTCATTAGGTGGCTGACCTCCATTTCTCGAACACCGGCGGTGTTCGCTCTCTCAGCCTACCGATCGGAAAACCGCTCCATTAATTGCTCGGTAACTCACCGTCCATACCCGGGCCAGACCGGGCGGTGACCCGAGATCGGCATTATTTCTCGTACCTGAAAGAGATTTGCCGCGAGCGCGGACTTCGCGAGCAGTGACGGAAGGGAAGCGCACATCATGGGCGAAGAGACCGTAGGAAGCCTGTTGCGTCGCAGACTGCTGGCCTCGGGACTTGCCGTCGGGGTGACGGCGGGTGTGCCGCTCGGTCACAGCGGCGTCGCGGAGGCGAGCGGTTCACCGGGCGGCGGGGGCGAACCGGACGCGATCGTCATCGGGGCGGGCTACGCGGGTGTCACGGCGGCGCGCGAACTGGCGTCTCGCGGCCTGCGCCCCCTGGTGCTGGAGGCCCGCAACCGGATCGGAGGTCGTACCTGGACCGACACGTTCGCAGGGGTGCCGGTCGAGCGGGGCGGCACGTGGGTGCACTGGAGCCAGCCCCACGTATGGGCCGAGATGATGCGTTACGGCATCGGCATCGCCGAGGATCCCGGACCGGACCGGGCGATCCTCCCCACACCGGACGGCCCGCGGTCCTTCCCGCTCGACGAGGCGTTCGGGCACCTGGGGGAGATGCTCGTGCGGTTCTTCGACGGCGCGGCCACGCTGTTCGACCGGCCCTTCGACCCGCTGCACAACGCCGACGCGGTGCGGCCGGCCGACGGGATCTCGCTGCGCGCCCGGCTTGACGCGATGAAACTGTCGGCTCGCGACGAGAGCTGGATGTCGGGTGTGACCTCGGCGTATTCGGGCGGAAAGAGCAGCCGCGGCGCCTATACGCAGATGGCCCGCTGGTGGTCGCTGGCCGGTGGGGGATTCGACAAGTGGAACGCCGCGACCGGTCACTACCGGATCGAAACAGGCACCATCGGGCTGCTGAAAGCCATCCTCGCCGACGCCGACGCCGATCTGCGGCTCAGCACGCCCGTTGCCTCGGTCGTCGACGACGGCCGCCGCGTGCACGTCACCACCCGGTCGGGCCGGCGGTTCTCCGCGCCCGTGGCGGTGGTCGCGCTTCCCGCGAACGTGTGGCGCACCATCAGGTTCAACCCGGTCCTGCCTGTCGCCCACACCGCCGCCACCAGCGAGGGCATCGGGGTACCCAACGGCACCAAGATCTGGATGCACGTGCGCGGTGACGTGGGCCGCTTCTTCGCCCAGGACGCCGAGGGCGGCCCGATCTCCGCACTGATCCCCTACCGGGAAGCCGGGGACGGCCTGCTGGTCGTCGGGTTCAGCTACCATCCGACGTTCGACGGCGCCGACATCGCCCAGGTCCGCGCCGCCGTGCGCCGGCTGGAGCCGAAGGCCGAGGTGACCGCGATCAAGGCGCAGAACTGGGCGCGCGACGAGTTCTCGCTCGGCGCCGCCGCCTGCCAGAGCCCCGGCCAGCTCACCCGGCTGCACGATGCCCTCCAGCGGCCCAGCGGACGTCTCGCGTTCGCCACCAGCGACATCGCCGCAGGTTGGAACGGGTACATCGACGGCGCCATCGAGACCGGCGTCCGCGCCGGCCGCCAGGCCGCCGAAGCGGCCGGCAGGTAGTTCCCGGCGACCATGGCCCGGAAAGAGAAGACGGCCCGTCCGGCATCACGCTGGACGGGCCGCCTCCCCGCGGGCGGCGGGTCAGAGAAGGTAGGTGTCGGGCTCGAGCCCGAGAACAACCCTGCCGTGTACCTCCAGGTTCGGGTTCGGCGTCATCATGCCGTGCAGCGCCAGGCCCTCGATGTCGCGGAAGAACCGCTGGAACGGAGCCGCCCGCATGATCGCAGAGCCGCTGCTGATGGACTGCAGGTCCTCGACCGACTCCTTGGCGAGCTGGATCGCGTACCCGCAACGGCCACGGCCCTCGGCCCGTTCCTCCAGCGTCGGCTGCGTGCCCGCGTCGGCGTGCGCCTGGAGCGCGGTGATCCAGCGGCGCACCAGCGCGTCCGCCGCCTCGATCTTGTTGGCGGCCGTGGCGACCCGCAACTGCGTGAGCGGGTGCTTGGCCTGGTCCTCCCAGGACGTGTACGCGATCGGACGGCCCGGCACGCGCTCGACGAACAACTCGAACGCAGCCCGCGCCATGCCGATGTAGGACGCCACCGACGAGGCCATGATGTACCCGATGAGTGCGTAGTTACGGCCGTTGGCGCCGGTGTTCGACCGGTCCCCGGTCACTCCCTCCAAGGCCTCGGCGGCATCCATCACCCGGTGCGCGGGCACGAACACGTCCTTGGCGGAGGTGGTGGAGCTGCCCGTCGCGGCGGCGGCGGACACGTGCCAGTCGTCGGCGATCGACAGCTCCGACATCGGCACCACCGCATACAGTTCCTGGTGCGAGCCGTCCGGCAGCGTCAGCATCGCCCCCAGCAGGTCCCACTGCGCGCCCCGGCACCCGGAGTTGAACCGCCAGGTACCGCTCAGCAGATAGCCGCCCTCTGTCGGCGTCAGCACGCCGGTCGGCGAGAACCCGCCCGAAATCCGCACCGAGTCGCTCGTGAAAACCTCCTCCTGCGCCCGGTCGGGATACTGCGTGATCATCCACGCGGTCGACACCCAGGCCAGCGCGACCCATCCGGTCGAGCCACAACCGCGCGCCACCTCGACCAGGATGTCGTACTGCTCCTCCAACGACAGGTCGAGCCCGCCGAACCGGGTCGGGACCGCGGCACGGAACACCCCGGCCTTGTCCAGCAGTTCGATGTTCTCCTCGGGGATCCAGCGGTTCTCTTCGGCCGCCAGACCGTTCTCCCGCAGTGTCGGCACCACGTCCCGCACCGCCTGGATCACCGCGGCGGCCTGCTCGTTCACAGCCATTCCTGCTCCCTGTCCTCGCCCTGACCGGCCGGATGACCGGAGGTGTGCCTCACTGCTCCTCGCCGTACGGGTCGTCGATCGCGTACCGCCACTTGCCGTCCTCACCGCGCCGCAACACGTCAAGTCCGACGCCCGTGTGCACCTCGATCTCACCGTCCGCTCCGGGGATCTCGACCTGCCAGTCGACGACCAGCAGCGTCGCGTCGCCGGTCTCGTACACGTGCCGGTCCTTGGCCGTCATGCGCGGCTTGGCCTGCAGCGTCTCGGCTATGTGGTCGCGACGCGCCTGCCCGCTCAGCGGCTGGCCCGGCTCCCAGACCGCGATGGCCTCCTCGGTGTAGAGCCGCTCGAGCGTCTCGAAGTCGCCGGAGTTGAAGGCTCGCACGTACAACTGGGTCTGCAGTTGCGCGTCATCGGTGAGCTCGAAATCCTCAATCGTGGACATGACTACTCCCTGCCTCGTTTAGGCTCGGCGACTTTCCATGATTCTCCAAGCTAGCCAAGCGCCCTCATTATCCGATCATCGCCGGGCAATTCGCCGCCGTCGGCTCAGCGCGAGAACGCGTGATTACCGGCCTGCTATTAATGTTCGAGGTCGACCGCCGCTTCAGGCGCTTTCGGGTCGGGAGACGAAAGGCATTTAGCGATGACCATTGTTTATCCGGCTGTCGGGGCCGACCGGGACCGGGCCATCGCCATTGTCGGGATTTCATGCCGGCTTCCCGGCGCCGATTCCCCCGCACGCTTCTGGGAACTGCTGCGCACCGGGACGAGCGCGATCGGCGAGGCCCCGGCCGACCGCTGGGACCGGGCGGTGGCGCCCGCCGCGCGTCGGGGCGGCTTCCTCGACGCGGTCGCGGACTTCGACGCGGACTTCTTCGGCATCTCCCCGCGCGAGGCCGCCAGTATGGACCCGCAGCAGCGCCTGGTGCTGGAAATGGTGTGGGAGGCATTGGAGGACGGCCGCATCGTGCCCGCCTCGCTGCGCGACGGCGACACCTCGGTGTACGTCGGAACGCTCCGCGACGACTACACCGGCCTGATCCAGCGGCATGGTCTTTCGGAGATCACCCCGCACACCATCACCGGCGTGAACCGGGGTGTCATCGCCAACCGGGTCTCCTACTTCCTCGGGCTGCGCGGTGCCAGCCTCACCGTGGACACCGCCCAGTCGTCGTCACTGGTCGCCCTCCACCTGGCCGCCGAGTCCCTCCGCGCGGGCGACGCGAGCCTGTCGATCGTCGCTGGGGTGAACCTCAACCTCACCGCCGAGAGCGCGGTCACCGCCGAACGCTTCGGCGGCCTGTCCCCGGACGGCCTCTGCTACACCTTCGACGCTCGCGCCAACGGCTTCGTCCGTGGTGAGGGCGGCGTCGTCATGGTCCTCAAGCGACTGGCCGACGCGCTCGCCGACGGCGACCGCGTCCATGCCGTCCTGCGCGGCGGCTCCGTCAACAACGACGGCGCCACCCCCGGCCTCACCGTGCCGGGGCGGGATGCACAGGAACAGGTCATCAGGCAGTCCTACGAACACGCCGGCATCGCTCCCGAGACGGTCCAGTACGTGGAACTGCACGGTACGGGCACCCGCGTCGGCGACCCCATCGAGGCAGCCGCGCTCGGTGCGGCGCTCGGCGCGGTCCGCGACTCCGGCGTACCGCTGCTCGTCGGATCGGCCAAGACGAACATCGGCCATCTGGAAGGCGCCGCCGGCCTGGTCGGCCTGCTGAAGGTCGTACTGAGCATCGGGAACCGGGAACTGCCGCCCAGCCTCAACTTCGAGACGCCGAACCCCGATATCCCCCTCGACCGGCTCAACCTGAGCGTACAGACCGAACTCACCGCCTGGCCTCGCCCTGACGAGCCGCTGGTGGCAGGTGTCAGCTCGTTCGGCATGGGCGGCACCAACTGCCACGTCGTGGTCACCGAACCGCCTGCTGCCGCCGTCGAAACCGGGGCAGGGGCTCCCGGGGAGAGGGTTCTCCCGGAACTCCTGCCGTGGCTGCTCTCGGGCCGCGACGAAGCCGCGCTGAAGGCCCAGGCGGCTGCGCTGGCGGACTTCGCGGCGAACCCCGCGACAGCTCCACTCGACATCGGCGCCTCACTGCTCACGCGTTCGGTGTTCGGGCATCGTGCGGTGGTGGTGGGGGCTGATCATGCGGAGTTGGTGGCGGGTTTGGGGGTGTTGGCGGCTGGTCTGCCGGGTGCGGGTGTGGTGTCGGGGGTGGCCGGTGATGGTCGTCTGGGGTGGGTTTTCTCTGGTCAGGGTGCTCAGCGTGTGGGGATGGGGGTGGGTCTTGCCGGGGTGTTTCCGGTGTTCGCTGAGGTGTTCGGGCAGGTGTGTGGTCTGTTTGAGGGGTTGTCTGAGGTGATCGCCTCAGGGGAGGGTTTGGAGCGGACGGGTTGGGTTCAGCCGGGGTTGTTCGCGGTTGAGGTGGGGTTGGCGCGGTTGCTGGA